>NZ_JBCIVJ010000021.1:0-59230 GCF_039409775.1 Phytobacter palmae | reverse complement strand
GCCCGCAGTGCGGACCTTTTTACAGGCTGGTAGGTAAAAAAACAGCGCTACACTCAGACCCTTTTAAAGATCAAGGAACCGTTAGTACCACCAAAGCCGAATGAGTTACACAGCGTGTACTCCAGACCACTTACCTGGCGGGCTTCGTGCGGAACGAAATCAAGATCACAACCCTCAGACGGGTTATCCAGGTTAATGGTTGGCGGAACAGCCTGGTCGCGCAGAGCAAGGATGGAGTAGATAGACTCTACCGCACCCGCTGCACCCAGCAGGTGACCCGTCATGGATTTGGTGGAGCTAACCATAATACGGCTCGCTGCATCACCAAATACCGATTTCACCGCTTGCGCTTCAGCTTTGTCACCCGCAGGGGTCGATGTCCCATGAGCGTTAACGTAGCCGATCTGACCTGGCTCAAGGCCCGCATCACGGAGGGCATTGACCATCGCATCAGCAGCACCAGCGCCGTTTTCCGGCGGAGATGTCATGTGGTAAGCATCGCTGCTCATGCCGAAACCAACGATTTCCGCATAAATTTTCGCACCGCGTTTTTTCGCATGCTCATACTCTTCAAGCATGATGATGCCTGCGCCATCGCCCAGGACAAAACCATCACGGTCCTGGTCCCACGGACGGCTCGCAGCCTGAGGATTATCGTTGCGTGTCGAAAGCGCACGTGCCGCGCCAAAACCACCTACGCCCAGCGGGGTACTCGCTTTTTCTGCGCCACCGGCAAGCATCGCATCCGCATCGCCATAGGCTATCATACGTGCAGCATGACCGATGTTATGCACGCCAGACGTACAGGCCGTGGCAATCGAAATGCTCGGGCCACGCAGGCCAAACATGATGGTCAGGTGACCGGCCACCATATTAACAATCGTCGACGGGACGAAGAACGGGCTGATTTTACGTGGACCACCATTCACTAAAGAACTGTGGTTTTCCTCAATCAGGCCGAGACCGCCAATACCGGAACCAATAGCGGCACCGATGCGGGTTGCGTTCTCTTCCGTCACTTCAAGGCCAGAATCCTGCATGGCCTGAACGCCAGCGACAATTCCATATTGAATAAAGTCATCCATCTTGCGTTGTTCTTTACGCGAGATAATGTCTTCACAGTTAAAGTCCTTTACTAAGCCAGCAAATTTCGTTGCGTAGGCGCTAGTATCGAAATGGTCGATCAGGCTGATGCCACTCTGACCGGCAAGGAGAGCTTTCCAGGTAGACTCTACGGTATTGCCGACAGGAGACAACATGCCCAGTCCGGTCACAACTACACGACGCTTAGACACGGTTGTCCTCCAGGGAGGGAAAAAAATTAAGATTAGGGGAATAAAAGATAAAACTCAGGCGGTCGAGTGACCGCCTGGAGATGTTCACTTACGCCTGGTGACCGTTGATGTAATCAATGGCAGCCTGAACGGTGGTGATTTTCTCAGCTTCTTCGTCCGGAATCTCAGTATCAAACTCTTCTTCCAGAGCCATTACCAGCTCAACGGTGTCAAGAGAATCAGCGCCCAGGTCTTCAACGAAGGAAGCATTGTTGGTAACTTCTTCCTGCTTAACGCCCAGCTGTTCGCCGATAATTTTCTTAACGCGTTCTTCGATAGTGCTCATACTCTTAAATTTCCTATCAAAACTCGCTTTCGCGATGGTTTTCGTAGTGTATAAAATGTTGAAAAATTTGCAACTAAATCCCGGCAGTTCGTACCACGATTTTACGCTATTTTGCGGCCTTTCGCCCTAATAACGCAAATAAATTTAATCGTGGTTAAACCATGTACATTCCGCCGTTGACGTGCAAGGTCTCACCAGTGATGTAACCCGCTTCGTCAGAGGCTAAAAATGCAACCGCGCTGGCGATTTCCTGAGCACCGCCAAGGCGACCCGCAGGAACTTGCGCCAGAATACCCGCACGCTGATCGTCAGACAGCGCGCGCGTCATGTCCGTTTCAATAAAACCCGGAGCAACAACGTTCACAGTAATCCCGCGTGATGCGACTTCTCGCGCCAGCGATTTACTGAAACCAATCAGGCCTGCCTTCGCCGCAGCGTAGTTAGCCTGACCAGCATTTCCCATGGTGCCAACCACAGAACCGATAGTGATGATACGACCATGACGCTTTTTCATCATAGCGCGCATCACCGCTTTTGACAGACGGAAAACCGATGACAGGTTGGTTTCGAGAATATCGTTCCACTCGTCATCCTTCATGCGCATTAACAGATTATCGCGAGTGATACCGGCATTATTGACCAGGATATCAACTTCGCCAAACTCGGCACGAATGTTTTCCAGAACAGATTCAATAGATGCAGGATCGGTCACATTCAACATCAGACCTTTGCCGTTTGCACCTAAATACTCACTAATAGCCTGAGCGCCATTTTCGCTGGTTGCAGTACCAATAACCTTCGCGCCACGAGCAACAAGGGCTTCCGCGATTGCGCGGCCAATGCCACGGCTCGCGCCGGTAACCAGCGCGACTTTTCCTTCAAAACTCATGGTTTTCCTCTTTTATTGCGCAAGTGCCTCTGACAGTGCGGCGGGCTCATTAAGCGCAGACGCTGTCAGGGTATCAACAATACGTTTTGTCAGACCGGTAAGCACTTTACCAGGACCAACTTCATACAGGTGCTCAACGCCCTGTGATGCCATAAATTCTACGCTTTTAGTCCATTGCACCGGGCTGTAAAGCTGACGAACCAGCGCATGACGAATCGCTTCCGGCGACGTTTCGCATTTCACATCAACATTATTTACCACCGGAACCTGCGGTGCGCTGAACGTGATTTTTTCTAATTCCGCCGCCAGCTTTTCGGCAGCCGGTTTCATTAGCGCACAGTGGGACGGCACGCTGACCGGCAGCGGCAGGGCGCGTTTTGCGCCAGCAGCTTTACAGGCAGCACCTGCACGTTCAACCGCTTCCTTGTGGCCCGCAATAACGACCTGGCCCGGAGAGTTGAAGTTTACCGGAGAAACAACCTGCCCTTGCGCGGAATCTTCACACGCTTTAGCAATGGATGCATCATCCAGACCGATAATCGCCGCCATAGCGCCTGTCCCTTCCGGTACAGCTTCTTGCATGAATTTACCGCGCAGCTCTACCAGACGTACTGCGTCTGCAAACGGGATAACGCCTGCACAGACCAGCGCAGAGTATTCACCCAGACTATGACCAGCCATTAATGCTGGTGTTTTGCCGCCCTGTTGTTGCCACACGCGCCATAAAGCAACGGAAGCCGTCAATAATGCAGGCTGCGTCTGCCAGGTTTTATTCAGTTCTTCCGCTGGCCCTTGTTGAACAAGCGTCCACAGATCATAGCCAAGTGCCGCAGAGGCTTCACGGAATGTCTCTTCAACAACCGGATAACTTGCTGCCATGTCAGACAACATACCCACGGTTTGAGAGCCCTGTCCCGGGAACACAAATGCAAATTGCGTCATGTTTTTATCCTTAATACTAGAAACGAACCAGCGCAGAACCCCAGGTGAAACCACCGCCAAAGGCTTCCAGCAGAATCAATTGGCCGCGCTGAATACGCCCGTCGCGAACCGCTTCATCCAGCGCACAAGGAACAGACGCCGCAGAAGTATTACCGTGGCGATCGAGTGTCACCACAACGTTATCCAGCGACATACCCAGTTTTTTTGCTGTCGCGCTGATAATACGCAGGTTTGCCTGATGCGGCACCAGCCAGTTCAACTCACTGCGCTGCAAATTATTCGCTTCGAGGGTTTCATCGACGATGCGAGAAAGTTCAGTCACCGCCACTTTAAAGACTTCGTTTCCTGCCATTGTCAGGAAAATGGGATTCTCTGGATGAACACGATCGGCATTCGGCAGCGTTAACAGTTCGCCGTAGCGACCGTCAGCATGCAGATGCGTAGAGATGATACCCGGCTCTTCGGATGCCCCGAGCACAACCGCGCCCGCGCCATCACCAAAAATAATAATGGTGCCACGATCTTCAGGATCGCAGGTACGAGCCAGAACATCGGAACCGATAACCAGCGCATTTTTCACCGCACCCGATTTCACATATTGATCGGCGATGCTTAGCGCGTAAGTGAACCCTGCGCAGGCAGCTGCAACATCAAATGCCGGACAACCTTTTACGCCCAGCATATTCTGCACCTGACATGCGGCGCTGGGGAATGCATGCGTGGCGGAGGTGGTCGCGACAATAATCAGACCAATCTCATCCGCACTGATACCTGCCATCTCCAGGGCGCGCTTTGCCGCTTCAAAGCCCATGGTGGAGACGGTTTCATCTGGCGCAGCTATACGGCGTTCACGAATACCTGTGCGGGTGACAATCCACTCGTCAGACGTATCCACCATTTTTTCCAGGTCGGCGTTAGTTCGCACGTGTTCAGGCAGATAGCTGCCGGTACCAATAATCTTCGTATACATGTACGCTCAGTCTTTTTCCGGTAACACAGATTCCAGGCGAGCGGCAATTCGCCGGGGAACTTGCCGCTGCACCGCCTGCACTGCCTGTTCAATCGCGACGGTAAACGCTCGCTGATTGGCGGCACCATGACTCTTAATCACCGTGCCGCGCAATCCTAACAGACAGGCGCCATTATACTGGTCGGGGTTGAGGTGACTGAATCGCCTGCTCAGGCTTTTTTGTAACCAACGCTTTAATAAAATCAGCCACCACGACCGTTTTTTTCCTTCGCCCTGAGATTTCAGCAGCGAAAGAAACACTCTGACAACACCTTCCATCGTTTTTAATGTGACGTTTCCCGTAAAACCGTCACAAACCAGTACATCCGTTTTACCAGTGAGTAATTCGTTCGCTTCCAGATAACCAATATAGTTAATCGCCGGAACTGCTTTCAAAATCGCTGCGGCATCGCGAATGTTGTCATGACCTTTGGTCTCTTCTTCACCAATGTTCAGAAGCGCCACGCGAGGATTTGCGATCCCCACAACCTCTTCTGCCATCACCGCACCCATGACCGCAAACTGCGCCAGCATCTTACCATCGCAGTCGACGTTGGCACCCAAATCGAGCACCACCGTTCTCCCTTTCTGCTGGTGCGGTAGAACAGTAACCAGCGCGGGGCGCTCAATCCCCTCAATAGGTTTGAGCAACATTTTCGCCAGCCCCATCAGCGCACCGGTATTACCGGCACTGACGCAGGCCTCGGCACGACCTTCTTTTACAAGCTCCAGCGCCATCCGCATTGAACTGCCGCGACTGTTGCGGACAGCTTGCGAGGGGCGAGCATCGCTGGCAATAACTGACTGTGCGGGAATGACAAGCAAGCGCGAGCGTTGCTCGAAATCAGCTTTGGCGAGCAATGGTGTGATAGCGTCGGGATCGCCGACTAAAAGAAGATTAAGATGCGAATTAGAGTTCAGTGCCTGCAAAGCTGCAGGCACTGTCACGGAAGGGCCAAAATCGCCCCCCATGACATCTAACGCCAGGGTTAGACGAGTCAAGGTATCGGTATATCCCCGTTTTCACGGGGAAATCCTCACTAAGTTTGATCACGCTTGCGCGTGATTACTTAGTGATTACCTTGCGACCGCGGTAGAAACCGTCGGCGGTAACGTGGTGACGCAGGTGGGTTTCACCAGAGGTTTTGTCTACAGACAGGCTGGTGACTGCGGTCAGCGCGTCATGAGAACGACGCATGCCACGTTTGGAACGGGTTGGTTTATTCTGTTGTACGGCCATGGACCTTACTCCTTAATTACGATTTACCCCCGTTTGAGCGGGGAAAACCTATTACTTACGCTTTAAGCTGGCTAATACGGCAAATGGGTTTGGCTTTTGCGCTTCATCAGGCAGTTCACCAAAGACCATGTCCGCCTCGGACACTTCACAGTGTTCAGAATCATGCACCGGAACTACTGGCAGGGAGAGGATGATTTCATCTTCAACCATTGCAAGCAGATCGATTTCACCGAAGTCGTTAACCTCAATCGGTTCATACGCTTCCGGCAGTGCTTCAGCCTGTTCGTCTGAACGGACAGGACTAAAACAATATGTTGTGTGAACCTGATGGGTAAACGGCTTGCCGCAACGCTGGCATTCGAGGGACACCGTTACCTTCGCATCACCGGTTATAACCGCGAGGCGTTGGTTGTCGATGGCGAACGAAATGGAGCATTCCACATCACTGTCCACACTGACTACAGACTCGGCGACACGCTCAACCTGATTGGGCAGATAGATGCCCTCATAATCAAGGCGTTTCTGAGCCGTGCGAACCGGATCGAGAGTCAGGGGTAATTTTACCTTTTGCATAGGGCGCGCATATTAACTTTGTAACGTCATAGAGTCAAAGAAAAAGGCAGCCTGAGGTTGCCTTTTGCCAATAATTCGCACACATTGCGGCCTACAGTTTAAAATGCCTGTCATGGTTAAGCCATATTTGGTGAAAAAAATATGTCAGATATTGTTCTTGCATCGACATCGCCCTGGCGTCGTGCGCTGTTAGAGAAGCTCGGACTGGCGTTTGAATGCGCAGCACCGCTGACCGACGAAACCCCGCATCCCGGGGAATCCCCCCGCCACCTGGTGCTGCGCCTGGCGCAAGAGAAAGCCCAGTCTCTGGCCCAGCGTTTTCCTCATCACTTGATCATTGGTTCTGATCAAGTGTGCATGCTGGAAGGTGAAATTACCGGCAAACCGCTAACCGAAGAAAATGCCCGCCGGCAATTAACCAGGGCAAGTGGAAATATTGTGACGTTCTATACCGGGCTGGCGCTGTTTAATTCGGCAACGGGCCATTTACAAACTGAGTGCGAACCTTTCGATGTGCATTTTCGCCACTTAAGCGCCCAGGAAATAGAAGACTACGTGCTCAAAGAAAATCCACTGCACTGCGCGGGAAGTTTTAAAAGTGAAGGATTGGGAATCGCCCTGTTTGACCGCCTCGAAGGTCGCGATCCTAATACCCTGGTTGGCCTGCCGCTGATCGCGCTGTGCCAGATGCTGCGCCGGGAAGGATGTAACCCGCTATCGCGCTAATAGATCTACCGATGGACTGATATTATTTAAGGAAACCCCGGTGGAAAAAGGTCACGTATCTCAACAGCCCTCTGTGGGGTTGTGGTCATTGATAGCGCTGGCAAGCCTGATTTTAATGATAACCATGGGGGTACGGCAGACGGTGGGGCTGTTTGTCCACCCTATCGTCCATTCCACCACCCTGAGTATTGCCGAAGTCAGTATGGCGCTGGCGATAGGCCAACTGATGTGGGGAGCATTTCAGCCACTGTTCGGTGCGTGGGCGGATAAGCGAGGCGCTTTCAATGTGTTGGTCATCGGCGCTATCCTCATGGCGCTGGGGCAACTTAGCACGCTGTGGGCCTCTTCGTTTTTACCGCTGACCCTCGCGCAGGGACTGTTAAGCCCGGCTGGCGCTGCCGCCGGTAGCTTCTCTGTATTGATTGGCATCGTTGCGGGCAGATTGCCATCCGATAAAGGCTCTGTTGCCAGCGGTATGATCAATGCCGGTGGCTCCATGGGACAATTCATCTTCGCTCCGCTGATACAACTCATTATCAGCCTGCGTGGTTTCGCCGCAGGGTTGGTTTTCCTGGCCCTCGCCGCGCTGTCGACAATAATTCCATCATGGTTCCTGTGCCGGAAAAGCGAAAAACCCTCCCCCATGCAGGCTCAACCTGCGTCATCAGATGACCCGGGTCTTAAACAGCAAATTCGTGCGGCATTTCGCCATCCCAGCTACCTGCTTCTGCACGCAGGTTTTTTGACCTGTGGTTTCCACGTGGCGTTTCTCACCACACATTTACCAGGTGAAGTCAGCCTTTGCGGGCACGATGCTTCGGTCTCTGCCATTAGCCTTTCGCTGATTGGTCTGTGTAATATCGCAGGCAGTATTTTCGCGGGTGTTCTTGGAAAGCGATTCCCGATGAAATATATCCTCGCCGTGCTGTACGCGTCACGTGCAATCCTGATTATCGCTTTTTTGCTGTCACCCAAGACGCCGATGGCGTTCTACATCTTCGCCTGTGCGATTGGCCTGACATGGCTTGCCACTGTGCCGCCAACGGCAGGTATTGTAGGAAAGTTGTTCGGTACCCGTTATCTGGCGACGCTATTTGGTTTTACCTTGTTTTCACATCAGGTCGGCGCTTTCTTTGGCGCATGGCTGGGGGGGCTGGCCATGGAATACGCAGGGAATCTCGACTGGGTATGGTATACAGATATCGTCCTGACCCTCCTGGCAGCGCTGGTCAATTTGCCAATCAAGGAAAAGAGCACAGCCGCGCCTCTTAAACCGACTCGCGCATAAAAAGAAAGGCGGTCATGCTGACCGCCCTTGCTTATGCTTTCTGGTTACGCAGTACTTGCAGACAGCGCCTGAGCTGCTCGTCCAGAGGTGCTTCAATGCGAATGGTTTCGCCGGTATTGGGGTGGGTAAATTTCAACGCTGCGGCATGCAGAAACAGCCGCGTTAACCCGGTGCCTGCCAGCTGTTTATCAAACTCACGGTCACCATAGCGGTCATCAAAGGCAATCGGATGACCCGCATATTGAGTATGAACGCGAATTTGATGCGTACGCCCGGTTACCGGGCTACAACGCACCAGTGTCGCAACCTCATAGCGCTCTTCCACCTTAAAACGGGTTTCCGACGGTTTACCTTCCTGGTTCACGCGTACAATACGTTCACCGCTTTGGAGAATATTTTTCAGCAGAGGCGCCTGCACCACTTTAACGTGGGACTGCCACTGACCGCGCACCAACGCCAGATAATCTTTCTGCATGCCTTTATCACGCAGTTGCTCGTGCAGCGAACGCAGCGCAGAACGCTTCTTGGCGACCAGCAACACGCCGGAAGTGTCGCGATCCAGACGGTGCACCAGTTCCAGAAAGCGCGCTTCCGGACGCAATGCGCGCAGCCCTTCAATGACGCCGAAACTTAAACCACTGCCACCGTGTACCGCGGTGCCAGAGGGCTTATTCAGCACCAGGATATGATCATCTTCATACAGAATAACGTCGCTAAGCGCGGCGACTTTTTGCAGATGCGGCGAAACGGCCTCCTCTTCCCGTTCCGCAACGCGAACAGGTGGGATGCGCACTTCATCGCCAGCTTCAAGCTTATATTCCGGCTTCACGCGTTTTTTGTTCACGCGGACTTCGCCTTTACGCAAGATGCGGTAAATCATACTTTTTGGCACGCCTTTCAGTTGGGTGCGCAAAAAGTTATCGATGCGTTGCCCCGCTTCGTCATCGGCGATAGCAACAATTTTTACGGAAGGTGTCTCAGTTTTCATGGGAGGCGATTCTAAATAGCGTCGATGAATAGCGCCACTCATTTTTATATGCTTATATTTACTTTTGATCCTGGTCTGCTTCGTTCTACATAGATGTTTGGCGGTTATTAAACCAATCGCCAGGCAAAAGTGAAAAAACTGTGAGTAACCGGGTGATAAAAGGTAAAAGTCAGCTTGCTATAACAGGGTTCGCAGGGAATAATGTTGCAGTTTTCCGCGTTGGATCTTGTTCTAACAAGCAATTGTGCGGAATGACCAGTTTTGCCTGTCCGACCATACACGCAGCAATGGCGTAAGACGTATTGGACTTTCAGGCAGTTAGCGGGCTGCGGGTTGCAGTCCTTACCGGTAGATGGAATCTTCTCTGGAGAGTTTTTCCCAGGCTGTTCCCCTGATAATTGCGCTGTGTTTTCCACAGGAAATACAGGCAACCGACACACTGCGCCTCTTAAGCGAGCGACAACCGTGAGGTTGGCGACGTGAACAGACACGAGGCCATCGGTTCTCCCCCGGAAAGGCGTCATCATGCCCGCAGCTTAGTCGTCAATGTAAGAATAATGAGTAAGTTACGATGAAAAGAATGTTAATCAACGCAACTCAGCAAGAAGAGTTGCGTGTCGCCCTTGTTGATGGGCAGCGTCTGTACGATCTGGATATTGAAAGTCCTGGACACGAGCAGAAAAAAGCAAACATCTACAAAGGCAAAATCACCCGTATTGAACCGAGCCTGGAAGCTGCATTTGTTGATTACGGCGCTGAACGTCACGGTTTCCTTCCCCTCAAAGAAATTGCCCGCGAATATTTCCCTGCCAATTACAACTCTCATGGCCGTCCGAACATCAAAGATGTATTGCGCGAAGGTCAGGAAGTTATCGTCCAGATTGATAAAGAAGAACGCGGCAATAAAGGCGCTGCGCTGACTACCTTTATTAGCCTGGCAGGCAGCTATCTGGTACTGATGCCGAATAACCCGCGCGCGGGTGGCATTTCTCGCCGTATTGAAGGCGATGACCGTACAGAACTGAAAGAAGCGCTGGCCAGCCTCGAATTGCCGGATGGCATGGGTCTGATCGTCCGCACCGCCGGTGTCGGTAAGTCTGCCGATGCCCTGCAGTGGGATCTGAGTTTCCGTCTCAAACACTGGGAAGCGATTCAGAAAGCCGCTGAAAACCGCCCTGCTCCGTTCCTGATCCATCAGGAAAGTAACGTCATCGTTCGTGCTTTCCGTGATTATCTGCGTCAGGATATCGGTGAAATCCTTATCGATAACCCGAAAGTACTTGAGCTGGCTCGCCAGCATATCTCGGCACTGGGTCGTCCTGATTTCAGCAGCAAAATTAAGCTCTACACCGGCGAAATTCCGCTGTTCAGCCACTACCAAATCGAATCGCAGATTGAATCCGCCTTCCAGCGTGAAGTTCGTCTGCCGTCCGGCGGTTCTATCGTTATCGACAGCACCGAAGCGTTGACCGCCATCGATATCAACTCCGCGCGAGCAACCCGCGGTGGTGATATCGAAGAAACCGCCTTTAACACTAACCTGGAAGCAGCCGACGAAATTGCACGACAGTTGCGTCTGCGTGACCTCGGCGGCCTGATCGTTATCGACTTTATCGATATGACGCCGGTACGCCATCAGCGTGCGGTGGAGAACCGTCTGCGCGAAGCCGTTCGTCAGGACCGTGCGCGTATTCAAATCAGCCATATTTCTCGCTTTGGCCTGCTGGAGATGTCCCGTCAGCGTCTGAGTCCGTCACTCGGCGAGTCCAGTCATCATGTGTGCCCGCGCTGTAGCGGGACCGGGACTATCCGTGACAACGAATCCCTGTCACTTTCTATTCTGCGTCTCATCGAAGAAGAAGCGCTGAAAGAGAATACGCAGGAAGTGCATGCCATCGTTCCGGTGCCGATTGCCTCATATCTGTTGAACGAAAAACGCGCCGCCGTAAGCGCTATTGAAACTCGTCAGGGTGGCGTACGTTGCGTGATCGTACCGAACGATCAGATGGAAACACCGCACTATTCTGTTCTGCGCGTACGTAAAGGCGAAGAGACAACCACTCTGAGCTACATGCTGCCGAAGCTGCATGAAGAAGAGATGGCGATGCCGTCAGATGAAGAGTCTGCTGAGCGGAAACGTCCTGAACAGCCTGCACTGGCGACCTTCGTCATGCCGGATGTTCCGCCTGCACCTGCCGCCGCTCCGGAAGCGCCAGTATCGAAACCTCAACCGACTGCCAGCAACGCGCCTGCCGTCGCAGCACCTGCTGCTCCGGGTCTTCTGAGCCGTTTCTTCTTCGCCCTGAAAAATCTGTTTGCTGGTGCTGAAACTGCCGCGCCAGCCGAAGTTAAGGAAGAGAAGAAAGAAGAGAAGCAGGAGCGCCAGCAAGATCGTCGTAAATCGCGTCAGGGCAACCGTCGCGATCGTAACGAACGTCGTGAGCCGCGCGCAGAAGGCAATGAAACGCGTGATAATCGCGATGAAAATCGTCGTAATCGCCGTGAAAAACCGCAGCAAAATGCCGAGGCGCGCGAAGCTCGCCAGCCAGTAACGGTAGCCGCGGAAGAGACGGAAAAAACGAAACAGCGCGATGAGCAGCAACCTTCCCGCCGTGAACGTAACCGTCGTCGTAATAGTGACGAAAAACGCCAGGCACAGCAGGATGCAAAAGCGCTGAACCGTGAAGAACAGCCTGAGCAGGAAACTGAACAGGAAGAGCGCGTTCAGGTGATGCCGCGTCGTAAACAGCGTCAGTTGAACCAAAAAATCCGTATCGATGATGCTCAGACAAGCGCAAGTGAAGAGATTGTTGCAGCAGAACCGAAAACCACGGAAGCGGCTGCACAACGTACCGATCTGGCGAAACTTGACCTGCCGGTGGTTGTTGAAAACACCGCAGAGCAGGAAGAAACCGCGGAAAACCGTGATACCGCAGGCATGCCTCGTCGTTCTCGCCGTTCGCCGCGTCATCTGCGCGTCAGTGGTCAGCGTCGTCGCCGTTACCGCGATGAGCGTTACCCGACCCAGTCCGCAATGCCGCTGGAGATTGCCTGTGCTTCTCCGGAGATGGCGTCGGGTAAAGTATGGGTTCGTTACCCGGTTGCCCGTCCTCAGGACGAGGTGCAAGAAGCGCCGACTGTTGAGCAGCAAAACACTGCCGTAGCTACCGATGTCGCACCTGCGATTGCCGAAGCTGAACAGGTTGTTTTTGCCGCACAGCAAGAACAACAGCCAGTAGTGGCTGAGGCTCAGTCACCGGGCGCAGAAGCGGTTGAAGTCACACCGCAGGCGCCGGTCATTGAACCAGAACCGGTTGTGGTTGAAACCACGCATCCGGAAGTGATCGAAGCGCCGGTTGAGGCGCAGCCGGAACTGATTGCAGAACAAGACCGCCCGGTTGCCGAAGAGGTGGCACAAGCCGCTGAACCTGCGGTCGTTACGCCAGTTGTCGAAGAAGCAGCACCTGTTGCAGAGCAACCACAAGCGCCTGCCGCTGCCGTGGAAAAACAGCCAGAAGCTACTCCGGTAGCACCGGTTATTGCATCCGCAGCTCCGGTAACAGCAGCGACTGAGCACGCAGCAGTACCTGTTGCAGCCAGCGAGAACAACCATGCTACTGCGCCGATGACTAAAGCACCTGCACCTGCATATGTGCCGGAAGCGCCGCGTCACAGTGACTGGGTCCGCCCACAATTCAACTTTGACGGTAAAGGGTCAGCAGGCGGTCACAGCGCCACGCATACGGCAACCGCTCCGGCTACGCGTCCGAACGTCACAGAATAAGCACTACGCTGTTAAAAAGCCGACCTCCGGGTCGGCTTTTTTATGCTTTCAACGCAGGCTGCCGCATTCCACTCAGGCCTGGCATCACTTCGCGCATCAACTGGAGAAACATCCGCAAACGCGCCGGATAATAACGCGCCCACGGATAGACCAGATGCACGGGTAACGGTGGAATCTGCCATTCAGGCAGTAAAACTACCAGTCTGCCTTGCTCGATATCCTGTTGTACCGTCCAGCTTGAGACAATAGCGACACCCAGTCCCGTCAACGCCGTATTGCGAGTCACATATAAACTGTCGGTATAGAGTCTGGGGGCGATGATGACTTGCTCTGTTTCACCGCTCAGCGCGTTTGTGAGAGTTACGTTATGCTGATAGAAGGTACTTAACGCAATCCATGGTAACGCAGCGAGATCCTGCGGCGTGCGAATCTCCGCAAAGCGGGCCAGCAGCGTCGGCGATGCGACGATGCAGCGCGGAACTTCGGCAAGCAGGACCGAAACTGTCGCCGGGTCCACCTCAGCCCCGACACGAATCGCGCAATCAATGTTGTCACTGAGAAAATTAACTATTTTATCGTTCAGCATCCATTGCACCGAAAGCTGAGGATAGCGCTCAAGAAAATGTGTCAGCGGGGCAAGAAGCTGCTCCTGGCCGAAAGCATGAGGCGCCCGTACACGAAGCATCCCGACGGGCTCATCTTCTGTCTGGCTCAGCTCATCTTCCAGTGCAAGCCAGGAATCGATGACGCGTCTGGCATGCTGATAGCAGCGCTCGCCATCGTCGGTAAGTTTCATCGCATGGGTGGTGCGAAGAACCAGCTTGACCCCGAGCATGGTTTCCAGCGATTGCAGGCGTCGACTTACCGTGGCCTGGGTGGTATTGAGCTGGCGCGCCGCGGCTGATAACGACCCCGCCTCGACAATGCGCACCAGCGTACGCATCAAATCAACGCGATCTATACGTTCTGTACGCTGCATTTAAATTCTCATTATACGTTTCACGTATAACCGTTTTACCACTCCACTGGCTACCGCGTCACGCTGGATTCGTCAAAAATACATTCACACCAACTATGAATATGTTTGAGGAAAAGTTATGAACCGTCATTCTCAATCGATAAATCCGGCGCAGTGGATTATCTTTGCGCTGGCGCTGGGGGCGGGTTTTAGCGTCGCGGCGATTTATTATGCACAACCCTTATTACCGCTGATGGGCAGCGACCTGCATTTAACCGTTAACGGAATGGGGCTGGTTCCAACGCTAACCCAGGCAGGCTACGCGCTGGGCATCCTCTTTTTATTACCGCTGGGTGACCGTTACGATCGTCGCCATCTTATTCTTGCCAAAAGCGCTGCGCTGGCCTTACTGCTACTGGCCTGTAGCCTGATGACACAGTTACCTGGATTATTGTTGATCAGTCTCTTGATAGGGATGGCGGCAACCATGGCGCAGGATATCGTTCCCGCCGCCGCCATCCTTGCGCCTGAGGGTAAGCAGGGGAAAACCGTCGGTACCGTGATGACTGGCTTACTGTTGGGTATTTTACTTTCTCGTACCGTGAGCGGTGTTGTCGGCGCGGCATTTGGCTGGCGCATTATGTTCCAGCTTGCGGCTGTCAGCATTGCTTTTATTGCTGTTCTGATGTGGTTTGTATTGCCGCGTTTCGCCGCCCATTCAACGCTGAGTTATCCAGCGTTAATGAAAACGATGGCGCACCTTTGGCAACGTTACCCTGCCCTACGCCGTGCTGCGTTTGCGCAGGGCTTTTTATCCATCGCGTTTAGCGCTTTCTGGTCAACGCTCGCTGTTATGTTGCTGGAAAAATATCATCTCGGAAGCGCAGTCGCAGGTATGTTTGGTATTGCAGGCGCAGCAGGCGCACTGGCGGCGCCATTGGCCGGGGGGCTGGCTGATAAAGTCGGTGCCGAAAAAGTGACCCAACTGGGTGCGGCGCTGGTCACCCTCTCCTTTGCGCTGATGTTCGCGCTGCCGGTATTGCCACCTCATGGCCAACTGGCGCTGATAGCGCTGTCAGCGGTTGGTTTTGATCTTGGCTTACAATCCAGTCTCGTCGCACACCAGAATCTGGTGTATGGCCTGGAGCCAAAGGCACGTGGTCGCCTCAATGCGCTGCTCTTTACCGTCGTGTTCGTTGGGATGGCGCTCGGTTCTGCGCTGGGCAGTAAGGTCTACACTATCGCCGCCTGGCCTGGCGTGGTGGCGCTGGCAACGTTGACCGGCGCAGTCGCCCTGGCAATCCGCTTAGTCGATAACCGTCGTGTTGCCGCAGAGTCGCGAAATATCGGATAAAAAAAAGGCCCGCACCGGATACCGGTGCAGGCACACAGAACATGTTCCAGTTTCCAGACATGTTCTAAAGCGAAGATTACTTATTGAGCTGGAACAGCGACATGCCTTGCATGTCGCTAAATGTTTTATAGGATGCCTGCAATGCCGTCTGCTGCATGGTGTAAGACGAGATTACCGAGTTCCAGTCTACGTCAACAAGATCGCTCATCTGCGTTTTCAGCGAAAGCGAACGGTCATCTCCCAACTCATCGAGATTGGTCAGCTCCTGTAACTGTGTACCCAACTGCGCTCGAACGGTCGAAACGTTGTTCAGTGAGTTGGTCAGGCCACGGTTGGCTTTATCCAGTGCTGCCTGTGAAACAGCCTGTGCTGCCTCATCTCCCGAAACCGGGACTTTCAGCGCCGCAATCGCATCATCTAACATACTGAACACGTTGGTTTGCGAAGTCCCACCATTAGGTTCGGGGATCGCGTTGCTGGTAATGCTATTGAAAACCTGGTCACCCGTATGGGCGATCACCATGCTACGGGACGCATCCACCTGCTGAGTGATAGCCACGCTGCCGCCATTATAAGCACCGGCTGAATTAAACGGTGGGGTGTCGGTTTTATAACCACCAAAAATATAGCGGCCATTACCATCAGTGCTGTTTGCCAGGTTAAGCAATTGATCGCGAATACCTTGTAGCTCCGTTGCCATAGACGCACGGTCATCGTCGCTCAATGTGCCATTCGCTGCCGCAACCAGGGAGGTATGCGCCGACGTCACCGCAGTAGTCACCTGTGACAGCACGTTTTCTTCCAGCGAAACTTTCTGGGTAGCGAAAGTACGCGCGGTTTTATACTGTTCGTTCTGCTGCTGCGCCTGCGAAACCACTACAGCCTGGGAGGCGGCAATCGGATCGTCTGAGGGCTTGTTCACGCGCTGGCCAGTCGACATTTGCAGGCCATAATCCATCCACTTAGTCTGTGAATTGGTGATCCCGCGCATGTTTTGGTCATACATCATCTGAGTACTAATACGCATCTCTTACCCCTTACTTAGCGTACGTTCAGTATCGCATCGAACAGCGTGTTTGCCGTCTGCAACACCTGCGCATTTGCGAGATAATATTGCTGGTAACGCTGCAAGTTACCGTACTCTTCGTCAAGGTTGACGCCAGAAATCGATTGCTGCTGATCAGAAAGCTGCGTAACCACATTCGCCTGCGTAGTACTGCTGGTTTTCAGCGTTGACGTTGTCGTACCGACATAGCTGATCATTGACGCGTAGGCATCGTTAAAGCTTTTGGTATTGCCGATGACTTTGCTGTTTTGCAGATTTAACAGCGCCTGGCCATTGGTGTTGTCGCTTTTACCTGATGTCGCACTGGCCGCCATGGCAATTTTCGACTCATCGGTGATGGCAACGCTCATATTGGTAATCGCGTTCACGACCGGTTTCACCGTAAAACTGTCGTTTTTATTCGCTGTACCGGAAACGTTGACAGTCAGACCGTCAAAACTGAGATTGCCGCTGGCATCAGGTGCAACGGCAAACGCCGTGTTATCCGCCAGTCGGGTCACATTCCAGCCCGTATCCGTTTTAATCAGTTTATAATCCGTCGCCTGCACTTTGGTGCGGTCACTGATGGTTGCTGTCAGTGCGCCAGTACCGGTGTTCTTTGCATTGCTCAGAGTGGACGGCGTGCCAATCGTGAAGAAGTCAGTACCCTGATCACCCTCGACATCATAGCCTTGTTTATGCTGCGCATTGAATGCATCGGCGAAAGCATAAGCCAGTTGACCCAGGGTGTTGCGTGTCTTATCCAGATCCTGAGAGCGGAAGGTCAGCACGCCCCCCAGTGAGCCGGTAGTCAGCAGTTTTTCCGGAATTTCAATATTCCCTGCTGTGGGATCAACATAGGCAACTGTCGTACGGGCCGGATCATCACTGGAAGCCACCGCGGCCAGCTGACGGGCAGTACTGCCCTGAACCAGGGTGTAGCCATTCGCCATTGTGATGTTGTAAGTGCTGTTGTCCTGGATACTGACTTCAACACCCACAATGCCGTTCAGCTCACTCACCAGTTGGTCGCGCTGATCCAGCAGGTCGTTCGGCGATGCGCCACCGCCTACTGCCGTCAGACGTGAAATTTGGTCGTTCAGATTAGCGATTTGGGTGGTGTAGTTATTAATCTGGTCGACGCTTGATGAGATCGAGGTATTGACCTGTTTGTCCTGATCGCGCAGGTACTGATCAGCCACTTTAAATTGGTTAACCAGACCGTCGGCTTTACCCAGTACGCTCTGACGGGATGATGAATCCTCGGCGTTACTGACCAGCGTCTGAACGCTGGAGAAGAAACCTTGCAGTGCAGTAGCCAGTGTATTGGTTGAACCCGACAGCATGTTGTCAATTTTTGACATCTGGTTATAACGGGTCGTCAGGCTGCTGCTCTGAGTATTCGCTGCGCGTAATTGGTTGGTGATAAAAGAGTCATATTCACGCTGTACGCCAGAGACTAACGCGCCGTTGCCAATCCACCCACCAGCACCCAGGGTGCTATTCGCCGCATTCAGGACTGTTGTCTGGCGGGTATAGCCCGTCACGTTATAACTTGAAATGTTATTACTGGTGGTATTAAGCGCCGCCTGGGCTGCGCTGAGCCCACTCATTGCGGTATTAATCAAGTTGGCCATTGAGGTTCCTTATAAACTTTGAGACATAAGTCCTGCTAACGATTATCGGCAACCTGGAGCTGAACTTGAGTCGTTTCAGAACAGATTTTCAATATCATTGCCGTAGGCTTTGCTAACCTTCTCGCCCATAGACTTAAGCTGCTGAATCATCGTCGTCAGTTTCTGCGCATATTTCGGATCGGTGGCATAACCCGCGTTCTGCAGCGCTTGTGCGCCTTGTTCCGGCGTCGCCGCTGTCGTTACCGCCGCATAACGCGGATTGCGGCTTAGCATACTGACATAGTCAGAGAGCGCTTCCAGATACGAGCTGTAGACACGGAACCTGGCTTTGACCTTTTTGGCTTCGCCATTTTCATATTCTGTGGTGGTGATTTCGGTGGTCGGCCCTTTCCAGCTTGACGTCGCCTTCACGCCGAAGATGTTAAAGCTCGGAGCGCCGTTTTCACGGGTAATTTGTCGCTGGCCCCAACCGGACTCCAGCGCAGCCTGCGCCAGGATCAGGTGGTGAGGCACCCCGCTTTGTTGACTGGCAAGTCGGGCAGGCAGAGAGAGCTGAGCCAGGAAGTCTCTGCTGTCGCCGCTCAGCGGCTCGTCACTACTTTCCGGCGCTTTCGGTAGCGCTTTGCGCACCATTTGCGTTATAGCCTGGCTTTGATAGGTGTTGATAGTTTCGCGGTCGAACTTCATCGGCACTTGCTGCATCTGGTCACCCGGAGGAACCGGCGCCTGTCCGCCGGACATCTGTTGGACCATCATATCTGCCAGACCAAGCCCTTTGCCTGCCGTCATCTGCTGAGCAATTTGCTGGTCATATAAGCTGGTGTACATCCGCGTGGAATCGCTACTGAAAATACCGTCTTTCGGCAGGGCTTCGCGCATACTTTTGAGCATCATTTGCACGAACATCCCTTCAACCTGGCGCGCCACAGGCCGCAGGTTAGCCTGCGGATCCTGGCCGGCTTTGGTTTTCAGATCATTAAGCGATTGCGCGTCCCATGCCGCGCTCGCCATCAAGCGGCTGTCAGTCAGCATTAGATGATCTCCAGCTTAGCGCGCAGGCACCCTGCGCTCTGCATTGATTGCAGAATGGACATCAGATCAATGGGCGTAGCACCCAGCGCATTCAGTGCGCGTACCACGCTGTTGAGGTTAGCGCTGGAACGAATGCTCTGCAGGGAGCCGCCACTCTGACGCAGATCAATCTGTGTCTGAGGGGTGACGACGGTCTGACCACCGCCAAACGGTGTATTCGGCTGGCTAACATTAGCAGACTGGTTGACCGTGACAGAAAGGTTCCCCTGTGCAACGGCACAGTTATCGAGTGTCACCTCGCGGTTCATAACCACAGAACCGGTACGGGAGTTGATAACAATTTTAGCATCCTGCGGCGCGACGCCCACTTCCAGGTTCTGGATATCCGCCAGCATGCGCACCTGCGAACTGCCGCCTTGTGGCACGCGCACCTGAACTGTACGAGCATCCAGCGCAGTTGCGCCACCCATGCCACGACGGTTGATGGTGTCAGCAATCTGCTGTGCCATCGTGAAGTCGTCCTGATTCAGTTGCAGGTTGATGGTGTTGCCATTACCAAACTGGGAAGGCAGTTCACGTTCAATCACAGCCCCGCCAGTGATACGTCCACCGTTAAGCTGGTTAACCGCCACGCTGCTGCCACCCGCGGAGGCCCCTGCGCCACCGACCAGAATATTCCCCTGCGCCAGCGCATACACCTGACTGTCCACCCCTTTTAGCGGAGTCATCAGCAGCGTACCGCCACGCAGGCTTTTAGCGTTACCCATAGAAGAGACCACCACATCAATGGTCTGCCCCTGCCGGCCAAACGCCGGAAGCTGGGCGGTAACCATGACCGCCGCAACGTTTTTGAGCTGCATGTTGGTGCCGGCCGGGACGGTGATCCCCATTTGCGACAACATGTTATTGAGGCTCTGGGTAGTGAATGGCGTTTGGGTGGTCTGGTCACCCGTTCCGTCAAGGCCAACCACTAAGCCATAGCCAATTAAGGAGTTTTCACGTACGCCCTGTACACTGGTGAGATCCCGGATGCGATCGGCCTGGGCGACGCACGCCACCAGCACTAACGCTATTCCAGCCAGAAATCTAAACATAATTCACCCCGGTTACATCGGCGATAAGTTAAGGAAGAAACGCTGCAGCCAGCCCATATTCTGCGCTTCGTTGATATAGCCGTTGCCGACATACTCGATTCGCGCGTCCGCCACCTGTGTGGACGGAACCGTATTGTTGCCGCTGATGGTGCGTGGGTTCACAACACCTGAGAAGCGGATAAATTCAGTGCCCTGGTTGATGGCGATCTGCTTTTCACCCACCACATGTAAATTGCCGTTAATCAGCACCTGGTCGACCGTGACGGTCAACGTGCCGCTAAATGTATTGCTGGCGTTGGCGCCGCCTTTCCCGTTGAACGAATTGCTGCCTTCGCTTGTCAGATCTGCGCGCGCGTTACCGAACAACCCTTCTAGGTAGCGTGGCGTCGTATCCATTGAGAAGCTGCTTTTGCCATCGCGGCTGGCATTCGCTGATGAACTCTTACTGGCGCTCACGTTTTCTTGCAGCACCAGCGTCAATGTATCCCCAACGTTACGCGGACGACGGTCTTCAAACAGCGGCTGGTAGCCGTAGTTGATAGGCTGCGCAGTCTGGTAAATAGAGCCATTGACGACCGGAACGGGTCCCGGCATCGGTTGAGCGGTCGTTGCGCCCTGCACCAGCGGTGTTGAGGGAACCCAGGCACATCCGTTCAACATCAGTGCCAGTAAAGCTAACAGGGGGTAGCGGCCCGCGGCGTTTTTTTGCATTACATTCATCTTCGAAATCAGGGTTCCGGTGTAGCCTGCGCCACACCGGATAACGCCTTAGAGTTGCGACAGTTTCTGCAGCATCTGATCGGTGGTCGATACCGCTTTGCTGTTAATTTCATAAGCGCGCTGAACCTGGATCATGTTCACCAGTTCTTCCGCCACGTTTACGTTCGAGGTTTCCACATACCCCTGATACAGCAGACCTGCCCCGTTCAGCCCCGGCGTCGTGGTGTTCGGCGTACCGGAAGACTGCGTTTCGAGGTACAGGTTTTCACCGATACTTTCCAGACCGGTGTCGTTCATAAAGGTTGTCAGGTTAAGTTGCCCAACCTGCACAGGTGCTGTCGCCCCCTGCTGCGTGGCGCTGACCACACCGTCACGACCAATGGTAATACTCAGGGTATTAGCCGGAATGGTAATAGCAGGCTGAACCTGGAAGCCGCCCGACGTTACCAGTTGGCCATTCTGGTCAACCTGGAATGAACCATCGCGGGTATAAGCAGAGGTGCCGTCCGGCAGCAGGACCTGGAAGAAGCCCTCACCTTTGATAGCCACATCTTTACTGTTATTGGTCTGGGAGAGGTTGCCCTGACTGTGCAGACGTTCAGTGGCCACCGGGCGAACACCGGTACCAATCTGCAGGCCAGAAGGCAGCGTAGTCTGTTCAGAAGATTGCGCGCCAGGCTGACGAATCGTCTGGTAAAGCAAATCTTCAAATACCGCGCGCTGACGCTTGAAACCATTAGTGCTGACGTTCGCCAGGTTGTTGGCGATGACGTCCATATTGGTTTGCTGGGCGTCGAGGCCGGTTTTAGCGATCCATAATGAACCTATCATAGGAAATCCTGTTTATTAGCTCATGGACAGTAACTGGTTGGCACGCTGCGCATTCTCATCAACGTTACCAATGACTTTCATTTGCATTTCAAAGCGGCGGGCGCTGGCGATCATATCGGCCATCGCCGCCATAGGTTTGACGTTACTGCCTTCCAGCACGCCTGACATCACACGAATATTTGGGTCCGGCTGTAACGTCTGACCACGGGTGGCTTGCGCGCTTTGGCTGACACGGAAAAGACCGTCATCACCACGTACCACTTCGCTACCGTTCGCTTTCACCAGTTTCAGTTTGCCAACCGGAGAAACTGTGTTCGGCGGATCACCGGCCGTCAGAGCGGAAATGGTCCCGTCCGCAGCAATGGTGACCTGTGAACCTTCCGGCACCGCAATTGGCCCGTTTTCACCCATCACCGGATGCCCCTGGATGGTCAGTTGCCCTGTCGGTGTCACCTGAATGTTACCGTTGCGGGTATACCCTTCGGACCCATCCGCGCTCTGCACCGCCAGCCAGCCATCCTGTTGCACAGCAACATCCAGTGGTCGTGACGTAAAGTTCAAGTCACCCGGCGTCATATCAGCGCCAGGTGTGGTATCGGCGACCAGTACACGGGTCGGCAACGACAGCCCTTCTACCGGCACCGCTCGCAGCGCATTAAGCTGCGCACGGAAACCCGGTGTTGAAGCGTTGGCCAGGTTGCTGGCGGTGACAGACTGCTGGTTCAGAGTCTGACTTGCCGCACCCATCGCTGTGTATATTGCGTGATCCATTAGACCATCCCGTCAGCCGATTAACGCAGGTTAACCAGCGTGTTAAGGATCTGATCCTGGGTTTTGATGGTCTGCGCGTTCGACTGATAGTTACGCTGCGCGACGATCATATTGACCAGTTCTTTACTCAGATCCACGTTAGAGGCTTCGAGCGCGCCATTGGTCAGCGAACCGAAGTTTCCGGTACCTGCCGTGCCCAGCAGCGCAACGCCGGATGCGTTCGTGGCAGACCAAACGTTGTCACCCTCAGATTTCAGGCCTTCGTTGTTGGCGAAGTTCGCCAGGACAATCTGACCCAGCACCTGTTTCTGTTCGTTGGAGTAGGAACCCACTACGGTGCCGTCATCGTTAATGGTATAGCTCACCATGGAACCCGGCTTGTAACCGTTCTGCGTGGTGGTCACGACAGCGCTGGTGGTGTTCTGCTGCATGGAGTTCAGGAAACTCAGGGAAAATGTCGCGGGAGTCGCGCCGCTAAGCGTACCAGAAGTGACCGTAATAGCCGGGTTAGCGTTTGCTGTTGTGGCCAGATCATAGCCACCGGTCGTAGCATTCGGGGTCCAGTTGTAAACACTGTCCAGGCTACCGTTCTGATTAAAAATCATTCGCGCCGCTTTGGTCGCCGTAGAGCCCGTTACGCTGGAATCCTGTGTGTAGACATCCCAGGTATTGTTTGCGGCTTTGACATAAAACACGTTCATGTCATGAGCGTTACCCTGGCTATCGTAAACGGTGATCGGCCCTTTTAAGTTATAACTGTCAGCATTAGTCGGGTCGAACGGTGTCACTGTCGGCGTCTTGGAAGACGAGTTCAGGTTAACTGGCATCGTGGCCGTCGTGGTGATTTGTGCTGACATCAGCGTCGTCGGGATAGTGATCGCCGTTGGGTTAGCGCCAGACTGGATAGTCGGAGGCGTGCCGCTTGCCGGAAAACCTGTCACTTGCAAACCCTGCATGTTCACCAGGTTGCGGTTTTCGTCCAGGGTGAACTGACCGTTGCGACTGTAATAAACAGAACCGTTGGTATCAACGAGGCGGAAGAAGCCGTTCTGGCTAATCGCGACATCCAGACCACGTCCGGTATTGGTGGTGGTGCCGTCATTAAAATCCTGGGTAACACCGGCGACTTTAACGCCCAGACCTACTTTAGATCCCGCGAACATATCGGCGAAGGACGCAGTACTGGATTTAAAGCCATACGTAGCGGAGTTGGCGATGTTGTTACCAATAAGATCGAGGTTGGTGGCCGCAGCATTCAGACCGCTGACCGCTTGTGAAAAGGCCATGACTTACTCCTGATAAGTGTTAAGGCTTAAATAATCTGCCGAACTTCGTTGAGCGTAGTGGTGCCGTAGGTACCTAAATCTAACTTGTTGCCTGAATCCGACAGCGTTACACCCTGAACCAGAGCGTATTGCAGCGGCTGAGCAACCAGTTGCGTAGTGCCTGAACTGGCGGCGATAGAAACTTTATAAGAACCATCGGGGGCGGTAGTACCGTCCGAAAGCTTGCCGTCCCAACTAAAGGTGTGGACGCCGGCGGTCAGCGGCCCCAGGTCAACGGTCTGTACTACAGTGCCGTCTTTGCTGGTGATGGTCGCAGTCGCTTTGTCCGCTGCCTGAGTCAGTTCAACACCAAACGGTGTTGTGGTTGAGTTACCGGCCAGAATTGTTGTGCCTTCAATCATCACACCGTGACCCACCAGATTGCTCGCCTGCAGCGCCTGGCTGCTGTCGATCTGACCGGAGATAGATCCCAGCGTGGTGTTCAGTTTTTCAATCCCGTTCAGCGTACTGATCTGCGCAAGCTGCGAGGTCAGTTCGTTGTTCTGCAACGGGTTGGTCGGATCCTGGTTTTTTAACTGTGCGACTAACAGGGTCAGGAAGCTGCTCTGTAGATCTGACGCGCTACTCGTGGTCAGCGGAGAGGAGCTACTGCTGCTGGTGGAGTTGACACTGCTGCTGGATGTGTCATTCACATTTACGGCGATAGACATTTAAGTCTCCTTTTACTGGCCGAGGGTAAGCGTTTTAAGCATCATGTTTTTAACGGTGTTGAGCACCTCCACGTTCGCCTGATAGCTGCGGGACGCGGACATGGTGTTCACCATTTCACCGACAACATCAACGTTAGGCATCTTGACGTAGCCCTTCGCATCCGCCAGTGGGTTGCCGGGTTCATAAACCAGCTTGTCGGGTGCCTGGCTTTCAACAACACCCGCCACTTTTACGCCGCCCGTTGCCTGACCAGGTGCAGCATCCACCTGAAAAACGACCTGTTTAGCGCGATAAGGTTGTCCGTCCGGACCGGCGACGCTGTCGGCGTTCGCCAGGTTACTGGCGGCCATGTTCAGACGTTTAGACTGCGCGGTGAGCGCGGAGCCGGAGATATCAAAAATATTCAGCAATGCCATAGTTAGTTATTCCCCTGCAACACGGACATCATGCTTTTAATCTGCCCGCCCAGCACGGTCAGCCCTGTCTGATACTTAAGGCTGTTATCCGCAAACTGTGTACGCTCGCGATCCATATCCACGGTGTTGCCATCTGCGGAAGGCTGATCCGGGATACGGTAGAGCAGGTCCGGAGACGGGGTGGAGATGGCTTGCGCCGGAATATGGCGACTGGAAGTTAACGCCAGCGAGACGCCTGAGTTCTCTGCCCGGCCACGTTCCATCACCTTTTTCAGTTCGCTGGAAAAATCCATATCACGTGCCTGATACCCCGGGGTATCGGCGTTCGCAATATTGGCGGCCAGGATTTCCTGGCGCTGCGCGCTCAGATTCAGTGCTTCTTGCTGGAACCGTAACGCGGCATCAAGTTTATCGAGCATGGCTTCCCCGCTGATGACAATTATTTAGTCAACAGCTTAAATCTCCTTACGCGCGCCTTATCGTCGGAATAAGCGCAAAATGCGTCGCTATTTATTCCGTTGATAGATTTGCGTGGCGGGTAGAATCCTGTCATCTCTTCAACAAACAACAGGCAGGGGTCTGCGATGTACACGTTGAAAAGCGGTTTAGCCGCGGCATTGCTGTTTTTGATTTTAAGCCCGCAAGTGTTGGCGCAAGACTTAAAAGCGCAGCTCACCGCGTTTTTTGCACAACGACTGGCTGGCTTTAGTGACGAGGTGGTGGTAACAATACGCACGCCGAAAAATCTTTATCCCACCTGCGAGCAGCCAGCCTTAAGTTTGACGGGGTACGCTCAGCTTTGGGGAAACGTCAACGTATTGACGAACTGCGGTAACGAAAAACGCTATTTGCAGGTAAACGTCCAGGCAACGGGGAATTATGTTGTCGCCGCTCAGGCGATTGCCCGTGGCACTGTTCTGACGCCGGGAAGCGTAGCGCTTAAACGCGGCAGGCTCGATCAGTTACCGCCGAAAACAATGCTCGATATTTCTCAGGCACAAGACGCCGTAAGCCTGCGCGATCTCTCACCCGATCAACCGGTTCAGCTCTCAATGCTGCGCCAGGCCTGGCGAGTAAAAGCGGGTCAGCGTGTGATGGTTGTAGCAAATGGCGAAGGCTTTAGTGTCAATAGTGAAGGCCAGGCACTGAACAATGCGGCAGTGTCGCAAAGTGCCCGGGTACGCATGTCTTCAGGTCAAATTGTAAGTGGAATTGTCGGCGCTGATGGGAATATTCTGATTAACCTATAATCTTTTTAAAGAATCTGCGGCATCTGCCGATAAATAAGCAACGACTGAAGATGGCAGACCCAAAACGCCGGAAAACCTCTATGAGGACAACACACTATGAGCATTGATCGTACATCGCCTTTAAAGCCGGTTAGCACCGTTCAAACACGTGAAACCAGCGACACCCAGGCACAGAAAGTACGTCTGGAAAAATCGAAGACCGCCAACAGCACGAGCGTAACGCTGAGTGATGCCCAATCCAAACTGATGCAGCCGGGCAGCAGCGACGTCAATATGGAACGCGTTGAACAATTGAAAACGGCAATCCGTAATGGAGAGCTAAAAATGGACACCGGCAAAATCGCTGATGCCCTGATTAACGAAGTGCAGAGTTACTTGAGTAAATAATGTATGAATCAACTGTCAGATATCCTTGATCAAATGACAGTTATCCTGAACGCGTTAAAAGACGTGATGGATGCTGAGCAGAAACAACTCTCTGTGGGCCATGTGCATAGCAGCACGCTGCAGCGCATCACGGAAGAGAAAAGCTCATTGCTTGCCACACTGGATTATCTTGAGCAGCAACGGCGTGAAGCGCAGAAAGTACAAAGTAGCGCGAACGACGATATTGCCGATCGCTGGCAGATAATCACACGAAAAACGCAACACCTGCGCGATCTGAACCAGCACAATGGCTGGTTGCTCGAAGGGCAAATTGCCCTTAATCGAAAAGCGCTCGAGGTACTGAAACCTCACCAGGAGCCAGGGCTCTATGGTGCGAATGGACAGACCTTTACGGGTAGCAGGGGCGGAAAAAAGATTTCCATCTAGCTGTCGCGTTCACATTCTTCTTCGCGGGAGTCGCCTGTTATGGTCGACTCCCTTTTGCGCTTACGCTATCCGGCGGGCGAAATCTTTCACTCTGAACCCCAGCAGCGCCAGCGTTGCAAAATAAGCCACAACACCTACCGCCACCACGGCCATTAACCGAATCAGTCGATGCGCCATATTGCCTTGCGCCCAGTCTGGCATCACATACAGCATGCCCAGCAGCGCCGCGGCCATTACTATCACCGCAATGATGAGACGTGTCAGGAAACGCCCCCAGCCAGCCTGTGGGGTAAAAATATTCTGCCTGCGCAACTGCCAGTAGAGCAGACTGGCATTCAGGCATGCCGCCAGGCCAATCGAGAGTGACAGACCAGCATGTTTAAGCGGGCCGATAAACGCCAGGTTCATTAGCTGCGTCATCACCAGGGTGACGATGGCAATCTTTACCGGCGTTTTGATGTCCTGTCGTGAATAGAACCCTGGCGCCAACACTTTCACCACAATGAGGCCCATCAGGCCAACCGAATAGGCGATAAGCGCGCGCTGCGTCATCTGGGCGTCAAACGGGGTGAATTTCCCATACTGAAAGAGCGAAACCGTCAGCGGCTTTGCGAGAATGCCTAACGCCACGGCGCTTGGCAGCGCCAGCAAAAAGCATAACCGCAGTCCCCAATCCATCAGGCGGCAATACTCATCATGATTACCGCTGGCAAAACTTCGCGAGAGTGACGGCAACAAAATCGTCCCCAGCGCCACGCCAAGCACCCCGGAGGGAAACTCCATCAGGCGGTCAGCGTAATACATCCACGAGACCGAACCGGAGACCAGGAAGGAGGCAAAAATAGTATTGATGATCAGGGATATCTGGCTGACCGATACGCCGAGGATCGCCGGCCCCATCTGTTTCATCACCCGCATCGCACCTGCATCGCGGAAACTGATGCGCGGCAGCACCAGCATGCCAATTTTTTTCAGATGCGGCAGTTGATACACCAGTTGCAGCACACCGCCCACCGTTACCGCCCATGCCAGCGCAAGTACTGGCGGATGGAAATACGGCGCGCCGAACAGGGCAAAACCAATCATGCTGATATTAAGAAATGTGGGCGCAAATGCCGGGACAGAGAAGCGGTTCCAGGTATTCAGGATCGCCCCCGCGAGCGACGCCAGTGAAATCAGCAAAATGTAGGGGAACGTTATCTGCAAAAGCTGAGAGGTTAATGCAAATTTATCAGCAGTGTCGGCAAAGCCCGGCGCCGTAACCAGAATGACCCAGGGCGCCGCCAGCATCCCGGCAAGGGTGACAATAGCCAGCGCCAGCGTTAACAGCCCCGAAACATAAGCAACAAAAACCCGCGTCGCCTCTTCGCCTTGTTTACTTTTATATTCCGCAAGAATAGGGACAAAGGCCTGAGAAAATGCCCCTTCGGCAAAAATACGTCGTAAGAGATTTGGCAGTTTAAAGGCTACAAAGAAGGCGTCAGTCGCCATCCCCGCACCAAATACCCTCGCCACAATGGCATCGCGTGCAAAACCCAGCACGCGAGAAAACATGGTCATTGAGCTGACGGCCGCCAGCGATTTTAATAAGTTCATTTAGGGTTCCATAAACACAACGCCTGCACAAAGCAGGCGTTGGTATCGCGAAGCGCTTAGTCTACCTGGAATAACGCGAATTTCTACCGCCATATGTTACAGAGGGTTATTCGCTCATCGCCTCGCGCCAGAGTTTTTCGACGATGCGCTGGGCAAGAATGGCCTGTTCCCCTGCTGTTTCAGGAACCGTCTGATTTTGCACGCATTCAATAAAATGACGCGCGCAGCCGGCGAAGCCCCGCTGCTCCAGCGTACTCTGCCAGCCAGGTATTGCTGGTGTCACTACTCCCTGCCCCTGCTCTTCACGCCATTCACGCATATCAGTAACGTCATAGAGCCCGCCGTCCGTTACCGCCTGCACCCACTCACGTTGGCTACCGGCACGGCGATGCATACTGGTGGTGATTTGCAACGCTCCCTGTGCAAAGTGGTGCTCGGCGTAAATCATTTCGCCCTCGTCATTGGTCAGTAATGTGCCACTGGCAAGCGACGCATTGCCCCCGGCTAACCAGAGCGCTGTATCCACTACATGCAGATAATCATCAAGTAAGGTGAAGCGCAGATCGTGTGGGCCAACGCTGTTGCTGCGATGTTTATCCATACGCAGCGAGGCAGCCTGCGGCAAATGACTTTTTAACTGACGGTACAGCGGCGCGAAACGGCGATTAAACCCCACCATCAACGTCAGCTTTTTACGCGCCGCCAGTTCAATGAGTTTTTCCGCGTCCGTTAAATTTTCTGCCAGGGGTTTATCGACGCAAACATGGACACCTGCATTAAGAAGTTCACTCACCACCGCGTAATGCGAGGCGGTGGAGGTATGGACAAAGACCGCGTCGGACTGCGCGGCGAGATCGGCTAACGACCCGGCATAAGGTATACGCCAGGTATCGCACACGCGCTGCGCTTTTTCTCGCGTGGGTGACCAGGCTGCCGCCAGCGTCCAGTCGCTCGCCGCTCCCAGTACCGGTAACCAGGCTTTTTGCGCGATGCCGCCTAATCCCACCACTCCAATACGTAATGCCGCCACGATTAATCTCCCGGATGTTCGAGTAGTGAAGCCAGACGCTGTTTCAGTTCAGCGACCTCATTTTCCAGCGCTTCGACACGTGAAGCCAGATCGTTGTCGCTATCAAGCGGGCTTACCGCCTCCACAACGTTAATCAGCGTCGCCACATCACCGCTAAACAGATGCATATAGCGGCTTTCCCGTTTGCCCGGCTCTCGCGGTAAACGCACAACATAGGGGCCATCTTCGCGCTGAGCCAGATTCTCCAGCGCGCTTTCAACTTCCCCCATATCGTTAAATTCATGCATCCGCGCCGCGCGTCCGCGCAGTTCACCCGGCGTTTGCGCGCCGCGCAGCAATAGCGTGGTAATGAGTGCCACTTCAGCTGAGGTAAGTTTCAGGTCGCCAAATTCGGAGTTACAGAAACGCTGCTCATATTTAGTGACGCGATTACCGAAACCACTGACTGTGCGCAAATAGTGGCGCTTAACCAGTGTATCCAGTACGTCCTGTACCTCATGCTCGCTGAGGTTCATGACCGGTTCACGGTTGGTTTTTTGGTTACATGCGGTCACCACGGCATTCACTGACAGTGGATATTGTTCGGGTGTAGTGACCTGTTTTTCCAGCAAACATCCGATGACGCGCGCTTCCGTGGCACTGAGCTGATACTTCATGTTTTCTCCTTAACGACCCGGGGTCCAGTCTTTGGTGGTCAATGCCGTCAATACATGATCACGCCACTGTCCATCAATCAGCAGATACGCTTTTGCGTAACCCTCTTTTTCAAAACCAAGGCGTGCCAGTAAATCGCCGCTGCGTTTATTGTGCGGCATATAATTCGCCATAATACGATGCAAATGTTGCGTTCGTTGCATATAGCGAATGGCTGCCGTCAACGCTTCAAACATTAACCCCTGCCCCTGCCATTTTTGCCCGATGGAATACCCCAGATAGCAGGCATGAAACGAACCGCGTACCACGTTGGAGAAATTCGCCACGCCAATGATTTCTTTTTCTTCTGGATCGAGTAGCGCGAAGTAAAAAGCGGTTCCTTGTTTATGGAATTCGTTAATCATACCCAGGCGGGCCTGCCAACCAGACGGATAGCAATGGCTCTCGTCACGAACCGGTTCCCAGGGTTTTAAAAATTGACGGTTCTCAGCGTAATAGTCCGCAAGCCGCCAGGCGTCCCGCTCATGGACTAAGCGAACCACCAGCCTGTCAGTGACCAGGCGTACTTTCGGCACATTACTGCGATAGCCAAACATTCATTCCTTCTCCTTCCGGTTACTTCTCTCAACCCCTTCCCTTTACTATACATTTGCTCGGCCACTCTGTGAAAACAACAACCTGCATTTTCGCAATCCATACGTTTTTTCGATGAGAACTCTGAATTAAAGCCCGCTTTTGATAAAAAAATATTGTCGCCCCGACGATGGGAAAACATCAGGCGACCCGGCAGAATATGAAAGTACTTTCTATTATTTCCCGGGAGGGGGAATGTCACGCGTATCGCAGGCAAGGAGCCTGGGTAAATATTTCCTGCTCGTCGATAATATGTTGGTGGTGCTGGGCTTTTTCGTCGTTTTCCCGCTTATTTCTATACGTTTTGTTGATCAACTCGGCTGGGCTGCCTTAATGGTCGGCATTGCCCTTGGGTTACGGCAATTTGTGCAGCAAGGGCTGGGGGTTTTCGGCGGCGCCATCGCCGACCGTTTTGGCGCCAAACCACTGATCGTCACCGGCATGCTGATGCGTGCGGCGGGTTTTGCCACGATGGGCATCGCCCATGACCCCTGGCTACTGTGGTGCTCGTGCATATTATCCGGACTGGGCGGTACGCTCTTTGACCCGCCGCGTACAGCGCTGGTGGTCAAGCTGATTCGCCCATCCCAGCGTGGACGCTTCTTCTCAATCCTGATGATGCAGGACAGCGCGGGTGCGGTAATTGGTGCACTGATTGGCAGTTGGCTGCTGCAATACGATTTTCGTCTGGTCTGTGTCGTCGGCGCCGCTGTATTTGTTCTTTGCGCAGGCTTTAATGCCTGGCTACTGCCCGCCTGGAAATTATCGACAGTAAAAACGCCGGTGCGCGAAGGACTCAGTCGCGTGTTACGTGACAAACGCTTTGTCACCTATGTGCTGACGCTCACCGGGTATTATATGCTGGCGGTACAGGTGATGCTGATGCTGCCTATCATGGTGAATGATATTGCCGGTTCGCCGGCGGCTGTTAAATGGATGTACGCCATCGAGGCCAGCCTGTCGCTGACGCTGCTTTATCCTATAGCCCGCTGGAGTGAAAAGCGTTTTCGCCTGGAACATCGGCTAATGGCCGGGTTGGTTTGTATGTCATTTAGCCTGTTACCGATAGGTCTGGTCACCAGCCTGCAGCAACTGTTTACGCTGATTTGCACCTTTTATATCGGATCGATTATTGCTGAACCAGCGCGTGAAACCTTAAGTGCGGCGCTGGCTGACTCGCGTGCCCGCGGCAGTTATATGGGATTCAGTCGTCTGGGCCTGGCGTTTGGCGGTGCGCTGGGATATACCGGCGGTGGCTGGCTGTTTGACGTGGGTAAAGCGCTAAGTCAACCGGCGTTACCCTGGATGATGCTGGCGCTGATTGGTCTTATCACCTTTTTCGCCCTGCTGTGGCAATTCGCGCAAAAACGCACCCCTGCCCGCCTGCTCGAACCCGGCGCGTAATTTGCCACTCCTTTTAATCTCCTCCATACTTTTTTGTGATGGACAATCAGTATGGAGGAGAATCGTGAAACTCTACATTTATGATCACTGCCCGTTCTGCGTTAAGGCCCGCATGATTTTCGGTCTCAAGAATATCCCCGTAGAACTCAACGTCTTGCTCAATGATGACGAAGCAACGCCGACCCGTATGATTGGTCAAAAAATGGCGCCGATCCTGCAAAAAGATGACAGCCGTTATCTACCAGAAAGCATGGATATTGTGCATTACGTCGACAAGTCTGACGGTAAGCCACTGCTGACCGGGAAGCAGAATCCGGCCCTCGAAACCTGGCTCAGAAAAGTGAATAGCTACGTTAACCGCCTGCTCATCCCGCGCTTTGCGAAAAGCGCCTTTGATGAGTTCGCAACGCCTGAAGCGAGAGCGTACTTTGTCGCTAAAAAAGAGGCTGCCATCGGCAACTTTGCTGAGCATATGGCCCATTCATCGGGGCTAATCAAAAATATCAGCGATGATTTACGTGCACTGGATAAGCTAATTGTTCAGCCAAATGCAGTAAACGGTGAACTGTCAGATGATGATATTCACCTGTTCCCCTTGTTGAGGAATCTGACTATTGTTGCGGGCATTAACTGGCCTACGCGCGTGGCCGACTACCGCGATAATATGGCGAAACAGACTCAAATTAACTTGCTCTCATCAATAGCGATATAATGCCACAGGCGGAAGCGCTCGCTTCCGCTTTCAGCTTTTTCTGCTGGCTTATCCTGTGCCCTGGACTGATGCTACAGACAAGGATGAATACACAGGCACTCTGTTGAGGAACATAATGAAAAAGATTATTCTCGCCGCAGCACTGATTTTAAGCGGCGTTTTGGTGGGTTGTAACCAGCTAACACAGTACAGCATCAGCGAGCAGGAAATTAACCAGTCACTGCAAAAACACAATAATTTCGCCAAAGATATCGGCCTGCCTGGCGTGGCGGATGCACATATTGTCCTCAGCAATCTGGCAAGCCAGATTGGACGTGAGGAACCGAATAAAATTACTCTTTCTGGCGATGCCAGCCTGGATATGAACTCCCTTTTCGGTAGCCAGAAAGCCACCATGAAACTCAAAATGAAGGCGCTGCCTGTCTTTGATAAAGAAAAGGGGGCAATCTACCTCCAGGAGATGGAAGTGGTCGACGCAACCGTCATGCCGCAAAAAATGCAGTCCATTCTGCAAACATTGATGCCCTATCTGAACCAGTCCCTGCAGACCTACTTTAATCAGCACCCTGCTTATATCCTGCGTGAAGACAGCAGTAAAGGCGAAGCGCTGGCGAAAAAATATGCCAAAGGTATCGAAGTGAAACCGGGTGAAATTATCATCCCTCTCACCGATTAAGCCCGTGAGGCTTTTTCAGAAAAAGAGGCAAACGCAGACGTTTATATACCCAAAATAATCAGTCTTGCTGATAAGCGTCGAGCCAGTAAACTCCCGGAAGCTTACTCAGGTCAGTGACCGGGATGAGAGAAGCCAACGCATATGCAGCTTGAAGTATGACGGGTATACGCTTATTCTTAGTGCCCGGCAAAAAACCAGCCATATTGACTGATTCTCACCCAGCCGGAGCACTCTGATGACAGCACAATCCCAGGTTTTAAAAATCCGCCGCCCTGATGACTGGCACGTTCATTTACGTGACGGCGAAATGTTAAAAACCGTCGTGCCCTGGACCAGCGAAACCTATGCTCGCGCCATCGTCATGCCCAACCTTGTCCCGCCGGTGACCAGCGTCGATGCGGCTATCGCTTACCGCCAGCGCATCCTTGATGCCGTGCCTGCCGGACATGACTTTACTCCGCTGATGACCTGCTATCTGACCGACTCGCTCAATCCTGACGAAGTGGAACGCGGTTTTCGCGAGAATGTCTTTACCGCTGCCAAGCTCTATCCTGCCAATGCAACCACTAACTCCAGCCACGGAGTGACCAGCATTGATGCCATCATGCCGGTGCTTGAGCGTATGGAAAAGCTGGGGATGCCACTGCTGGTTCACGGTGAAGTGACCCATGCGGAGATCGATATCTTCGATCGCGAGGCCCGCTTTATCGAGACGGTCATGGAACCGCTTCACCAGCGTCTGCCGGGGTTGAAAGTGGTTTTTGAGCACATCACTACTAAAGATGCGGCAGAATATGTGCGTGACGGTAATGAGCTATTGGCTGCCACCATCACACCGCAGCATCTGATGTTCAACCGCAACCATATGCTGGTTGGTGGGGTGCGCCCCCATCTCTACTGTCTGCCCATTCTGAAACGCAACGTGCATCAGCAGGCGTTGCGTGAACTGGTTGCCAGCGGCTTTACTCGCGCCTTTCTCGGCACGGATTCTGCGCCGCACGCCCGCCATCGTAAAGAGGCCAGTTGTGGCTGTGCAGGTTGCTTCAACGCGCCGACCGCGCTGGCAAGTTATGCCACCGTGTTTGAGGAGATGAATGCACTACAGCATTTTGAAGCTTTCTGTTCACTCAACGGTCCGCGTTTTTATGGCTTGCCGGTGAATGAGTCTTTTATTGAACTGGTGCGTGAAGATTCCACGGTCATTGACAGTATTGACTTGCCGGAAGATACAATCATCCCGTTCCTTGCCGGTGAGACCGTGCACTGGACAGTGAAATCCTGATTTTTTTTACAACCCCCTGTTGTAAACCTTTTAAGGTAACTGTATAAATACACAGTATATAACACAGGGGGTTGCCATGCGCATTGAAGTGACTATTGCCAAAACTACACCACTCCCGCCAGGTGCTATCGATGCGCTGGCGAGCGAGTTATCCCGCCGACTGAATAATTATTACCCCGATAGCGAAAATAAAATTACGGTTCGTTATGCGGCAGCAAATAACTTGTCCGTGATGGGCGGAGCAAAAGAAGATAAAGAGCGCGTCAGTGAAATTTTGCAGGAAACCTGGGAAAGCGCAGACGACTGGTTTATCCGGGATTAAAAAATAATCTGTATTGTGCATGTTTTGCCGGGTCGCCCCGGCTTTTTTGTTTTTTTTTAAGCAAAAATCTTACTCCTCACCTAACCTGCTTAAAAATAACGCGTAAGTTAGCGCTTTCTTGTTCAAAAAAATCCAACTGCAATAAAATTATGTTGCAGAGTGTTATTTATTCGATCAGCAAGGTTAAATATTGGTATACTGAAAAGGCTTCACAAAACACGCATTGAACCTCGAAAGTCGTTGTCATTTAACACGCATAAGGGGGTTATGATGGAAAAGAATAATGAAGTCATCCAGACCCATCCTCTGGTTGGATGGGATATCAGCACAGTGGACAGTTACGACGCACTGATGTTGCGCTTACATTACCAGACCCCAAACAGAGCCGCTTCACAGGATACCGAAGTAGGCCAGACGTTGTGGTTAACGACCGAAGTTGCCCGCCAGTTTATTTCGATTTTAGAAGCGGGTATCGCCAAAATAGAATCAGGCGAGTACCAGGAAAATGAGTATCGCAGGCATTAGCAATAATGCTCAATAATCACTCAACAGGCACCCATGTGGTGCCTTAATTATTTCCCGTCTTGTATAACGCCTCCCGGTTATTTACTCTCCTGCCTACGCACTTGATGGAGAACAACATGAAATACGATTTGATCATCATTGGCAGCGGCTCTGTCGGTGCAGCGGCGGGCTATTATGCATCCCGTGCCGGTCTCAACGTACTGATGACCGATGCGCACCTGCCGCCGCATCAGGAAGGGAGCCATCATGGCGATACCCGCTTAATCCGCCATGCTTATGGGGAAGGGGAAAAATACGTTCCGCTGGTTCTGCGCGCCCAGGAACTGTGGGATCAGCTGGTTGCTGAAAGCGGCGAAGCCGTATTTGAGCGCACCGGGGTTCTCAATCTTGGCCCGGCGCACTCCTCTTTCCTGGCGAATGTCGCGCAAAGTGCGCTGCGCTGGGATCTGGCCGTAGAAAAACTTGATGCGCCATCGCTGATGGCACGCTGGCCAGAAATCGCCGTCCCGGATGACTACATCGGCTTGTTCGAAGCCGATTCCGGCGTACTTCGCAGCGAACTGGCAATTAAAACCTGGATTCGCCTGGCACAAGAAGCCGGATGCGCACAACTGTTCAACTGCCCGGTGACAGCCTTGCATACAGCAGATGATGGCGTGAGTATCGATACGTCAGAGGGCACATTCAGCGCGAAAAAGATCCTGGTCAGTAGCGGCACATGGGTTGCGCGACTGGTTCCGGGCTTACCTGTCCAGCCGGTACGCAAAGTCTTTACCTGGTTCCAGGCCGATGGTCGTTACAGTGCCCGAAATCGTTTCCCGGCCTTTACCAGTGAAATGGCAGATGGCTCCCAGTACTATGGTTTTCCCGCTGAGGACGATGCGTTAAAAATCGGCAAGCATAACGGCGGCCAGTTAATTAACGAGCCCAGCGAACGTCTACCGTTTGGCGCAGTGGCTTCTGATGGTTCAGAATGCTTCAACTTCCTTCGCCAGTTCTTACCCGGCATCGGCGGCTGTCTGTACGGAGCCTCTTGTACTTATGATAATTCACCTGATGAAGACTTTATTATCGATACCCTCCCCGACTCATCTGATGTCTTGCTGGTCACAGGGCTGAGCGGACACGGCTTCAAGTTTGCGCCAGTACTGGGGGAAATTGCGAGCCTGTTCGCGAAGGGGGAAAGCAGTAAGTTTGATTTAACCCCCTTCTCTTTAGCACGCTTTGCGGGATAATTTCTTTGTGCGACCCCTTTGTGGGTCGCCTTTTCTTTGGCCGATTATCTGGAGAGATTATGCGCCGCCTGTTCTTTTTTTTAGTTAATAATGTCCGCGAGCATTTAATGGTATATATCGTTTTATGGTCAATTATCGCCCTTGTGGATCTCATTTATATTGTCTGGGCCGAATAACGAATATTGACATTTACTGACATTCTTTTAAAAAAACTTAAAATTACGACAGATTTTTTGAAATAAAAACCCCACACTCGACCCCCATCACTTAGGCCTCTCAAGCATAAAACGCTCCTTTGCGCTCGAATCAGTTGAACATAAACACGGGTAGTTATTCAAAATTTATGATATTGAAAAATCAGGATTATTAATTGTTATTTTTAAGTTGCAATATTATTTTTCTGACGCCATTTTAAATTAACTTTAACACTCTCGCGGTTCACATTATGCAACTTCGTAATTCTCCATTTCGCTATGGCGCAATTTCTGTTGTCCTGCACTGGCTGGTCGCAATTGCAGTCTACGGCATGTTTGCGCTGGGTTTGTGGATGGTCACGCTCAGCTATTATGACGGCTGGTATCACCAGGCGCCCGAACTGCATAAAAGCATTGGTATTGTCCTGATGCTGGTACTGGTGATTCGCCTTATCTGGCGGCGTCTCTCCCCGCCACCCGCCCCACTCGCAAGCTACTCGCGATTGACACGCATCAGCGCGGTTATCGCACATGTCGCGCTTTATTTGCTGCTGTTCGCCATTCTGTTCAGTGGCTACCTCATCTCCACCGCTGACGGGAAACCCATCAGCGTTTTCGGCCTGTTTGATGTGCCTGCCACGATCGCCGATGCAGGCTCGCAGGCAGACCTCGCCGGAGATATTCACCTGTGGCTGGCATGGATGGTCGTGATCCTTTCTGTCTTACACGGCCTTGCCGCCTTTAAACACCATTTCATTGATAAAGACGACACCCTAAAGCGCATGCTGGGGAAATCGTCATCTGACTCTGGAGTATGACATGAAGAAAAGCCTGCTGGGTTTCACTCTCGCTTCGTTACTGTTCTCTGCGGGTTCCGCGATGGCAGCGGAATACAAAATCGACAAAGAAGGTCAACACGCCTTCATCAATTTCCGCATCCAGCACCTCGGTTACAGCTGGTTGTACGGCACATTTAAAGATTTTGACGGCTCGTTTACCTTTGATGAGGCCAATCCTTCTGCTGATAAGGTCAATGTCACCATCAATACTAATAGTGTCGATACCAACCATGCGGAACGCGACAAACACCTTCGTAGTGGTGAATTCCTCAATGTAACGAAACATCCGCAGGCAACCTTCACCTCAACCGAGGTTAAAAAAGATGGTGATGAGCTGGATATCACCGGCAATCTAACCTTAAACGGCGTGACAAAACCGGTGAAGCTTGAAGCCAAACTGATTGGTAAGGGCGATGACCCGTGGGGCGGTAAACGCGCTGGTTTTGAAGCGGAAGGGAAAATTAAACTTAAAGACTTTAATATCACTACCGACCTTGGCCCTGCATCGCAGGAGGTCGAATTGATCATCTCTGTGGAAGGCGTACAGCAGAAGTAACAACCCGCAGAAACATCAGGGGCGGATCACTGACGATGATCCGCCCCTGGAGCGTAGCCTGTGAACATATTGCTCACGCAGGCGAAAGGCTTTTATTCAGGGTCCGGAATACCGAGTTTTGTATTCAGACGACCACGAGATTTGTTGAAAATCTTGTTGCCATTTTCCCGTCCGGCTCGCCGCTTGCGCTGTTCCTCTTCCGGTAACTGGCTCTCTTCCAGGCAGGCTTCGCTACAGCATCCTTTGAATTTTTCAGCGCACGACGGGCACTGAATGAACAGTAAATGGCAGCCATCGTTCACACAATTGGTATGACTGTCACATGGCGCACCGCACTGATGGCAATGGGCAATCACGTCATCAGAGATACGCTCTCCCATACGTTCATCAAAAACAAAGTTCTTACCGATAAAACGTACCGGCAGTCCCTGTTCACGAGCGCGACGGGCATATTCAATGATCCCGCCTTCGATGTGCCAGACTTTGTTAAAGCCGTTGTGTTTCATCCAGGCGCTGGCTTTTTCACAACGGATCCCGCCTGTGCAGTACATGACGATTTTTTTGTCTTTGTGTTCCTGCATCATTTCGACCGCTTTTGGCAGTTGCTCGCGGAAAGTGTCGGCAGGAATTTCCAGCGCACCATCAAAATGGCCCACTTCGTATTCATAGTGGTTACGCATGTCGATAAAAATCGCATCCAGATCGTCCAGCATCGCATTCACTTCAGCGGCTTTCAGATACTCGCCGACATCGCTGGCATTAAACGAAGCATCTTCGATCCCGTCCGCGACGATGCGATCGCGCACTTTCATACGCAGGACCCAGAATGATTTGCCGTCATCGTCAATGGCAATGTTCATACGCAGGCCATCCAGGGCAGGATCGAAGCTGTAAAGATACGCTTTCAAGGCTTCAAACTGGCTTTCCGGCACGCTGATTTGCGCATTAATCCCTTCATGAGCCAGATATACGCGGCCAAATACATTCAGCTTTGTTAGGGCGGTGTAAAGTACGTCGCGCGTGGCCTGCGGGTTAACGATCGAGAAATATTTATAGAATGAGACGGTCTTGCGCGGCTCGGTTTCTGCAAGCATGCGCGCTTTCAGTTCATCATTCGAGATGCGGTTGTGTAACACTGGCATGGTGTACGTATCCTGCAATGCGGTAATCAATAAAATCGGGCGGCATCATAAAGCAATTAGTGGCAATTTACATCCACACAATTTGCGCTACATTTCCCTCATTAAAATCATCTTTCAATAACAATAGCCTGGCAATTACGCATTCAACTGCTGGTGGTTTTGGTTGACTCAATAAAAAATGCGACAATGCAGGAGATTTTTGCTGAGTAAAGGAACGATATGACGCATTTACCTAAATTTTCCCTGTCACTACTACATCCGCGCTACTGGCTAACCTGGTGCGGAATTGGACTGTTGTGGCTGGTGGTACAACTGCCTTATCCGGCCATTTATCGCCTGGGTTGCGGTATCGGACGGCTGGCAATGCGCCTGATGAAGCGCCGCGTCCGTATCGCACATCGCAACCTTGAGCTTTGTTTCCCGCAAATGCCGGAGCAAGAGCGTCAGGAAATGGTCAAAAAGAACTTTGAGTCCGTTGGGATGGGGGTGATGGAAACCGGGATGGCGTGGTTCTGGCCAGACAAACGGATCAATCGCTGGGTTGATGTCATCGGGATGGAAAACACTCAGAAACACTTCGCTGAAGGTAAGGGGATTTTGCTTATCGGCGTGCACTTCTTAACGCTTGAGTTGGGAGCGCGCGTTTTCGGTATGCATATCCCGGGCATTGGCGTATACCGACCCAATGACAATCCACTGCTGGACTGGCTACAGACATGGGGGCGGTTGCGCTCAAACAAGACGATGATAGATCGTAAAGATCTGAAGGGGATGGTACGCGCACTGAAAAGCGGCGACGTTGTCTGGTACGCGCCAGACCACGACTACGGCCCACGTTCCAGCGTCTTTGTGCCCTTCTTTGCGGTAGAGCAGACCGCTACCACTACCGGCACCTGGATGCTGGCAAAGATGTCTAAATCTTGCCTGGTACCTTTCGTACCACGTCGTAAACCGGACGGTAAAGGGTATGAGCTGGTGATGCTGGAAGGTGAAACCACTCCACCGCTGGAGAGTGCAGAAGAGACCGCTGCCTGGATGAATAAGGTCGTTGAGCGCTGCATTCTGATGGCCCCCGAGCAATATATGTGGCTGCATCGTCGCTTCAAAACCCGCCCTGAAGGTGTCCCTTCCCGCTATTAACCTCCTGCATAGCCCGCTTCGCCGGGCTATGCTTGTTGCATTTCTGTACATGCTTTCCGTTGCAGCTTTTATCACTCAGGCGCATAATTAGCAGGCTTATTATTTTCAATTATTTATTCTTCGCGTGTGATACGCGTAACGTGAACGGTAATGTCATCTCCTGCTCCCATAAACTGGAAACGTAATCTGACCGTGGCCTGGATCGGCTGTTTCTTAACTGGCGCGGCATTTAGTCTGGTTATGCCTTTTTTGCCTCTCTACGTTGAGCTACTTGGCGTTACCGGGCATAGCGCGCTTAACATGTGGTCCGGTCTGGTCTTTAGTATTACCTTTCTTTTTTCCGCAATAGCCTCCCCCTTCTGGGGCGGCCTCGCTGACCGTAAAGGGCGTAAAATTATGCTCCTGCGTTCTGCGCTGGGGATGGCTGTTGTCATGGCCCTGATGGGGCTTGCGCAAACTATCTGGCAATTTCTTGTATTGCGTGCCCTGCTTGGCTTGCTCGGCGGCTTTATTCCGAATGCCAACGCGCTGATTGCGACACAGATGCCACGAAACCGTAGTGGATGGGCGATGGGCACCTTATCTACTGGCGGCGTAGCGGGAGCACTTCTTGGTCCGCTGGCGGGCGGTCTGCTGGCCGATACGTATGGGCTGCGGATGGTCTTTTTTATCACCGCCTCGGTTCTGTTTATCTGCTTCTTGTTAACGCTCTTTTGCATCCGGGAAAATTTCACCCCGGTGGCGAAAAAAGAGATGCTCCATGCAAAAGAGGTTTTCGCCTCGCTGAAAAGCCCACGCCTCGTACTCAGTCTGTTTGTCACGACAATGATCATTCAGGTCGCCACTGGGTCTATCGCCCCTATCCTGACGCTTTATGTCCGTGAGCTGGCAGGTAACGTCGGTAATATCGCGTTTATCAGCGGCATGATTGCTTCGGTTCCCGGCATGGCGGCGCTGATGAGCGCACCGCGCCTTGGTCGTCTTGGCGATCGTATCGGCCCGGAGAAGATCTTAATTGCCGCACTGCTCATTTCCGTCTTGCTGCTGGTGCCGATGGCCTTCGTACAAACACCCTGGCAGCTTGGGTTACTGCGTTTTCTCCTTGGTGCCGCCGATGGCGCACTCCTCCCCGCGGTGCAAACACTGCTGGTCTATAACACTACCCAACAGATTGCAGGCCGCGTATTCAGCTACAACCAGTCATTTCGCGATATCGGTAATGTGACAGGTCCCCTGCTCGGCGCAGCGGTCTCGGCAAACTACAGTTTTCGCGCAGTATTCTGCGTGACGGCTGATATCGTCCTGTTTAATGCTTTTTACTCCTGGGTCAGTCTACAACGTCCTGCCCGCCAGAGAGTTGCTGACCGCGCCGTCGATGATTAACACCGACGACTGATTTTTTTGTTCTGACACTTGCAAAACCTCATATTCAACTATTCTTTCCCTGAATACCTCGTCAAACCACAGGGAGAAATTTATGACTATGTACGCTACGCTCGAAGAAGCAATTGATGCTGCTCGCGAAGAGTTCCTGGCCAATAACCCAGGCGTGGAGGAAGAAGATGCCAGTGTGCAGCAATTCAACGTCCAGAAATACGTTCTCCAGGACGGAGACATTATGTGGCAGGCTGAATTCTTCGCAACAGACGAAGAGGAAGGCGAGTGTTTGCCAATGTTATCGGGCGAAGCCGCACAGAGTGTGTTTGACGGCGATTTTGATGAGATAGAGCTACGTCAGGAGTGGCTCGAAGAAAACACGCTGCATGAGTGGGATGAGGGGGAATTCCAGCTTGAGCCTCCACTTGATACTGAGGAGGGCCAGGCTGCGGCGGATGAGTGGGACGAGCGTTAATTACTCATACGGGCCATGGTGTGCATCAATGGGCAGTAAGAGTGTATCGAACACCAGCGAGAATGGCAGGTCGAGTACGGTAACGTAGCGCCATGCGGAGTCGCGGACATCCCATTTGACACCAGGGTAGTATTGATTGCCATGCCCCTGGCCTGGGATCGTCCGGCTGATGATGCTACCGCATCCGCAGAGCAGGCATGCCATAAGTGCCACAATGAGAATTCTCACTCAACAACCTCACATATCAATATTTGCTTAAAAAAATACCGGCCCAGTGGCCGGTATTTTCCTTACTGTCGGCTTACTTTGTCTTGAGAGCAAGCGGATTGAGCTTCACATCCTGATAAAAGTTAACCCACGAAAGATACTTCTCGGGTGATGCCCATACGCGATAATGCAAACGCGCCATGGTGACCGGGTCACTCAGCAGCACCAGTCGACGGTCACGGTTAAGCTTATCCGGCGTCTCGTTCAGCGCCTGCTCAACATGACGCTCACGAGCGATCTCCAGAATATGCCCGCTACGGTGACGTGCGGTTGCCATTGCCGTTGCCAGAGCGTTAAACGACGGGTTGAACACGGCGTGCATAAAGCCATCTTGCAGTGAACGACTGCGGTTCAGCTCCAGATATTTATCGGTATCCACAAGCACCTGCGGCGGAGAGTACTCTTCCGGGATCAGGAATAGCTTCCAGCGCTTGGTGCGCAGTCCCGTTGTTGAGCGGCTGGAAATGACCGATACGAACGGAGACAGGATCAGCGAAAAGACGATCGGCGCCAGCCAGAACAGGAAGCGCAGATCCAGCCATGCCATACCCACTGCCCACACCAGACCCAGCAACAGCTGAGAACCATGACGCATGAAAGCTTCACCCCATGGGGTCGAATCATCGTCACGCTGCGGTGAGTTCCAGACCACTTCCCAGCCGAGGAATGCGCTGACCACGAATACCGTATGGAACAGCATACGCACCGGCGCAAGCAGTACAGAGAACAACACCTCCAGCAGCAGGGAGAGCGTTACACGGATAAAACCGCCGTACTCTTTCGGCCCTTTGCACCACACCAGAATGATACTCAGCAGTTTCGGTAAAAACAGCAGAACCATCGTTGAGGCAAAGAGCGCGATAGCCAGTTCCGGACGCCACTGCGGCCATACCGGGAATAGCTGCCGCGGTTGCAGGAAGTACTGCGGCTCCGTTAAGGCATGCACCACCTGCAGCGCAGTCGACAAGGCCAGGAACATAAACCACAGCGGCGCGGAGAGATAGGACATCACCCCCGTCAGAAAGACCGCGCGATGCACCGGGTGCATCCCCTTGACAAGGAACAGACGGAAGTTCATCAGGTTGCCGTGACACCAGCGGCGGTCGCGTTTGAGCTCATCGAGCAAGTTCGGCGGCAATTCCTCGTAAGAGCCTGGCAGGTCATAGGCAATCCAGACGCCCCATCCCGCACGGCGCATCAGCGCGGCTTCAACGAAGTCATGCGAAAGAATCGAACCGGCAAAAGAGCCTTCGCCCGGCAACGGTGCCAGCGCGCAGTGCTCAATAAACGGCTTCACGCGGATGATTGCGTTATGCCCCCAGTAGTGCGATTCCCCTAACTGCCAGAAATGCAGACCTGCGGTGAAGAGCGGGCCATACACGCGCGTAGCAAACTGCTGGCAGCGGGCGTAAAGCGTATCCATACCGGACGCTTTCGGCGACGACTGAATGATACCCGCATTCGGATTCGCTTCCATCAGACGCACCAGCCCGGTCAGACAATCACCGGTCATCACGGAGTCAGCGTCCAGCACCACCATGTAGCTATACTGGCTGCCCCAGCGACGGCAGAAATCATCAATGTTACCGCTTTTACGTTTCACACGACGGCGACGGCGACGGTAGAAAATTTGCCCTTCACCCTGCACCTCAGCGATAAGTTCCATCCAGGCTTTCTGCTCAGCAACGCAGATATCCGGGTTGTAACTATCACTCAGTACGTAAACGTCAAAGTGTTCAGCGTTACCGGTCGCTTTAACCGACTCCCAGGTCGCACGTAGTCCCGCAAAAACGCGATCAACATCTTCGTTACAGATAGGCATGATCAGCGCAGTACGGTGCGCAGGATTAAGCGGCTCGTCACCTACCGTCGAAGCGGAGATACTGTATTTATCCCGGCCTATCAGCAATTGTAAAAAGCCCATAAGCGCGGTCCAGAAACCCGCAGACACCCAACAGAACAGCACGGCAAACAGAATGAGGATACCGGTCTGCAGCACATACGGCAGTAGCTGCATAAAGGAAACCAGCAGATTCTGCCCCACCATGTCCGACGGGTTAATCAGCGCCCAGCCCTGGTAAGGCAGGATGGTCTTCATGTACCAGGTAGCAACTACCGTTTGCGACAGGGTCAGCAGCAACAAGATATAACGGCGTATAGAGCCCACAGTACGCCATTTTTGCTCACTGGCCTGCTCTTCTTTGGTCAAACGCGACATATAGCGCGGCTGAACATCGCGACCACGCAGCCGATCCCAGAAGCGCCCAATCGGGTTAGTTCTCCAGGGATCAGGGAACATCGAAGAACGCTTCGCTTTCGGCATGGCCTCCAGTTGCGTACGCCCTTCGTCGTCTTTAACGAGTTGACCTTTCGCAAGGGAATCAGGCCAACTGTGCTCAAGACGTGCTTTCACAGAACCCAGCGGCGAATCATCATCACGGGTCCAGCTATGACGTTCCTCGTCTAGGGCTTCATGCACGGCACGAATACTCTCTGTCGGCAGCACTGCCTTTTCCGCATCCGGAAGCGGCAGCGCGTCGATATACTCAGTTGTCTTATTCATTGGAAGGTAGCTGATAACTCCAGGTTTCACTCAGGGTCTTGTCGCCATTGACCAGTGCGGCACGCATATCGGTGGTTTTCTTCGGATCTTTAACCTTCACACGCAGCATTAAGCGCCAGCCTTGTGTTACAGGATTATAGCGAACGGTATTTTCAACGATTTCGCCGTTGTCACCGATACTGGCCTGCGCGGTGACGGGGGTGTCTTTCGGCAGTTGCTTCATATCCTGACCGGTGAAGTCCACCACAAAGGCCTGTGTGCCATCCGGTTGACGAATCAGGTTGGACTGTTTGACGTCGCCGGTAGAGCGACGGGTCTGCATCACCCATGCGTTATCCGGGGCGTGCAGCTTGTCTTCGTCGCGGCTAAAGGTGATGGTGTATTTGAAATTCATCTCTTTACCAGGTTCCGGTAGTTGATCCGGCGTCCAGTAAGTGACGATATTATCATTGGTTTCGTCGTTGGTCGGAATTTCCACCAGCTCAACCTTCCCTTTGCCCCAGTCGCCTTTCGGGGTGATCCAGGCGCTTGGACGCAGGTCGTAACGGTCATCAATATCTTCAAAACGCGAGAACTGACGACCACGCTGCAACAGACCAAAGCCCTGCGGGTTTTCCATGGCGTAGCTGCTTACCGCCAGGTGTTTCGGGTTATTCAACGGACGCCAAATCCACTCACCGTTGCCGGCCAGCATAGACAACCCGTTAGAGTCATGCAGTTCCGGGCGATAGTTGGTTTCCGGCGACGGCTGCGATGGCCCGAACAGGAACATACTGGTCAGCGGCGCAACACCCAGTTTGCCTACTTTGTCACGCAGATAGACTTTTGACTGTACGTCAACGACGGTATCGCGTCCTGGAATAATCACAAAGCGATAAGCACCGGTGGCACGCGGAGAATCCAGCAGGGCGAAAATGGTCAGGCGTTTGTCCGTCGGTTTTGGACGTTCGATCCAGAACTCTTTAAAACGAGGGAACTCCTCCCCTGACGGTAAAGCCGTGTCGATCGCCAGACCACGGGCAGAAAGACCATACACCTGGCCTGCGCCAATTACACGGAAGTAGCTGGCACCCAGCATACTGACGATTTCATCGTTTTTATCTTTATTATTAATGGGGTAGAGGACTTTGAAACCGGCGAATCCGAGATCTTTGACCGTGTCTTTATCGTGCTGCACGTTGCCAAAGTTAAAATAATCCGGGCTGTATTTAATTTTGCGAACAGCGGTGGCAGTCACTTCATTGATAGCAACTGGCGTGTCGAAGTACATGCCCTGATGATAAAATTCAAGCTTAAATGGGGTATTAATGGCGTTCCAGTAGGCCTTATCATGGTTGAATTGGATCTGCTGATAATCCGCATATTTCATCTCACGGAATACGGACGGCAGATTGCTTTTTGGCGCTTCGTAACCTTTGCCTGCTAAGGATTGTGCCTGTTTTGCGACATCGTCAATGGAAAAAGCCCAGCCTGATGACGTATAAAGTGACAACAGTACCGCAGCACCCAACCAACGCATTTTCATCATTCGTAATTTAGGTTTCATAATAACTAAGCACTTCCCCCTTTGTGTGCTTAAATCGATCCGATCCATTTTAATGGAAACTTTGGCATTCCGACAACTGAATCCCCGCTTTGTTCAGCGCGCTGGCTCAGTGAATAAGCAAATGAAACTAACCCTTTATCGTTTTGCGTACTTATCCTGGAGACAGTCTATCGGTCATAGTGTAGGGTTGATTAGGAATGTAATCATTATTTGTCTTATGGATAAGACGAAAAGTCTGAGAGTTAAAGGAGTCATATGAGCAGAATACCCGCACAACGTGAATATTTCCTTGATTCCATCCGGGCGTGGTTAATGTTGCTTGGGATCCCTTTTCACATTTCGCTGATTTATTCGAGTCATATGTGGCACGTGAATAGCGCGCACCCGTCGTGGTGGCTGACCTTGTTCAATGACGCGATCCACGCCTTCCGTATGCAGGTTTTTTTCGTCATTTCCGGTTACTTCTCTTATATGCTTTATCTGCGCTATCCGCTACAACGCTGGTGGACGGTGCGTGTAGAGCGTGTTGGCATTCCTATGCTGACCGCCATTCCACTGCTCACGCTTCCGCAATTTATTATGTTGCAATATGTCAACGGACGTACCCAGGACTGGCATACGCTATCGCCTTATGACAAATTCAATACCCTGGTGTGGGAGCTGATTTCTCATCTCTGGTTTTTGTTGGTGCTGGTTGTCCTCACCACCGTCAGCATGTGGCTATTTCGCAAAATTAAAAGCGATGCGGCGCGCCTGCTCGATAACATAACGCTGAGCAAACTTTCCTTTGCGTTCCTGGCATTCGGCATCCTTTATGCGGCATTCCGTCGACTCGTATTCATAATTTATCCTGATATATTACGTGACGGGCTGTTCAATTTCGCCGTCATGCAATCGCTGTTTTATATCCCGTTTTTCCTGTTGGGCGCGCTGACCTTTATTAACCCGCGTCTAAAATCGCTGTTTATTAATCCCTCCCCTGCCTGCTTTGCTGGTTCGCTTATCGGCTTTGCCGCGTATCTTCTGAATCAACACTATGGCAGCGGCGATGCCTGGATGTATGAAACCGAGTCGGTGATTACCATGCTGCTGGGTCTGTGGATGGTGAATGTCGTCTTTTCATTGGGTCATCGAATGCTCAATTTCCAGTCTGCGCGCGTGAACTATTTTGTTAATGCATCGCTGTTTATCTATCTGGTGCACCATCCGTTAACACTGCTGTTTGGCGCGTGGATAACTCCACATATACATTCCAATTTGCTGGGATTCACCACCGGCCTGGTGTTTGTGATTGGCTCTGCGCTACTGCTCTATGAGGCGCACCTGCGTATTCCGGTATTGCGTTTCCTCTTCTCGGGCAAGCCGGAAAGTAAAACCAGCAATACGCATGCTACGGCGCGTTAATGGGACAATGGCTGCCTGAAAATCAGAGCAGCCACTCCACCGGAAGCCGCGACGCCAGCCGTACCAGCATCCGCTGCCAGAACCGCGTCTGCGGTTCTTTTTTCAGCACCGTCTCCTTGCCGTTCTGCAACTCAACCCAATTAATACGTCCCCAACGATCAAGGCGTAGTTGCCATGCCGCCGCGCGCTGACTGCGTAAAAACCGGTGGTGAATACGCTGCGCCAAATCAGCACTATCGATCACAAAGCCCATTTCGGTGTTCAACATTGCCGAACGTGGATCAAAATTAAACGAACCGATGAACACCTTTTCGCCATCGATACTGAATGTTTTGGCGTGCAGACTGGAACCGGAGTTCCCTGTCAGCCCACGGTCATGAACAGGATGCGTCTCATCCCGGGTTGGCTTTAGTTCATACAATGCTATTCCGTGGCGAAGCAGTTTTTTGCGCCAGCGTGCATAACCCGCATGCACCACAGAAACGTCGTTTGCTGCCAGTGAGTTAGTCAGAATCGCGATACTTACGCCTTTGCGCGCAAGGCGAATGAGTTGGGCAACCCCCCGACGTCCCGGCACGAAATAGGCCGAGATAATATCCACCTGCCGTTCAGGCGTTCCCATCACATTACTCAGACGCTCCGGCAACAAAGTATGCGTACGTGCTTTACCCTGCCCTTTACGCGGATCATCGCTTAATAGCCGGGTCTTTGCCCACACAATCGGTAGGGTGCCGGCCTCCAGTTGGCTGGCAAAAGGGGTGGATTCAAGCTTGTTGCGATAGCGCACTGCGGTAATGTCCTGATACCAGGCCTCCGGCAAACGGATGCGCCCGGCTATCTCTTCACGTGGCAAGTCCAGCACCGCATGTAGCGGTGACACGGACTCACAGTGCCAGTAGCGGGAAAAATCATCGCTGACGTCACGCACTACCGGACCTATCGCCATGACATCAAGGTCGGTGAATAAAGGTTCTTCCCCGGCGCCAAAATAGGCATCCCCGACGTTACGTCCGCCAACCAGCGTCACCACACCATCGGCCGTAAAACTTTTATTGTGCATACGACGGTTGAGGCGAGCGAAATCAGTGAGATATCCCAGCGCACGTAGTGTGCGAAATGAGAAGGGATTGAACAGGCGAACCTCGATATGCGGATGGGCGTCAAGCTGGCGTAAAATGCCATCCATGCCAAGCGTATTATTATCATCCAGCAGCAACCGGACATGAACACCACGCTCCGCGGCCTCAAGCAGCGCCAGTAATAGCAGCCGCCCGGACATATCATCCTCCCAGATGTAATATTGTACATCCAGAGTCCGCTGCGCCATTTCCGCCAGGCGGTAACGCGCTACAAAGGCATCCAGACTGTCATCAAGCGCCACCAGTCCACACAAGCCTGGGTGTGCCTCGCACAATGGCGTAACAGCCCGCCCCAGCCGGGTATCCTGCGGCGGGGTTACGCGCTCTTGCGTGGGGAAATCAGGTTCATCGGATATTTTTATGGTCATAGCTGTCAAAGTATATCCGCCAGCGCCGCGTCAGGTGGGTTAGAAAATCCGAAACGCATCGCCGCAGACGTGCTGCGTCTGCATTAGTTCCGCGAATGTTTCCCGTTAACTTTAAAAAGAAAAACGATATACACAGTGAAAATATCGAAGCGATGAACGGGTAAATCCCTTATCCCGTGAGTCAGGGCGGTCCGGGGCGCATATTCTGCCCGAAGCGATTTTTCCGTGCAGATAGCCATAAGTCCTTCCAGGGTTAACGCAGCGGTAACCTGTCAGCGTTTTATCCTCAGGCATCCGTTTCAGTTCCGCGCTGTGTCAGCAATCGCCGATAGAGCGCGGCATTCTCATCATCAAAACAGACAAACACTACGCGACGTATTTGCGGATGGTCAGCCAGAAATGCCACGACAGTATTGATGGCGATCTCTGCTGCGGCCGCTTTCGGATAACCGTAGACCCCGGTACTGATTGCCGGAAAGGCAATGGATTCAAAGTTATTGGCTTCGGCCAACATCAGGCTGTTGCGATAGGCATCTTCCAGCAAGTGAACATCATTATCATCGCCGCCATGCCATACCGGACCGACAGTATGCACCACGGCTTTTGCCGGTAAATTACCAGCGGTGGTGATCACCGCATGTCCGGGCGGACAATCCCCTTGCTCCTGGCGTACGCGTCGACAGGCCTCCAGCAATGCCGGGCCGGCCGCACGATGAATAGCCCCATCCACCCCACCGCCGCCAAGCAGTGATGAATTCGCCGCATTAACGATAACGTCCACGCTGACGGTGGTGATATCCCCTTGAATAACCTGCATTGTCGCTTGCATGTTCCTGCCTCGTGGCTTTCTCTTCTCTCAAGTGTAGCGCAGCCAGGTATGAAATTTGATCAGGCCCGGTCTGCATTATTTCGCAAATAGAGCCTGTAGAAGATTAGTTATAGGTAATGTCCATCACAGCCAGCGTATGCGCCGGATTGAGGTAGTTGATTTTCATTGCCACAAGATTGCCGAAACCACTCTGGCCCTGGGTAAGTTCTTGTAGGGAGAATTGTTGAGTTTTAGCCTGTCCCTGGCGGTCGCATGCCATCGTCGCCTTATGAGCATCCACACTGACATCGCATGGGCTTTCGACAATAGCCCCTTCAAAATAGATAACACCGCCGGTTGCCGCTATTGCAACAGAACTGCATACAGCAGACAAAAGGAGTGCTGGAACAAACAGCATACAGGAAGCTGACATATAAACCTCAATATTGGGTGGTCTTTGCAGGTGGTGAGAGTGGCACCGCGCAGACACCTGTAAATAACAAGATGTCAACTTTATGTATACATTAATTAATCAAATTTAACAGTGTCGCAACGGATTATTTTTAGCAAGAAACATTCATGTAATGAATGAGTTACAGCTTTTGCTGTGAAGTCCAGTGCCGGGATAAATTCACTGACTGACCATCTGTGACGGTAACAACAATATCGACACTATCTTGCGCTTCAATGTTCATGCTTAAACGCATCAACGAGGCCGGTTGATTCGCGATAAATTGTACAGTCTTGCGCTGCCGGGTCCGACTCTGGCCGCCCTCCCCCTCTCGTGTTGCCAGAATCTCTACCTGACAGACGCAATTTTCAGTCAATAAGACCTGTGGGGTAATCGTGTACATATCGCCGACCCGGGTCGTATCAAAGGTAATCTGGCTGGACAGAGCGGCGAGTAATAACAATGTGTTCATAACGCCTCCCAAAAAGAAACAGGGCCGTAGCCCTGTCTCTTCAAACAATAGGTCTGTTAGTACTGGTTGGCAGTGGCGTTGTTGCCGAAACCAACCTGATGTACGTTAACGGTAGAGCCAGAAGCAGTCTGGTTAACCAGCGCGCCGTTACCACCACCATACTGGCTTACAGAAATGGTAGAATCTCTGCTATTCCACTGGTCAATGGTTGCACTGTTATGGAAACCATTTTGTGACAGGCTGATGGTGCTGTCATCAGAACCCTGGCCAACATCAGCGCCGTTGCTTGAACCATTCTGACGAATTGTAGTGGAAGAGTCGCGAGCATCGGATTGCAGTGCCAGCGCGGAGTTGCTGCTACCGGTCTGGTAGATACTCAGTTCTGAATCCGGACCACCATAGTTATGACCGCCATGACCTGAGAATTGCGGGACGCTGCCTGCAAAAGCGCTGGCTGAAACAACGATTGCTGCTACTGCTGCCACTTTGAAAAGTTTCATGGTAAACCCCCATCGGATTGATTTTAAAGCCACAATGACATCACCGTTGAATAACGCGTATGTCCATTTGTGACTGTCTCTGGACAACGACTGCTGTTTTCTGTGTACCGTACTGTGTAATGCTCGCTCTGTTACCCGACCCTTTTTGGATAATCATTGCGGTATTGCCGTAAGCCCCTTGCGTAATATTCGCGTCATTAGCACTGCCTGACTGATCGATATAAGCAAGGTTATATGCTCCTGACTGGTCAATTTTTGCCGAATTGCTCCCGCCATTCTGGGAAATAACTGACAATAACTTCGAGCCTGCCTGGCTAATTTGTGCGTTATTATTTACACCGGATTGACCAATAATTGCCGCTTTATTGTAGGCAGCGGCGCTTAATTCATTCACCGCCAGGTTATATTCCGAACCGGCCATATCATAACCTGCAGCAGCGGCAAACCCAGGTGCACCCAGCATTGTTAACATCATAAATAACAACTTGTTTTTCATGTTGTCACCCTGGACCTGGTCATTTATTAAAAAGACAGTTTAAATATTTGTTCCGTCAGCAATAACACATTCGATTAAGTTGTTAACGCTGCGTTACGGAAATCAGTATGGTCAGAGTGAAAAATAAAATATCTCACCCGTGATTCGTATTTTTCACTTTACACTTAATACCAAAGCATGAACATTTTCATTATTATCTTTATGCGCATAAAGAAATGGGGGTTTGACTTTTTTAGCAGGTGGATTTGCTTATAACAATTTGGTTGTAACGAAGTAATGAGCAAACATGTTCTGAGAAGGAGATAACATTTCTTTTCACAGCCTTCACAATCCGAACTTTTTTTTGCTGCACAAACCGAACATCATCACTCATACAAAAACCTTTGTTGTGGTATTACCCGTACCACTTTAATGGTATTATTAAAAAACTTACAATACAATAGGTTACATTAATTTGTATGATTTTTAAAATTTGTGCAAGTATGATTCCGTGTACAACTTACCTATCAAAACTAAACAATATAAAAATGATTATGAAACATTTTAATATTTATTTTTACATTGAGTTACATGTTTAACACTTGCTTTAAGAAGGGCAAAGACTAGATTGGAATTAGCAGCACTCATTTAGATTTATTAATTTCCCTTAATCGTTAGGGATTAAGTATTTATTACTACACACAGCAACACAGCATCTGTCAGTACTTCTGGTTCCCCACCTTTTGGTGGGGAAGCTGCGGATGTCTATAACGCGGGGTTTCATCATGTTCAGTGAAGTCCATAGTTCGTACAATCATGCATTGTTGTTAATTACCAAACCCTCCTTGCAGGCAACAGCCTTGTTGCAGCATCTGAAACATTCTCTGTCGTTGAGCGGGAAATTGCATAATATTCAACGCTCGCTTGAGGATATTCCCGGCGATTGTCTGGTGTTATTCGATATGATGGAGGCGGATAAGAAAATCATTCAATACTGGCAGGACGTTTTGTCCAGAAAAAACAATAATTTAAAATTATTGTTAATGAATACACCAGATGAATATCCATTCCGTGATATCGAAAACTGGCCGCATATCAATGGGGTATTTTATGTTTCGGAAGACGAATCCCGTATGGTTGAGGGGTTGCAAGGGGTCCTGCGCGGCGAGTGCTATTTTTCACAAAAGCTTGCCAGCTACTTAATCACCCACTCCGGAAATTATCGTTACAGCAGTTCGGAATCAGCGTTGCTGACGCACAGAGAAAAAGAGATTTTGAATAAGTTGCGCATAGGCGCGTCCAATATTGAAATCGCCCGCTCTCTATTTATCAGCGAGAATACGGTTAAAACACATCTTTATAATCTTTTCAAAAAGATAGCAGTAAAAAACCGTACTCAGGCGGTCTCCTGGGCTAACGACAATCTCAGGCGTTAAGCCATGAAACGCGTATCACACTACCTTGCGGCGGCAACACTCTTGCTGGCCGCCGGGAATCTGCACGCTGTCGAAGTGGAGATTCCCGGTTTGCTAACCGACCATACGGTTTCTTCGATCGGACACGATTTTTATCGTGCTTTTAGTGATAAATGGGAAAGTACCTGGACAGGGAATTTAACTATCAATGAAAGACCAAGTGCTCGCTGGGGAAGCTGGATAACCATCACAATTAATCAAAGTGTTGTTTATCAGACTTTTATGTTCCCGACACGGCGTGATTTTGACAAGAATGTTGATATTGCACTTGCACAGACACACGAAGCACTCGACCGTCGCCAAATTGATCAGGCATTACTCAGTACCCGCGATTTAGCGACAGATGAATTCTAAAACACGATAAACATCCGGAGGGTAACATGCGTATTGCATATGCCGTCATTTCATTAATGTTGATAACGCCATTAAGTTGGGCCGGACAAATGACTTTCCAGTTCCGTAATCCTAATTTCGGGGGTAACCCTAATAACGGCGCATTTTTATTAAATAGCGCACAGGCACAAAACTCTTATAAAGATCCAAGCTATAAAGATTTAGGTGTTGAGACAACATCGGCACTTGATAATTTCACTCAAGCTATTCAATCACAAATACTGGGTGGATTATTAACAAATATAAATTCCGGAAAACCAGGTCGAATGGTAACCAGCGACTTTATTGTTGATATTGCCAATAAAGATGGACAGTTACAATTAAATGTCACTGACAGAAAAACAGGCAAAACGTCGACTATTCAGGTTTCAGGTTTACAAAACGGGTCAACCGATTTTTAAGGCATCGCCATTACAGGACAATAATCATGCAGCGCTTATTAATACTTCTGGCCGTGTGTTTATTAAGCGGATGCTTAACCGCGCCGCCAAAACAAGCCGCCAAACCTACGTTATTACCTCGGGCACAAAGCTACAGTGATTTAACACATTTGCCGCTGCCCTCCGGTAAAATATATGTGTCGGTGTATAACATTCAGGACGAAACCGGGCAGTTTAAACCCTACCCGGCCAGTAACTTCTCGACTGCGGTTCCACAGAGCGCTACCGCCATGCTGGTGACGGCGCTAAAAGATTCACGCTGGTTTGTTCCACTGGAACGCCAGGGGCTGCAGAATTTATTGAATGAGCGCAAAATCATTCGCGCAGCGCAGGAAAATGGCACGGTTGCTATTAATAACCGCTTCCCGCTCCAGTCATTGACCGCTGCGAACGTCATGATTGAGGGCTCGATTATTGGCTATGAAAGCAATGTAAAATCTGGAGGCGTAGGCGCACGTTATTTCGGTATAGGTGCTGACACGCAATATCAGCTCGACCAGATCGCTGTTAACCTGCGCGTGGTCAACGTCAGTACCGGCGAAGTGCTCTCGTCGGTGAATACCAGCAAGACTATTTTGTCCTATGAAGTGCAGGCCGGGGTATTCCGTTTTATTGATTATCAGCGTCTGCTGGAAGGCGAAGTGGGCTACACGGCTAACGAACCGGTCATGCTTTGCCTGATGTCAGCCATTGAGACAGGGGTAATTTTGCTCATCAATGATGGTATCGATCGCGGGTTGTGGGATCTGCAGAACAAAGCAGAGAGCAAAAACGAAGTACTGGTCAAATATCGTGAGATGGCGGCTATGCCTCCGCAATCCTGATAGTAAATAGTGATAAAAGCGTGACGACTTAAATCGTCACGCTTTTTTTTGTTCTTTTGTTATCCCATCGGCGTTACGTGCCGCAAGCCACAACCCACTGTTTTTCATGGCATAACCAAATAACAATCCGACGACAAGCGAAGGCACGATCATACGCCAGTCGCCCTGCCCTGCAAAAGTGGCGCACGCACCAATAAACGTGCCCGGAACGAAAGAAAGCAACAGATTTTTCGCCTGGGCACACATCAGGAACGCCACCAGCCCGGTCATGACATAGCCTACAATCTCCAGATGCGGAGCCAGCGCGCTGCCGTGAATAATCACCTGCGCCCAGGCCACCCCACTCATCAACGTGCAGGCAGAAATTAACAGGCCCTTAAGACCACCTTGCGGACAGGCAAAGTAGGCAGTACAGCCAAGAAATCCGGCCCAGCCGATCAGACCGAGAGAGACAGCGACCCATCCCCAGAGACCGGAGAGAATACCTGTCGTTAAAGCGATAGAAAGGAGTATGTTCATGGCGCGCATCTTAGCAGATACGCGCCCATTTTATGTGATATGAGACGCAATAATTGCAATATCACATCTCTTGTTGCAGGATAAGTGTGATAAAAATCACATTTATTCCTCTTCTGATTCCTGCAATTCATCCCACATGGCAGAGATAGCATCACGCGTTAGCGGCGCCATCGTACGCCAGAACGGTGTAGTGGCATGAGCTTCCACTTTGCCGAGGAATGTGCCACACCACGGCAGCAAATATTCTGCAAAAAGCGTTTCAAGCGCCTCGCTTTCATCTTCTGCTGACTGATCCTCCAGCCACGAGGCTGCCAACAGCAATGTCCCAAAATGATCCGCAGGTGCATCCGTCAGCGGCATACCCCGGGACGAGAGAAACGCCCGTACTTCGCCCTCTGTCGCTCCGTCAACCCACGCGCTGCGATAGGGGGAAACGCGGCATTCGCTACCGACAAAAAGCGCGTTGAAATCGGCGGCCAACGCCTGCGCATCACAATTCTTTTGCAGGCGCTCCAGCATTTCATCCTGCTCCAGCGGCCAGTTTTGCGCCAGCTTCCCTTCACGTATAAGGGTATAGAGCGGCACGAGTAAGGGATCCTGTGGCTGACGATAAAACAGTGAACCCAGTACGCGGCAAAGGATGGAAAATTCGTTCATGCAATGATTCCAGTGGCTAATTAAAAGTCGGCAAATTCATTAATTGGCGCCATTCCGCGCGCTTCAAGGAAGCTTAGCATCCTGCGCGGCGTGACATTGAGAATACGGTCTTCCGGGAAGTCGACCTCATCCAGGATTTCACGGCATTGCGCAAATTCACCCAGCGTAAATGCCGTATGCGAGTCGGAACCCAGTGCCACCCACCCGCCCGCATCACGCACAGCGGCAGCAATCGCGCGGCAATTCGCTTCGCTGCCTTTGCGCGAATGAAGGAAAGAGGAGTTGTTGATTTCCAGAGCCACGTTGTACTTTGCGGCGGCGGCGGCAATTGCCGGAATATCGACCGGATATTTTGGATTCCCCGGATGGCTGATGATATGTGCATAACCATTTGCCATCGTCGCAATCATTGCCTGAGTATGAGTCTCTTTGTCATGCGGGGCAAAGACCGGCTCATGAAAGCCTGCAATAATCAGATCCAGCGAAGTTAGCATAGGGCCGCTACAATCAATTTCACCTTCAATATTTTTGATGTTGGCTTCAATGCCGCGCAGAATGCCTACGCCATCCACAACGCGTGGCCAGATACGCATGTTGATGAAGTGCCAGTGGTGGGGCGCATCATCCATATCAGGGCCATGATCGGTAATAGCGAAAAGCTTAATCCCTTTTCGCTTTGCTTCGGTAATGTAATCTTGCAGGGTGCTATAGGCGTGGGTACTGGCGACGGTATGCATATGCAGGTCAACGGGATACATGAAACTCTCCTGTAGTTGTTTCTGCAAGGATAGCAGTTATCGCTGCCATTTTTAATGAAAAACTCGGTCTGACGCGCGCTTCGCTAATAACCACGAACACGATCGACCCGTCCTTTCACGATTTCGCCACGTTCAAGTTTGTCAATCGTCGCAGCAATAAAAGCAATTGCTTCATCAGCACGAGTGATGGCCGCAATATGTGGCGTCATGGCAACACGGGGATGCGCCCAGAGCGGGTGGTCGGCTGGCAGCGGCTCGCGACTAAAAACATCCAGCATTGCCCCTTTCAATTTACCGCTATTAAGCGCATGCAGAAGATCGTCTTCAACAACATGGACACCCCGCGCCAGGTTCATAATATAACTGTTATCTGCCAGCTGATTTATCACAGGGAGATTAATCAGCCCCACCGTTTCAGGGGTGTTAGGTAGTAAATTGATCAATACGCGCGTCCCGTGCAGAAATTCCCCTAACTCTTCTGTTCCGGCAAAACTAGTGACACCCGGCAAATCTTTGCGCGAACGACTCCAGCACCGCAGAGGAAAACCCCAGGCGCTCAGGCTGGCTGCCACTTTCGCACCCAGTACACCCGCCCCCAGAATGCCGACAGTGAAATCTTCGCGACGATATTCTTCCAGCTCCAGCCATCTGGCCTGCTGCTTTAGTGCCTGGTAATCATCAAACCGGCGGAACCAGTGCAATACCTGGCTCACTGCATATTCCTGCATCTGAAGCCCCATGCCGGTGTCTTCCAGACGAAATAATGGGATATGCTGTGCCAGCATCCCGGGATGTGCATGGAGTTGACTCAGAATAGAGTCGACCCCGGCCCCCAACGCAAACACCCCTTTCAACTCGCGGCCACGCAGCATCTCAACAGGAGGATGCCAGACCAGCGCATAATCGGCAGGGCCATCATCACCCTTGCGCCATGCACGTACATTCGCACCAGGTATTGCGTTGCGTAGTCCCGGTAGCCAACAGGCGGGATCAAAGGTCGGGTGATAAAAAATAATCTCCATTTCTGCTCCAGATTGATGGTGTGATTTCCCGGTCAACTTCGGGGTTATCTGTCACTTTGTCGGACAGTTATGTCCACACATCACCTTAGCAAATATCACTGAAAGTATTCAGAAAAGTGTCTCGTCGGAAAAAAAGACAGTTTCAGGACATTTAAGAAGCAAGTTGATGCAAGTTTGTCTAAACGCACTAATTTATTGAAAAAGAAGATTGACGGAAGTCCCGGTTTTCCCTACATTAGCGCCCGTCCCGACAACATCGGGAAGACAATGTGGTGAGGTGTCCGAGTGGCTGAAGGAGCACGCCTGGAAAGTGTGTATACGGCAACGTATCGGGGGTTCGAATCCCCCCCTCACCGCCATCATTTCAGATAAGAGCCTGT
>NZ_JBCIVJ010000020.1:0-83230 GCF_039409775.1 Phytobacter palmae | reverse complement strand
ATAGTATGGGGATACAAGTATTAGCCGATCCCACGAATTCACTCCGGGCATTCCTCGGCGGATATCTTTCCTGCCATAAGGCGCATTTTTGCTGATTCTGTGTTTTTAATTTAGCCCATAAAAAAGTGGGGCTAGCAAATATGATTCTTATGCGCGGTCGTAATTCATTGTGCAAAAACGCTGGTTGTAAAACAGCGTTTAAATAACTGGCGGAGCACAATAAAATGAAAGCCTATTGCACAAAGAATAATGTTCTCGTAACAGAAAAGACGCTCAGGATTTTCAGAAAAGCTATTTTCAGTATTCCATTTGATAATAATTGTGACAGGAGATGCAAACCTACTTATTACATATCTATAGCTATCTTTATACAGCATCTTATATGCAGTGCAACCGCCAGTAAGAATACGCGTAAAAAAGCTATTTTTGAAGGTGACGATGAATGGAGCTGTTCTGTTCCGTTCCCATATTCTCTGGGCGAGAAAGAGGCTCCTGCGGTATTTAAGCAGTCACGCGAGCTTCCCTTTGGGAGGGCACTGGAAAAGCTGGAAGCTGCGGGGCTTATCAAAATCATCCGTCATGATCCCAGCAAACATAAATGCCGTGAATTTGCGCTATCAAAGCAGTTGTTGAAAGCGTTGTTCCCGGGAGACCGCAAGGCATATCTGCGACGGAAGGATCGCTACAGCTATCTGACTGACCTTTACGGGAAACGCCAGAGGCCGCTGACACTGGAGGAGATGATTGCGCAGGCCTCCATCAAGAAGCCCGTGGTTTGCCATCAGGTGTCGAAGCGTAAAATCCCGGACACGGCATTCAGGGAGCGGGTCACGCAGGTCTACGGGCAGCTTGATTACCTGCATATCAATCTTGATGCACTGAGGGATTACTGCAATGTACATCCCACTTCTGTGAATATGATGTACTACCACAATTTTATCAGCCACCTTTGCGATGTGGGGGTGAAAAGCATCAGTACGAGTCCATTGATTGTGGCCTATCGTCAGTCCTACAAAACCGCCCGTCTGGGTGGGCGTTCGTTCGAGGTGGGTAAGGGATTTCAGTATCTGCCAAAAGGCATGAAATGGGCGTGTCTGGCATGGGGATATAACTATGATATAAAAAGCTGTCAACTGGAGCTTCTGCGGCAGGAGCTTAACCGCATCGGCGTGTCACCCAAAAACCTGAAACGCCTTGAAACCAGCTATATCATGAAAGAATTAGATGTTAGTGAAGATGACGTTAAATGCTTCCGTTTTTCGACTATTTTCAGCGCAGCTTTTGTCAGTCTGTCATCTAAAAGTGTGAGCAAAAAGCGGCTGAACAAACGGCTGGGAGAAGCGGAGGCAGACAGGGTGTTAAAACGCTGGAAAAAGCTAATGAAACCACTCAGGAAAGACCTTAAGCGCCTTATTGATGATTATCTGTCATCCGGTAAGACCAACCGATACGGGCTTTGTGTCAGAAATGCAGTGGGGCAGAATTTTAACTGCACATGGAGGAATGCCCGGAAGGAGAAAAAATGGCAGCCTATGCAGATGCACCGGAAATTGCTTGCCCACATGTTACAGGGGCTGGAAAGCAGTGCTGTCTATGATTATGTTGCCAGCAACAACGGAGTGTGCGCACTGGAACACGATGGTTTTGTCAGTATGAGCAAATTATCCGAAGATGGCTGGAAACACCCGTATCTACGTATTGTGTTGAAAAATAGGGCATCTTAACCCCACTGGTATCCAAATTCCTGATTTTTTTCTTACCGCGAGACTCTTTCTGTGTGGTGATCAGATAAAACTGACTAATGCTTTAGATTTTTTCCTGTATCGATTTTCCGATTCGTTTGGTGGTAAACCACCGTTATATTCATGCGGACTCAGGCGCGGTAATACCCAACGATTCCTCCGCTAAAGCAGAAACAGTGTATTCCGCTTTTATCGGAAACAGGGAACCGGCAGCCTGATCCCCCGGACTTAAATCTCCCCAGAAAATCGGGGCGGTTCACTTTGCAACCATTCTTGATTTCATCAGATTCCGGAAAAATATCAGAGTTTGGCGCGAGAGTTATCGTCGCGAGTGGAGTGCGACAAATGTGCTCGGGCAGTTAACAGAGAAGGTGTAACATAGATATAAATTGAACAGACATTCCTGCCAGCCGTTCCGGGGTTGTGGGGGCTGTATGGCTTGAGACCTGATAAAAACCAAAAACAGGGAACACGATGAAATTCACAGAAGATACACGGGTAAAAATCCCCGTCATCCTCCACCTGATACGGTTGGGATACCACTACCTGTCCTTGAAAGAACAGGATTGGGACAAAGAAACCAACATCTTTCCTGACATCTTCACTACCGCACTTGCCCGAATAAACCCCGGGATCGCGACCGACGACATCGGACGCCTGTTAAAAGACCTCAGGCTGCTTCTCGATAACGACGACCTGGGCCGCGCCTTCTTCGAAAAACTCAGCGACCGTTCCGGTATCAAACTGATCGACTTTGACAACTTCAACAACAACAGCTTCCATGTCGTAACCGAACTGACCTGCGAAAATGGCGACGAAGAGTTCCGCCCGGACATCACGCTCCTGATCAACGGAATGCCGCTAATCTTTATTGAGGTGAAAAAGCCTAACAACCGGGAAGGCATCATCGCAGAGCGTAACCGCATCAACGAGCGCTTTAAGAACCCCAAATTCAAACGCTTCGCCAACATCACCCAGTTCATGATCTTCTCGAACAACATGGAGTATGACGACAGCGACCCGGAGCCGATTCAGGGGGCATTCTACGCCAGCAGTTCTTACAGTAACCCGGTATTCAACTACTTCCGCGAAGAAGAACTCTTCAATCTGACCAACTTACTCAAACCGCTGCCAGAAGAAACCGAAATCGCCGTTCTGAAAGACAACAACTTGGAAGTGATCCGCACCAACCCGGAATTTCAGACCAACAAAGACCATAACCGCCCGACGAACCGTCTGTGTACCGCTCTGTTGAGCCGCGATCGGCTGGCATTTATCCTACGCTATGCACTGGTGTACGTCGCTGAACCCGGCGGCATTCAGAAACATATCATGCGTTACCCGCAGCTCTTTGCCACCAAAGCGATCGAGCGCAAACTCAACGCTGGCGTGAAAAAAGGCATCATCTGGCACACCCAGGGCAGCGGAAAAACCGCGCTGGCTTATTACAACGTGCGCTTTCTGACAGATTACTTCCAGAATCAGCAGGTGATCCCCAAGTTCTACTTTATTGTCGATCGTCTGGATCTGCTCCAGCAGGCGCAGCGTGAATTTACCGCCCGTGGCTTAATTGTTCACCTTATCGACTCACGCGAAGCTTTCACCCGTGACATAAAAGCCACGCAGGCGCTGCATAACCACCACGGCAAAGCGGAAATCACCGTTGTCAATATCCAGAAATTCCGCGATGACCCGGACGTCGTCACCACCAAAGACTACGACATCAACATCCAGCGCGTGTACTTCCTGGATGAAGTCCACCGCAGCTACAATCCCAAAGGGAGCTTCCTGGCAAACTTAAGCCAGTCGGACACCAACGCCATCAAAATTGGCCTGACCGGTACACCTCTGTTGGGAACGGACTACAACTCCCGCGACCTCTTTGGCGGCTACATCCACAAATACTACTACAATGCCTCCATTGCCGATGGCTACACGCTGCGCCTGATTCGTGAAGAGATCGCCACCAACTACCGCATGATCCTGCAACAGGCGCTAAAAGATGTGGAAGTCAGAATGGGCGATGTGGATCGCAAATACATCTATGCCCATCCCAGCTTCGTCAAACCGATGCTGAACTACATCGTCACCGACTTCGCCAAAAGCCGGGGCGCGCTGAATGATGATACCATCGGCGGCATGGTGATTTGCGACAGCGCTGAACAGGCCAAACAGATGTTTGAGTTATTCAACACTGACTACGCCGAATCGCCCACCGTCGCCGATGAAGTAACCGAAGAAGTGCCTGTATTACAAGCCGCAGAATCCGCCGCCGTTTACCAGATTCACACCAAAGAAACGCGGAAAATCAAACGAGCCGCCTTAATCCTGCATGATGTTGGCAGTAAGCAGGAACGCAAAGAGTGGGTGGAGCAATTCAAAGCGGGCGAGATTGACCTGCTGTTCGTCTACAATATGTTGCTCACTGGCTTCGATGCTAAACGGCTGAAAAAACTTTATCTTGGTCGCGTAATCAGAAAACATAACTTGCTCCAGGCGCTGACCCGCGTTAACCGTACTTATAACCATTTCCGCTACGGCTATGTGGTGGACTTCGCTGATATCCGCCAGGAATTTGACGCCACCAACAAAGCCTATTTCGAAGAGCTACAGGCCGAACTGGGCGATGAAATGGAGCACTACTCCCGTCTGTTTAAATCGGCAGAAGAGATCCGCGAAGAAATCGAACATATCAAAGATGTTCTGTTCAGCTTCGATACGGAAAACGCGGAAATCTTTACTGACCAGATAAACCAGATTCAGGATCGGGAAACCGCGCTGGCGTTGAAAAACGCGCTGGGTGATGCCCGTAGTTTGTACAACCTGATCCGACTCCAGGGTAACACCGAATTTCTTCAGTCACTGGACTTCAATAAACTCAACATCCTCTACCGAGAAGCCTGCCACCGCCTCGACTTACTTAACCTGAGAGAGGATCTGGAGCAGGGCGTAGACCTTTCCGGCCTGTTGAACCGGGCACTGGAAGAAGTAATTTTCGAATTCCATAAAGTGGGTGAAGAAGAGCTGGTATTGGCCGACGAACTGAAAGAGACACTGCGCCGAACCCGCGAAGCGCTGGCCGCCAACTTCGACCAGCAGGACCCGCAGTTCGTCAGCCTGAAAGACGAACTGGAGCGCCTGTTTAAGAAAAAGAAACTCAGCGAAGTAACCCAGGAAGAAATGGTTGCGAATATCAGCACACTCAATAAAATTCATGACCGCATCAAGGAACTGAACCGCCAGAATAACCTGCTGCGCCAGAAATACCGGGGCGATGTGAAATATGCACGCACCCACAAACGCCTGCGCGAGCGTGGCGGCCTTAGCGAGCCGGAGCGTAAAATCTTCGAAGCACTGCTCGGTGTCAAGCTGGATGCGGATGAAAAAGTGCTGAACAACAGCCAGATACTGAACAATGAAAGTTATTTTGAGCGCCAGATTGTGTCATGTGTGCTTGACCACTTTGAACAACAGCAGCACATAACCCTCAGTGCTAAAGCGGCTGGTGACATCAACCGCCTGATTGTGGCCGAATACCTGAACGAATTTAATACCGGAGCACGTACGTGGTAGAACTGGAATTTAGAGACAAAACCAAAACCCTGATCGACAGCCTGAAAAGCATCTGCGCGAACTACGGTCTGGGCAATGATGGTAACGAATTCAAAATCATCACTCAGGCATTCCTGTACAAATTCCTGAACGACAAATTCGCCTTTGAAGCCAAAAAGGTGGATAAAAGCGTCGCCAGCGCCGAAAAATGGGAAGTTGTGCTCAATCAGATGAGTGAAGAACAGCGGGATAAGCTGCAACTGAAGATGAGTGCCGACACCGCGCGTTTGAAGCCGCATCACTTTATTCAGTATTTATACAACCGCCAAAATGAGGCGAATTTCGCCACCACCTTTGACGACACCTTGATGGATATCGCCGCCACTAACAACGATGTCTTCGCAGTCAAAACCGACGGCGGCGCGAAAGTGGTGTTGTTTGAACGCCTCAGCCAGTACATCGCCGACGAATCAAAACGCGATGACTTCTGCCGCGCCATCATCAACAAACTGGCCGCTTTCAGCTTCGAACGTATCTTCACGCAGAAATTCGACTTCTATGCCACTATCTTTGAATACCTAATTAAAGACTACAACAGCAACTCCGGCGGCAAATACGCTGAATACTACACGCCTCACGCCGTGGCACGCATCATGGCGGAAATCCTGGTGCCGAAAGCGCAACAAGGCATCGTGCGCAACGTAAGTTGTTACGATCCGTCCGCCGGTTCCGGCACGTTGCTGATGAATGTGGCGCATGCCATCGGCGAAGATCGTTGCAGCATATTTGCCCAGGACATCTCACAGAAATCCTCCAGCCTGCTGCGCCTGAACCTGATCCTCAACAATCTGGTGCATTCGATTCCCAACGTTATCCAGGGCAACACCATTCTGCATCCTTTCCACAAAGACGGCAGCACGCTGAAACATTTTGACTATATTGTCTCCAACCCGCCGTTTAAGATGGATTTCAGCGATTTCCACGACGCGCTGGATAGCAAGGAAAATCAGCAACGCTTCTTTGCCGGGATACCGAAAGTACCGAAAGCCGCCAAAGACAAGATGGCGATTTACCAATTGTTCCTGCAACACATCATTTTCTCGCTGAAACCGGGCGGCAAGGCAGCGGTTGTAGTGCCTACCGGCTTTATCACCGCGCAGTCGGGCATTGATAAAGGCATTCGCGAACATCTGGTGAAAAACAAGATGTTGGCGGGCGTGGTTTCCATGCCGTCGAATATCTTTGCCACTACCGGGACTAACGTCTCGATCCTGTTTATTGACGCCAGCAACAAAGAAAAAGTAGTGCTGATCGACGCTTCTAACCTAGGTGAGAAAGTCAAAGACGGCAAAAACCAGAAAACGGTGCTGACGGAGTGCGAAGAAAAACGGATTTGCGAAGCATTTAACAATAAGTGGAGCGAAGAGGATTTCTCAGTTGTGGTCAGCTATGACGAGATCGCCGCAAAAAATTACTCGTTCAGCGCCGGGCAGTATTTTGATGTGAAAATTGAATACACCGATATGACGCCGGAACAGTTTGCCGCAAAGATTAAAGGGTTTACCGACAATCTTGAGAGTTTGTTTAGCCAGTCACGCGAGCTGGAAGCGGAGATTAAGAAGCAGATGGCGAGGCTAAAATATGAGTAATCAGATCAATTCAACGCTCGGCGATTTGGTTAAAGCGGGTGGTGGAATCATACATACAGGTCCTTTTGGGAGCCAACTCCATGCAGAGGATTATGTTGCGCAAGGTATTCCCTGCATTATGCCTGCGAATATGAAGGACAATAGAGTAGAACTTTCCAATATTTCTTTTATTTCAGATGAAGATGCTCAACGATTGTCAAAATATCTCGTCAAAGAAGGTGACATTGTTTATAGCAGGAGAGGTAATGTCACACTCAAAGCGCTGATCCGAAAAAATGAGGTTGGGTATTTTTGTGGCACAGGCTGCTTGTTATTAAGACCTGGTAATCTTCTTGATTCTGACTACCTAACTTATTATCTGAGTACACCAAAAATTCAGTCATGGATTATTAGTCAAGCTATTGGGGCGACGATGCCCAACCTCAATACCGGAATTTTGGCGAGGATTCCTTTTTCAGGCCCTAAAAAGGCTATTCAGGAGAAAATTTCATCAGTCCTTAAGGCCATAGATGACAAATTAGAACTCAACAACCGCATCAACGCTGAACTGGAAGCGATGGCGAAAACGCTGTATGACTACTGGTTTGTACAGTTTGATTTCCCTGATGCCAACGGAAAACCGTATAAAACCTCCGGCGGTAAGATGGTGTATAACGCTACGCTGAAACGGGAAATTCCGGCAGGGTGGGAGTCTGGAACATTAGATGATTTAGGCCAGATTGTAGGTGGCAGTACTCCCACTACCAGTAGACCAGAGAATTTCACAACTAGTGGTACTCCGTGGATCACGCCAAACGATCTGTCTGACAATCAGAGCAATAAATTTATATCTCGTGGTGCTCAGGACGTTTCTGTTGAAGGGATTAAAAATGCATCACTAAAGACTTACCCTGCCGGAACGGTGTTATTAAGTTCTCGAGCACCAATTGGCTATATGGCGATTGCCCGAAATGAATTGACTACAAATCAGGGTTTCAAATCCTTTATTCCGTCAAAAAATTACTCAACGGAATATGTGTACTATGCGGTTAAAAATAACTTGCCAGTTATTGTCAAAAATGCCTCGGGCTCGACGTTTAAAGAAGTTTCTGGCTCAGTTTTGAAGGGTGTTGAAGTTATGCTACCGGCATTTTCTGTTGCTGATCATTTTACAAAAAAGGTTGCTGAAATATTTTCCCGTCAGGATAAACTTGAACTGGAAAATCAGCAACTCATAGCACTCCGCGACTGGCTCCTCCCTCTGCTTATGAACGGGCAGGTCACGGTCAAATAATGCCCGGCGTATTTTCCGAGGCGCAGTACGGATCTGGATTGCGCCTCGCTTGCCGCAACAAAATTGTTTTGCATCTTTTTTCCTAAAGTGTCCTGGGTGGTTCGCTGATGCTCTTTAACAAGGCATTGAGTGAGTCCTTGAGAGGCTAGAGTGAATTCGTCTGGAAATTTTGGTATAATGTTTGTTCGATGACTGTCGGCCCAAATTCTGCTTTCAGGAGTAACGATGAGTAACAACAAAAAAACTCAGGCAAGCTACGCTAAGCCGTCTCGTGCTGACATTGTTCGCTCAGTAGCGACATCTACGGCTGTTGAAACAGGGCAGTCCTCTGCGAAGATCGAAGCTTCCCTTGAAGCTACGCGCAAAAAATTCTCCCATTTACGTCTTGCTGTTTAATCCCTTCTTAGTGCTTCACTGACCCAGTGTTTCATCGGCTCGTAGTCCATTGACATGCCTGCATGAATAGCCGAGATATACTGGGTTTTGTTTTGCTCCCAGCTTTGATAATCCAGCGGTTTGTATCCTCCCTGAACGGCCATCACGTCGGCTAGCAGTCGCGACAGGCGTCCGTTTCCCTCTCTAAATGGATGGATAAGTATCAGCTCGACATGGGTGATGGCGATAGCGGTGATGAGTTGCTCTTCGTCCATGCCGCTACATGGCGTGTATTGAGCCAGATACTTGCTGTCGAATTCGTTCAGCAGTTTTGGCAACTGCGCTGAGGGGGCAAACATAAAGCCGCCCTTACTGATATTGACCGCTCTTTCTTGTCCAGCCCACTCGTAGATGTTACCTAACCAGCGGCGGTGCCAGTTTTTCAGCATGGCTACGCTGAGCTGTCCTTCCGGGAACTGTTCTTCAAAAACGGACTGGTAGAGTTGTTCTAACAGGACAAGTTCAGCCTGATCCATCTCATCAGAAGTAGCGATCCCCAGCTTATTAGCCAACACTTGTTCGCCAGAGTCTTTCTCATATTTACCTTCGCTGCCTGAAATGTGATATCGGCTCATGAGTACACTTGGGAATGGTGAGAGATGGAGAAGAAAGTATAACGTTCAGCAATTATCTTAACAATACTCTTATAATCAGATAGTTACTAAAGTGTAGGTTAAAATGTGGTTTTTATATTATTGTGTAAAATAATCATTATTAATCAGTGTTAACACACCAATGCATCATTGGCGTGTGGGCGTCGAAATTCTCTAGTGTACTCATCAGTTTATGATGTCCATTTTCTTAAATTTTAATGAGTTAGTGATATTTGTTGTTCTCATTGAGTTTCACGTCTCATTGATTTTCATGAATGACGGTGCATTTCATAAATACGCAGGTTGCATGATAACGGAGTCTGTGAGGGAGGAAAACCAGAGGGAGTAAAGCTGTTCTTTAAAACGAGAGAAAGAGTGAAGCCTGGTGACAAGGATAAAGTGAATAGCGGCGAAAAAGTTGTCTTACACATCTTATGCAATCCGGCCAGGTTAAGCCTTTTTTCTACCGTTACACGAGACCCCTGCCTGGCTGGTTCGCTCAGGTTCTGCAGACTTCTCACCCCCTGACTGAGCGTACCGAAGAACGATAAACCAGGGGAGTAAAATTATTTCGGGGATGCGGAAAAAGAAAGGCAGGATGAAGTGGCAGAACACTGTATACCGATGCGGTAGATAAGGCCTTATTATACATTAAATATCTGTCTCATATAATGAAAGAAGTGTCTTTATACTGTGAATTAGCCGTTAGCGGGCTTTTATATTATTAATGGTTCTGTTTTCTGTTGAGGTACCTCATTAAGTTATTGATACTTGTTGGATTAACAATTGTCTGGTTTTATTTAATTTTATTTTTTGTACAACCTATATTAGTCTTCTTACGGCCTGCTGCAGTATATTAAGATAAGTCTTTTTAATTACGCTTATTTTAACCTGTTACAGATATGAACATCACAGATAAATCACAATAATATATCGAAAAGAGTTATTTTCTTTTTCCGAAAATGATAATTGATAAGGAGTAAAGACATCGGTAATGAAAAAATCCTGATATTCTTTCAGCCGGTTACGACATTAACAGATAGAGCGTTCAGGATGAGTGAAGGACTGACATATTCGCTCTGCTATAAGGGGCCTTTACAGGTCGCTAAAAAGCAGATCAAAAATATACCACTCTCAGCCAGAGTGGCTGTTCTCCGGTACACCAGTAAATCGTCTGACTCTGTACGCCATTCATTTGCCAGTCCAGAAACGCCGTACATCATTGCAGTTGCACCCGAAACGGGTCATTAAGACCGGTGCCGGTAAAAAATACTATTCACATACTGAATGAATCAGTGATTTCGCGACAGGTTACTGAACTCTGGATTATCTGTTTGATGGTTTGCAGGCAAGTAAAATGCTTCAGTGTGACAAAGCCAGCTTAATCGCTTTCAGGTCTTCCTGGCCTGATAAAACTCCTCATCATTGTCAATGGAATGGTTAATAATGAAAAAATACATGATAGGTTTAGTCCTTTTTGCTTTTACGGAAACTATTACTGCCCGGGCAGAGAATATCAAAGATCCTCATGCTATGAGTTTTGACACCGATAGCATAACGATAAGCACCTCACTGGGTTGGCTTGGCGGCGAATCCAAAGAATATGTGTATGACCCAGATACCGGAAGAAAGATCAGCGAGTTAAACTGGAAAATTAACAATGCGGCTATCATTAATGGTGATATAGCCTGGGAGCCGCTTTCCTGGCTAACATTGAATGCTCGGGGCTGGACTACATTAGCCACAAGTGGAGCCGGAATGGATGATTACGATTGGCTGAATGCCAGCCAGTCGCACTGGACTCACTGGTCTAACAGTCCAAACACCCGTCTTAACTATGCGAATGAATTTGACGTTAATGCCAAAGCCTGGCTGGTAAAACAACAGGATTACAGAGTGGGCGCAGTAGTCGGTTACCAGCAAACCCGGTTCAGCTGGACAGCTTTTGGCGGCCATTACCAATATGACAATGGCAATAATGTCGGCGACTTTCCTCGCGATGAACGCGGTATTGGCTATCAGCAGAAATTCAGCATGCCATACGTAGGACTGACCGGCGGCTATCGGTATCGTGATGTAGAATTTAACGCTTTACTGAAATTCAGCAGCTGGGTTAAAGCCAAAGACAATGATGAACATTACATGCGTGGTTTGACCTTCCGTGAAAAAAACAGCGGTTCCAATTTTTATTCTGCCTCTGTAAATGTCGGCTATTACGTCACCGCTAACGCCAAAGTATTCACCGAGTTTACCTGGAACAAATACTCCCAGGGTAAAGGGGGGACGCAGATGATTGATCATGAAAGTGGGAAATCAATTCATGAAAGTGGCGATGCTGCTGGTCTGGAAAATAAAAATTATAGTCTAACCGCAGGTTTGCAATACAGATTTTGAACGGGTAATGAATGCCCAAACTTGCAAAAAAACCTTGAGACGCTTTTAGCGCCTCAAGGTTTTTTTCGGTTTAGCCGAACCGATATGGACGGCAAGGGGTACCGGGCGAAGCGTTTTTCCTGTCTTTTTGTGGGAGCGCCGCAGGTTATTGGGCGCATGAAAAGACATATGAGAACAGAGGAGCTTTCAAACGCAGACCTCTCACAGGTACGGTAAGAAAGTTTTTGTAAAGGGGGGGAACCACGGCTCGAAACCGTGACGAAGACTTCTTCGTGAAAGAAGTGGCGAAAAGAAGAATAAATCATACCGTTGTTTGATCATATGACCGTTAAGGCTATATCATTTCACAGGTTTGCCACAGAAGAAATGAATATAGTCATTATATGAAATGAGAAACTCTTCGTTGGATACCGGGATAATGCGAAGTAAAACATATGCCCCACCAGTATAAAAATAAGGTGTTATAAATCGCTCAGATAGATTTTCTGTGTCCGTGTCGGCTGAAAGCTTAGTTAACGAGTAATTCTTTAATATCAGATCCTGCCCCTGTGGAGAGACATCCAACAAGGACATTCTCATTATGTTTTTGGAATTTCCATTTTTGTCTTCTATGATACCATCAATCAAAATCTCACCTTTGCCATTAGAAAAAAGCAATGAGGCTCTTGACTTCATGGTGTAATCATCATCTTTAATAATCGATATACCTGAGCACTCTAAACGGGTATTTTTTTTAGGAAGGAATAAAAAGGTAACGATAAAAATTATACTTAATACAATCGAAAGAATTTTAACAATTTTCATTCCCTATCTCCAAATACTGAAAGCGTCTGGCAGGATGCGGCTTTGTTACTGTTCAGAGGGTTTTTACAGGATATGATAGTTATATGTTTACCAACAATAAATCTGGTAACATATAAGAAGGGGTTTTCGGAGCAATTAATAAGCCCATCACTGAGTAGATTCTTATAAATATTAGCATCCGTCTCATTTGTGTTTGAGAATATATGACATCTTTCGTATGAGGATTCATAAGGAAAGTAATAATCTTGATCAAAGCCAGAACTTAATATTTTTTCTTTTATATAGAAAATAAGAAAGACAAGCAGGATGCAAAGTGGAAATAATTTAAACATCAAAATATACGTTTTTTTCGATATTTTGATGAAATCTTTATCTATACGTTGTTGTTGATAATCTGTGTGGTCATGATGCTCAGTATGTTCAACGTCTGGATTCTGCAACGTATCACTTTCTGGAATGTTTATCTGTTGGGGCAAGGTTGTCTCATCTGATAGCTCAGTAACAGAGATAAAAGCTGATAACGAAAACCCCTGCTTTGAAACCGTGGTGATGTACTCCTTCCCGGAGGCGTCAAGCGTGCGAAATGCTTTGCGAAGTAAAGCGATGTTCTGATACAGGGTATTTACGGGAACCGTGGAACCCATCTCCTTCCAGACATAAGGATAGAATTCTTTTTGAGGAACAGTTTCAGGATGCCGTTCAATCAGTAATTCCAGGCACCTGCTCGCTGGAACATTGAGGGAGACTTTCATTGACGGCTGTTCGCTCAAAAAAACCAGCTGTTCTGAGGGCTTGAATTCAATTAATGAGCCAATCAAATAGCGTCTTGTCATGAAATTACCTCATTGATGAAAATATAACAATATCAATAACTTAAAAATTCTTAATAAGATTATTAACGAAACTGTAAACCTGAAAAGTCTGAAATAGATAAGAAAATTATAGAGTAAAAAAAAGAAATTAAGAAGACTAATTCGCTGAAAGTTAAGGGTTTTATCCTTGCATTGAGGTGTCTTGAGGCAGGATTGACGTAAGGGAAGTCTCAAACATCACATAAGCAACTGATTCATATAATTATTAAAACGAAAAATGTTGTCGGGCATTTTTTTTGCGTTAAAGTCTGGATCGTACTTGAGATACAGTCGAACCGCGGAAGTATTGTTAGTACGCAAAAATGTTGTTTTATTCTGAGTGTATTTTTTAGGTGATTTTACATAAAAATGGCAGTAAATGTGGCTGACATAAAGAGTAAAATGTTAGTAATGTGTTAATGTACAGTCTACCGTGCTAAATCTATCTATGGTTTTAGCATAAAATGTTTAGCTAATTTTTTGGCCTTATATATTTGCTATGTTGTCATAAGTAAGGAAAATATAGGCATTACATTTTATGTGGTTAACCAGGACGTAAGCTTCATTTAAAAATGTGTAAAGAGATGAAGTATGAACAAGGAAATTTTCGGATATCATATTTTCCCTGATATTTACTTTGAACTGGAAAAGAAATCTCTGATTAATGTTTCACAAAAACACATGACACAGCGCACCAATGTTGTTTTTCTCAGGGACACGATGTTCAGGTTGTTAGTTTTTATTTTAGAAAATGCAGGCGAAGGTATCATTTATGATGCAACAATTCTTCTTGAGGTTTGGGATAGATACGGTCTGAGCTCATCTAACCAGCGCTTGTGGCAGGTAATGAGTGCTTTAAAAAATAAACTTCGAATGACAAATGCACCTGAGGATTTGATTATGAGAGTGGACTCCAAAGGTTTTTTTGTCAGAAAAGACCTTATTACAGTTTTGTACTGTGATAAAAAAACAAAGAAAGCACGAGCCTGACTGCGTGTCAGATTTTATTTATATTAAATTATTCCATGTCAGATAGAGTGTTTTTGATAAATATCAGGCTGATAATGAAGGCGCATTCAGCATAAGTAATAAAAGTAACAATTAATGATCATTTTGCTAATGCTGCATTAACGTCAGCTATTAATGTAACTATTGGATGTTTTGAAAAGACAGTATTTAAAATCAGCAGTGGTAATAAAAATATATGCGTTATACGCAATGATAAACTCTGAATTGAAAAAACGAGGCTTATTTGCCGTAAGCACGCGAGCTACTTCATAGGAAAGGTAACACTGTGTAATTCATTAAAAGTATTCATTTAGCGTGAGTTCAAGAAGGATGAGTTCTCAGCTGAATAATCAAAAGACCAATCTGTTAAACAAGGACATTAAATGAAAAAACTAATTATCGCAGCATCAGCTACCGCAGTTCTGTCTGTGTCAAATATGGCACATGCCGGAAATACAATCGAATTTCTTGGCGAGATCAGCGACTCTACCTGTGATGTAGTTCTGGAAGGAGCCAGCACCACAACTGTAACTCTTCCAACAGTCTCGAAGAACCTGTTGCCTGCAGCCAATGCTACAGCCGGCCGGACTTCCTTTGCTTTAAATGCTTCTAACTGTGTTTTAGGCAATGGAAAAACAAAAGTTGCTGCATTCTTCAACGGCAATAATTCTGGTGGGGCAGATGCCAACAACGTGGATTCAGTAACAGGCTATCTTAATAACCTTGCAGTCGATCCAGGAACAACCGAATACCCAACAGCCGCTCAGAACGTCAAACTACGTTTAATCGATGGCACTAATGGGAACGTTATTAAGGCAGGCGATACAACGCAAGTTACAGGTGCTGGTTATGTAACTGTAGATGGTACCGGAAACGCGCGGATGCCTTATTCAGTCGAGTATGTTGCTATTGGTGGCGCCGCATCAGCAGGTCCGGTGCGTGGCGTTGTGGTTTACGATCTGCAGTATCAATAATAAACCAGGGGGGATGGATAATCCCCCCTACTGACAGGAATATGCATTATGTTTACTTCATTTAAACTCTCGCTGCCTATTTTAGGAGTCCTGGCAATTGCCCCGTTAAGTATGGTCGCTTATGGCAGTGTGGTTATCAACGGAACACGTGTAATTTACCAGGGAGATAAAAAGGAAGTAACAGTTTCACTGACAAATAATAATAAAACACCAGTGCTCATTCAGAACTGGTTAGATTATGGAAAAAATTCATCTGCAAAAGAAAACGAGGCTATTCCATTTATCGTTACGCCGCCAATAAATCGGGTTGATCCGGGAAAAGGGCAGACACTTCGTATCCGATATACGGGATTGCCCGCTTTACCTCAAGATAGAGAGTCAGTTTTATGGTTAAATGTACTTGAGATTCCCTCCAGTAAAAAAACATCAGCGGGAGATGAAGAACAAAGCAAACTTAACATTGCATTCAGAACAAAGATAAAATTTTTCTATCGTCCGGCTGCATTGACGGGTTCACCTGTAAAGGCCGCGGCAGAGTTGCGATGGCATAAAATAAAAAATGAAGTGATCGCAACGAATAATTCAAAATTCTATATTTCTCTTGTTGACCTGTCATGGCAGATAAATGGAAAAAAACATGAGCAAAGCGGTACGATGATATCGCCTGGTGCTACGGCTAAATTTGCTGTGAGTAATACTGAACAAGTTTCTCAAATACGTTATACAGTAATTGATGACTATGGTGGTATAAGGGAATTTTCTTCTAAATTATAATTTAGGAGAAATATATAGTGGTGATAGATCAGGATATCATTGGTTAAGTCTCATGAATAAAAATTTAAACAACACTCATGCACAAGTGGAATTAATTATTTCTCGTGTGGCTTTAATTTTATTTGCGATTTTATATACAGATTATGGTTTTGCTACAGAACCTGATAATGCTATGCCAAAATCGTACGCCAGAAACATAGTTGAATTTGATAAAGACTTGCTAATGTTGGGCGCTCATAGCAAGGTTGATCTTAGCCGTTTCAGCTATGGTGCAAATGCTTCACCTGGTAAATATAACGTTAATATTTTTTTGAACAATGATCTTCTGTCTAATGAAGAAATAGAATTCCGAGAAGGTGAGGAACACCAGGTATTTCCATGCCTGACCTCACATGTAATATCATTGATAAATTTTAAAACTGAACAGTTGCCTGCCAGGGTCAGGGATGCTCTTGCCACACCAGGGGAATGTACGGATATTAAGGTACTGATCCCCGATGCAAATGTCGACTTCGACAGTAATAAGCAAGAATTACATATAGAAATACCGCAGCTATACATAAACCGTGTTGCGCAAGGTACTGTTAACCCTGCATTATGGGATAGTGGCATTCCTGCACTAACTCTTGGTTATTATATTAATGGCTATGACTCCCAGTATAGCCATGGTAATTCATCACGCTCATTATTCTCCTCCTTAAATGCGGGGCTAAATATTGGTGAGTGGTATATTCGGCATAATGGATCATATAACTGGCAGGAGAAAGGACACGGAGAGTACAGCACTCTTAATAGCTATGTTCAGCGGGATATAACTGCATTGCGCGGTCAACTTATTGCCGGGCAATACAATACTTCAGGTCAGCAATTTAATTCATTGTCCTTCAGTGGTGTGCAGATTAAAACTGATGATCGCATGTTACCGGAATCTCAGCGGGGTTATGCTCCGGAAATCCGGGGGGTAGCAAAAACAAATGCGAAGGTTACTGTCCGCCAGCAAAACATGATTATATATGAAACAACAGTCTCGCCCGGCGCCTTTCTTATTAACGATTTATATCCCATGGGCTACGGCGGAGATCTTCAGGTCACCGTCCAGGAGGCTGATGGGTCAGTAACAAGTTATACTGTTCCCTATTCCTCAGTAGCACAGCTGTTGCGTCCAGGGATGCAGCAATTCAGTATGACTGCGGGGAAACTGCGTAATACAGGCGTTAGTGATGAGCCTGTTTTTGCTGAAGGAACCTGGACCAGGGGCCTTAGTAACATTTTTACTGGTTTTACAGGGGCTCAGGTCAGTGAAAACTATAAGGCTGTGAACATCGGACTGGCGATGGGTACGAATCTGGGGGCATTTAGCGTTGACGTAACACATTCTGACGCCAGCCTTAAGGCTCAAGATGAGGAAAAAATAACCGGTCAGAGTTATCGCCTGAGTTATAGTAAATTGATTAGTGAAACAGACAGCAATATTACTCTTGCTGCTTACCGCTATTCAAGTTCGGGATACATGGATTTTTTGACCGCTATGCAGACACAGGACGCACTCACCAATAATGCAGATCCAGATCGTATTAAGCGTTCAAAAAACCGCTTTACCGTTAATATTAACCAGGGTCTGCCATCAGGTTGGGGAAATTTTTATGCCAGCGCCAGTCTGGAGAAATACTGGAATGATGAAGAAAATTATGACAAGCAGTATCAGGTAGGTTACAGCAATAATTATAAGCGGATTAGTTATAGTTTAAATATCAGTCGCACCAGAACAGATTATGGTGAAAACCAGACTAACTGGTTTCTTAATTTTACATTACCTTTATGGGAAAGCCGTGAAACTCGCTCACCTTACTTGAGCCTTCGTTACAACCAGGATGACAATGGAGGAAAAGGCGAGCAGGCTTTAATATCCGGAGGGTTTGGTGAAAATAACAAATATAACTATAACATTTCCGCTTCTCATGATAACTCTTCTGGCAGTTCAGGCAGTTTTGGTGCCTCCTGGCAGGGTAGGGCTGCGTCCGTGAATGGTAGTTATAGCACCGGGCGGGATTATCACAGCACTTCATTAGGAATGAATGGTACTCTGATTGCTCATAAAGGCGGTATCACATTGACTCCCTTCAACAGTGATACATACGCATTAATTGAGGCAAAGGGAGCCTCAGGGGCAACAGTAGCCGGTTATGCCGGTGCGGTGGTTGATCAAAATGGTTATGCTCTATTTCCATCGCTGACGCCATATAAGATGAACAAAATTGCAATTGACCCAGCGGGTTCGCCTTTGAATGTAGAATTTGAAAATACATCTTTAGATGTTGCACCTCGGGCAGGTGCAGTGGTTAAAGTGAAATTTAAAACCCGGAAAGGCATACCGATTTTAATTACTTCAAGCTTTGGTGGCGGAGTGATTCCATTTGGGGCAGATGTTTTTGATGAAAAGAATAACTACATTGGTGCAGTTTCGCAGGGCGGAATGATTTATGCGCGAGTGAGTGAAGAGAAGGGAACGCTGCAAGTTAAATGGGGCGATGATTTGAATTCACGTTGCTATGTTAGTTATCAAACGGTTCCGGGGCGTGGCGAGGGTGATAATACCTGGCTGCCTCAGCAATTTAATTCACCTTGCTTGAGTCGCACTATTGAAGGAACCGGGAAAAACGCGACAGCAGTTGCGCGAAATAATTGAAATGATGTATTCTCTGGCTACTTGCATAAATATTTTTCCTGCTTCGCAGGGGATATGAAATCTAACACTCGATGAGTTATTCATCGAGTGTTAACCTGGACAGCGATGTCTTCTCTATTCAGGTGCCAGCTTTAATTCTCATGCATATTAAACGTGAGAATTCACAAGGTATTGATTTACCATTTGAAGTCAGATTAATCAATGGCTTATACTCCTGGTGAGATGCAATAATGAGAATTAAGACTGTAATTTCATTTGTATTGATATTATTTTCCTGCATGAACAGTTATTGTTATGCCGGAATTCAGCTCGATCGTACACGCATTATCTACCCTGCATCTGAAAAGGAAGTGACTGTTAGTCTTGTAAATAAATCCACTGCCCCGCGTCTGCTTCAGACCTGGATCGACAGTGGTGATTACACAGTCTCACCGGAAAAGGCTTCGGGTCCTTTTGTTGTCTCACCGCCTATCTTTCGGGTTGATGCAGGAAAAGGACAGACTTTGCGAATCTTTTACACAGGTACTGAATTACCCAAAGATCGGGAGTCTGTTTTCTGGCTTAATATTCTCGAAGTTAAGCCTAAACCTCCCGTCGCTGATAATGGTACAGATAATTATATGCATGTTTCAGTCCGGACGAGGATGAAAATATTTTTTCGCCCTGTAGGTCTTACCGGTACTCCGGAAGAATCGGTATCCGGACTGCGTTGGCGGGTTATTCATAACGATGCAGGTTATGGTCTGGAATGTAAGAACTCATCGGCATATAACGTCTCGTTCAGTCATGTGTTATTTAGTGTGGACAAAAGCAAGAATATTGAAACCGATAATGGCATTTGCCCGGCCAGAGGTGAAAGGATTTTTGCGCTGCACGGCACACCGGGAAATTCTAATGGAAAGGTCCATTTCACTTATATAGACGATTTTGGAGGATTCAAAGATGAGGCGCAAAGTGTTATCGGTAATTAAGTGAATTATGGTGCAAATCCTGTATACCTGTTGGAACCCGAAAGTCGTAGGAGAAAATAAAATGAAATTTTTGGGAATTTTAATAAATTACATAATTGTAATTTTTACCATAACTTTTGCACAGCAATCATGGGCGAATTGCACCAGTGGCCCTACATATACTTATAACTATAATATTCCCGTTACAACATTAACCATACCGAGGGATAAAGCCCCAGGGCCTATCGGAGATGTTATTACTCCAACAATTGGTCAATCAGTCACCGTATCCTGTAATGGCGGAATTACAAAGTTTTCGCTTAAGTTTGGCTCAAATTTGACTCCTTCCAGTTATTCTCCTGATGTATATGAAACCGGGGTGCCAGGAATTGGAATAAAGATATGGGATACATTTCTGTCCCCAATTGTAGTTGGAAACAATCTTACATACTGGTACAGCCCGTCTAACAGTACGACATACACCGGTGGTGCCTGGTTGACTGGTATTCAGATTCAGTTCTATGTTACAGGCCCTGTATCACCGGGTGTTATTACGTCATTTCCAAGTATTCAGTCCTGGGTAAACACTCAAATAAGTGAGACTGGTGGAGCAAATTATAATACTCTTAATCTTAAGGGAAACATCGTTGTCAATGCGCCATCCTGTGAAACTCCTGACGTTACGGTAAAAATGGGAACGCATTACCCAAGAGAGTTTACGTCTGTTGGTTCAACTACTGCTGCATCTCCATTTGATTTTAAAATCAATGATTGCAAGCCAGGACTGAATTCTATTTCTTATATATTCTCGCCTGCTACGGGCGTTAGTCTGGTTGGAACAGGGAATGATCAATATCTAACATTAAATAATCAATCAACTGCTTCTGGTGTAGGAATTCAGGTTTTGTATGGCGATGGCAGTAATGTACCATTCAATACAAAAGTCTTGTACCGAACTTCTCCAGCGGCTGGTGGTTATGTTATTCCCATGAAAGCTCGGTATATAAAAACTGCCAGTGATATTACGGGCGGTACTGCTGATTCAGCTCTCGTTTTTACTATGATATATGAGTGATTTAAAAAGATAATAATCCAAATGACAAACATCATTCAGGTTATGTATGAGGTTTGTCAATTTTACTTATTTGCGTAAAAAGGAATTAGCATTTTCTATTCGCAACTCTAATTATTAAAATTCCATAAAGTAATAATGCCATATTGAACAGGTGGTTTATTTATGATTTCTGCAATTATTGCAGTCAGTGACGTTCTATATAGAAGCAGTTTTGAGAAATTCATCTCCGTAATATTTGCCAATAAATTCAATAAGGCGGTTGTTTTTTCTCATAAACTTAATGCCATAAGTGTCAGCGCTGCTGATATTATTTTTTTAGAATTTTGCAACGGTGAAACCATGATATGTACTCCAGAACTTATGTTCAGGAAAAAAAGCATTGTCATTGGTATAGTCGATGATTTATCCAGAGTATCGACAGTGTCATCTGGATGTTTCCCTGATGTTGTTTTTATCGAGCGAAAATCTGATTTAGAAACCATTGAAAGAGTAGTTACCCGGCAATGGAAAATAAGGTTTCTTTCCGGAAAAGATCCTTTATGCTATTCATGTTATACATGTAAGCCAGCATCAATGACGCGCAAAGAAACCATGATAATGTCTAAAATGCTGCAAGGCATTAGTGTTGCGCAAATTGCAAATGATTTGAACCTGGATTGTAAGACTATTTATGTTCATAAACACTCTGTAATGAAGAAGTTCAATCTAATAAATGATTGCGAATTAATTGCTTTCCTTAATTCTTTAAAGAATAAGAATGTTAAACCTAATCTATTCAGGGAATTAATTGAACATAATAATAAACCCAACCTTCTATACTGACATGTGAAGATAATATTGGAAAATTGATTGATGAAGTGAATTCCATCTGGTTTATGTCAGATGATATATTCATGCAAATTAATTTATTACTCTGATGCTATAGCTTTTTTTTGATAATTCAGTCGGAAGAGATGGCTTTGACTGTCAGCCGTAATTGGTTGTTACCTCTTCTGGCGCTATGTCTTATGCTGGCTTGTGGACGAACATGGATACACTGATACGCTTGTCGCCAGAGCTCAACAAGGTATGAAGGCAACGCTTACGCACGTTATACAACGCAAAGAGCTTGCCGAATATCTCCAGTGCCTTCGGGTTGAAGTGGCAAAGCAGATCCTTGAATCGAAACCAGTCAACTTTGATGAGGTGAGTCTGCGTGTCGGTTACACCGACGCAGGCACGTTTCGACAGTTGTTTAAGCGAAAGACGGGGCTGACGCCACGCGACTACCACATACGCTTTGCCCGCCCCAGTTCCCCGGATAACGATGGTGATAATACTTAACCTGCTGCGCCCGGTCGGATTCAGATCAGGACGATAACAGCACTGATAAACGTTTCACCGCCGCTTGTGCTTCTTCTGCACTGGCAAAATTGGTAAATCCCATCAACAGCCCATTCTGCTGCGGGGTCTCAGCATCCCATTCACTGAGCGCCTTAACTCCAAGCCCTGCCGCCTGCGCCGCCGTTGCCAGCGTTTTGTCGGACTGGCGTTCGTTCAGGTAAGCCAGAACTTGTATGCCCCCGGCCTGAGGCTGGATGTGCAGAGATGAGCCGAAAATGCTTTCAAGTGCATCCACAAGATAACCACGCCTGACGGCGTACAACTGACGCATTTTGCGCAAATGGCGGGCAAAATGCCCTTGTTGCATAAACGCTGCCACCATCGCTTGCGGCAGAATAGAGCCCGGCCCCGGCCAGTGGTTAACGGCCTCGTGAAAGGTCAGTTGCAGAGAGGGGGGCACCACCAGATAGGCCAGACGTAAGCCGGGAAAGAGGACTTTACTGAAAGTGCCGGTATAAAGCACACGCTGTTCATGATCGAGGCTTTTCAGGGCCGGTAGCGGATGACCGTGGTAGCGGAATTCACTGTCGTAGTCATCCTCAATGATCCAGGCATCTTTTTGGTTCGCCCATGTCAGCAACGCCAGACGTCGGGCCAGGGACAGTGCGACACCTGTGGGGCTTTGGTGTGAAGGCGTGACGACGGCAAAACGTGCATTCGGTGCCCGTTGCTCCCCGGTAGCCACCTGTAATCCCTCGTTATCTACCGGAACGGGTGTCAACGTCATCCCCATTTGCTGCAAAAAGTATCTGCCGGGAAAATAACCCGGGTTTTCATACCAGCCACAGTCGCCTGCCTGTAAAACAGTACGACACAGCAACTCAAGCGCCCCCTGATAGCCAATGGTAATAAACACCTGCTCCGGTGTGCAGGCGATACCGCGAGAGATGCCCAGATAGGTGGCAATGGCCTCCCTAAGCGGCGCATATCCGGCCGGATCGGGTTGAGCCATCACCGTTGACTCAATCATGCGCAGCGTTTGTGCAGACAGGCGAGACCATATTTTCCGTGGGAACGCGTCCAGCGCCGGTACACCTGGCTGAAACGGCAGAATATTCCCCGTCAGGCGCGTCTGATTCGGCTGTGCAACGGAGGTTTTGCGTCGCTGCGGCGCTTTTCCGGTGGTCGGCAGCGTCGCCAGTTGGGGCGATACCCGGGTTCCTGCCGCTCCCTTCGTCACAAGATAGCCTTCACTGACCAGCATCTGGTAAGCCATTTCCACCGTTCCCCGCGCTACGTGAAGTTCGCTGGCGAGATTGCGTATTGACGGGACGCGTTCCCCGGGGCGTAACCGACCGGCAGTAATAGCGTCGCGATATCGCTGGTAAAGCTGCAAATAGAGCGGTGTATCGGGCTGCCAGCTGGATTCAGGCATCAATGCTTCCACATTCTTTGTCCTGGTCATTTAGATAATTCTTGTCACTGTAGCATAGGTCATGGCGGGGATATATTGCAGCCATCAGACAGGGGAAACGTATGGCGACATTCGAAATACACAACATTGAAAGCGAACATGAACTCCAGACCGCATACGTATTAATGCGAGAGTTGCGACCACACCTGGCAGATGCAGAGAACTTTATAGCCCGTGTTCATCGTCAGGCTGAACAGGGTTATAGCCTCAAGGGGGTCTGGCAGGATCACGAGCTACTGGCCCTGGCGGGCTACCGGATTTCGGAAAATCTGATCTACGGTCGCTTTCTCTATGTTGATGATCTTGTGACGGCACCCCGCGCCCGCAGCCACGGTCTGGGCGCGAAATTGATCGATGCCCTGCGTGAAGAGGCACGCTGCCAGAATTGTACTCACCTGGTACTTGATACCGGCTTAGGTAATGCGCTGGGCCAACGTTTCTACTATCGACAAGGCTTGCTGGCGGCAGGCATGCACTTTCGCCAGTCCTTAGTATGAAGTTTTTTAATAACCGGAGATAACCTGATGAGCACCCCACAACGTTTACCCTATTACACCCTTTCCCCGGAAGCATATAGCGGGTTTGCGGCGACCAAAAAGGCGCTGAGTAAGAGCACTCTCGGGAAAACGCTGATTGAATTAGTCTGGCTGCGGATCTCCCAGATTAACGGCTGCGCATTTTGCCTGGAGATGCATGCGAAAGCGCTGCGTGCCGATGACGAAAGCGCTGCGCGACTGGATAGCCTGGCAGGCTGGCGCGTCAGCGAATTGTTTAGCGAACGTGAACGTGCAGCCCTCGCGTGGGCAGAGTCTTTAACGCACGTAGATAAAACGCATGCGCCCGATGCGGATTACACCCCTCTGGCGGATCATTTCAGCGAAACTGAAATTTCCGATTTGACCTTTGCGATTGCGCTGATGAGCGCATTTAATCGCCTGGCGATCGGCATGCGTCAGTAATCCTTACATCCGGCTCAGGGACGCGCCGGAATGGAAAAAGTGTAAATGGGCATTCTGCGTATCAAATGCATCCCACCCAGACCCCCTAAGTCCGCTGCTATCGCCCAGCCAGAGTCGCTGCAATGGCCCGGTCAATCTGTCGGATATCTGTAGTTCTCCTTTAAAAATCATCATCTGCGATGAAGAGGTTCCCGCCGCGTGAACGATCGCGGTTAAGAAGCTTGTTGCGCAGTCAGATAGAGTGGCTTATGATTGCAATTGCAACGATTGCAATTGCAATTCAAATACTCGATAAGGATGAACATGACACAGGTGAAAATCGATCTCGCGTTTTATACTGCGGACACGCCAAACGGGCAAAAAATCAGCATATTTCTCAAAGAGGCCGGTCTGGCGTATAAGCAGTTCAATCTTGATTTGGACAAAGGGGAGCAGCGCCATCCCGATTTTCTTAAGATCAACCCGATTGGCAAGATCCCCGTGATTGTTGATCGGCAAACTGGCCTGCGCATTTTTGAGTCGGGTGCCATCCTTTCCTGGCTCTCCTCTAAAACCGGGTGTTTGCTGCCCGCTACGGAAGCTGAAAACGTCGCCGTACAACAGTGGTTATTTTTCCAGGTCGGTAGTATCGGCCCAATGCTGGGGCAGTTATGGTGGTTTTTACATGGTTCCAGAACGGTCAATGACGAGGCGATAAAACGATACCAGGAGCAATCGCTGCGTCTTTACCAGGTTGTGGATAAGCGGCTCAGTGAGTCTGCTTTCCTTGCCGGTGAAAACTACACCATTGCTGATATTGCCGCATTCACCTGGCTCCGAACCTGGGACGAGTTGAGACTGAACATTACCCCTTACCCGCACGTTAAGCGGTGGCTTCATGTGATTGCCGCGCGACCGGCGGTACAAGCGGGACTTCATGCGAGTAAGCCGATCCCTGGAGCGAGGATTGAGCGATTAACATCGAGTGAGGAGTGAGGCCATGGCATGGGCGTATTTGTTTCTTGCTGCTGCCCTTGAAATTGTGATGGGCATTTCCCTCAAATTAAACGCGGGGTGGACCAGGCTCGGGGCAAGTATTATCGCCGTCATGGCTGGGCTGGGCAGTATTTACTTGCTGGCGTTGGCTTTGCGTTCCTTGCCTGTTGGAATGGCTTATGCCATGTGGACCGGCACAGGAACGATTGGGCTGGTCCTTGCAGGTATGCTGATTTTTCAGGATGAGATGAGCTGGCCCCGGGTTTGCTTTATGGGACTGGCTTTTATCGGCATTATCGGCTTACGTTTCTGCGAAACAACGGGATAAGCGCATTGCTGGCTGCTTATAGCAATGGCGATTTTCCGCTTATTCAAAATATCTTCACCTGTACGTTAATTGTGCAGCGGCTTGATATGCCGCCGTGGTAAAGCAGAGAATACCGGCATCTTATATTTTATCTGCCATGCAGAGGATTCATCTTCCTCTGGCTTTTTCACCGGTCAGCGTTAGCACCGTACTGGTTATAATGGCGACGACTTTGCCATCATCGCGCGATATTTCACATCGGTAATGACTGATCGTTTTGCCGCGATGTTCCGCCTGCGCGGTAGCTAACAATCGCGAACGCCACACAGGGCGGACAAAAGAGGTCTTAATATCGATTGTTGTAAAACTTTCATCCTTTTTCATTAAGGTAGAATGCGCGGTGCCAATAGCTGCGTCTGCCAGTTCACATAATAGCCCTCCGTGGACGGTACCCTGCTGATTTCCATGGAGTGCGGGATCGGCATCCAGCGCGAGTGTAGCCGTCGCCTCACCGACATCCACAATGCTGATACCCAGCAGTCGTGAGATGGCTGTGGGATAATTCATATGTGTTGTCATTGTCTCGTCCAGCGTTCCTTGCAACTGGCGCTGCAAAAACTCCAGTACGGGGATATAAACCGATTTTTCTTTCATATTAATCCTCTGTACGCATAAATACCGTAGGGTAGAAATAGAGCAGGATATTTGTCATTCCTCCGGGAATAACCAGATGTGTTTTATGGTTATTTGCTGGTGGAAACTTTCGCTAATAGATTTATATTCTCTGTCAATGATATGTCCGTAAGTTGCAAAACGATTTGCCTCCTTATCCCTGGAGGCATTTAAAACATTATCGCAACGGCCAAAAAATACTGGCTCTGTCTGGCGGGAGGTTATTTTACTTTCGCACCGCGACTATCATTTCCAGCTCAACAGGCGCGCCTCGCGGTAATTCAGCTACACCTACCGACGTACGGGTATGTGTGCCCCTTGTGCCAAGCCTTGCGACGAGTTGATCGGATGCCCCGTTCATCACCTGGCTCTGCTGGGTAAAACCAGGAGCAGAAGCAATATACCCTACTACTTTAATCACCTGGATAATATTATCTTCGCCTCCGACCGCCTCACTCACTGCCGCAATGCAGAGGTCGGCACAAAAAGCCGCAGCCTGTTGGGCCGCAGGGAGATCAATGTCCATTCCCACTTTTCCTGCGTAAAGCAGCGTTTCACCTTTGCGCGGAAGCTGTCCGCTCACATAAGCCAGCCCGTCATGGATGATGACAGGAACATAATTCCCACCCGGCTTATTAGTTATATGTTCAGTCATAGTCTCACCTCTATTTTTCCGTTCCTGCATTCGGGATAATTTACTCACAACCTGACCAGAATATACGCTGACAGCCAAACAGGAGCCGGAATTATTTTCATATTCCGTACGCTAATATCCCTGACTCGGACAAATTCAGTCAGGTATCACGAGGGGGCCACAATTGCTGTCGGTAATAAATGTTGCCAGTAATTCGGCAGGTTCACTCTTACTGACGTTTTCGGCAAAAAGATGTAATGCGCCGGGCGGTTCGAACCATGTCTGTCCGGCTGTATAATTTGCAGCCGCACTTCCTTCCATTTGGGAGCGTAAAGTGCCTTTCAGGACAAAAGCAGACACTGAACCCGGATGACGATGGCTTGGTGTATACGCGTCTGGTGGGAAGTCAATCACCGCGACGGTAAGGGATTTGCCGGGAATGCCGGGCAAAGGCTCACAGGAAACGGGCCTGATATTTGTCTGAGGTCGCGTGGTCTCTATGGGGCCGGACATCTGCATGTTCATAGAATGCCGGTCAGAATGATGCCTGTCTGGCGTTGACGCAGCCGGATAAGAGACCGAATGGACAATATAACCCCCGATGAACAAGGCCGCGCCGACAGTAGCCATAATGCTGAGCCGCCTGAAAGGCAAGGGGCTCTTCTCCAGGGCGAAGGTTGAGTCATGTTGTGTAATCACGGGAACCTCTTTTTCTGACGAAATACCGAAACAAAAAGCATTGAATTGCGCTACAGGCGGAAATCAGCAGACCATCCCAGTGTCTGGATAGCTTTTTGGGAAGTCACAGCAAACCCGGCGTCAGCAATATTGTATATACCGTGAGCTCCTGCTTTTATGGCGAGTAGTGCGGCACAGGCTGCGGCATCAACGTGGACTGTCGGTGACGTTCCGGGCTTGTCCACACCGGTTCCCGGACCATAGAGATGACCGTAGCGCAGAACAATCCCCGTTACAGACTGAGGATGAGCTAACACGGCAGACTCAAGGGCTACAGCACCGCAAACGCTGGTAAGGCGAGGTTCGGGAGCCAGCAGATCGAGCGGCATTTCTTCATCGTAAGGTTCGTGTCCGGGCGCATAAGTCCAGGCGATACTTTGTGCAATCACGCGCTCTACGCCTGCCGCAATAGCCGCCTGCATCAGACTGGCCGTGCCTTCACGCCGCATGCGTGCGTTACGCGCTGCAAAATCTGCGGCATTTGTCGGGTCGATAGTGCGGGGCAGGTCGGTAAGTTGATGGATAACGGTATCGGGTTTTGCCAGTCTGACAGCATGAGCCAGTTTTTCGGTATCAAAAACGTCGACAACAACCGGATGGACGCCTGCTGACTCAAGGCTGCGCGCTTTTTCTTCGGAGCGTGTTGTGCCGAAAACGTTGTAACCTGCCCTCAGTAACAAGGGCACAAGACGCCGGCCAATGGCGCCCGTCGCGCCTGCCAGGAAAATTGTTGCGGACATAAAATCACCTCTTAAAGCTTGCATTCCATACCTCATCGCGTCCCGGTCAGCTAAATGCCCTCACGCAGGATATGGCTGGGGTTATCGCATCAACGGCCAGGTTGCAGAAAGTGTCTGTTCACTTTCAGACGACACCATTTGCCCCGGTGTTAAGGCTGAAATATATCGCCGCAATGACCCATGCCACAGGGCCAGGAATTAACAAAAACACCAGGACATTAACGATTAGGGAAAAGTATTAACATCGAACCCGCCTGTGCTAATGCGAATACAGACTGGCAGATGCAGGCCATCCGAGATTATTTGGTGAGTTAACGCGCTGTTCAGAAGGTGCTGGTATGAAGTGAAGATGATTTCCCCGGCAAAGGTGATTCTGGCATGACTGGCGCCAGCCCCACTGAGGAAGAAGGCGTCGCCCATGCCGGGCAGAGTCTGGCAGCGCATGCATATTTTGCGGTTTAACGCCTTCATACCAGAGCGGTAATCGGGCGTTGCCCTGCGATTAACGCGTCTGCGTCTTTTGCGCGCGGGCCGCTGCAGCGACCTGGTCCAGCGCGGCAGAAACCGTGCTTTGCTCATCGGTACTGAACTGGCTCAGGAAAAGTTCTGCGACCGCACTTTCATAAACTTTCCACATCTTCTTGCGTAGTGCTCGCCCTTCCTTCGTGATGGTGGCATATGCAGCACGGCCATCTTCTGGCGAACGCATGCGCTGGACCAGCCCTTCCTGCTCCAGGCGGTCTACCAGACGCGTGAGGTTGTACCTTTCTATCGCCAGCGCATCGGCCAGTTCATGCATTCTTCTGGTGCCGTTTTGCCCGCTTTCCAGCCCCCAAAGTACGTCGTACCAGGCATAGGCGGGCAGTTTCGCGGCTGCCAGACGGCTCTCCACTTCACGAATCATCAACCGGTGAGCGCGTACAAACGAAAACCAGAGATCCGTTTGATTCTTCTCCATACCAGGCTCCTTTCATTTTTTTTAGTTGCAATTGCAATTGTACCTGACTTAGCATGGCGAACGCCAGAATTGCATTTGCAATTCATTAATCGGGCTTAATGACTGCACATCATTCACTTGATGTTTCAGAGAGTGGCAGTTTCTCAACGCCCTATTTTTAAGGGAGATTTTCCATGAGTTTACACCCTGAACGGGTTGATATTGACCCGCTGGAAACGCGAGAGTGGCTGGAAGCGCTGGAGGCAATCATGACCATTGAAGGCCGTTCACGCGCACACTACTTGATCGACAGCCTTACCGATTTTGATGCGACCCGGAACGGTGATTTCTATGGACGCGTCACCACCCCCTATGTCAATACGATTGATAAGGATCGGCAACCCGCCTATCCCGGCAATCTCGACATTGAGCAGCGCTTAAATGCGTACATACGCTGGAATGCGATGGTCATGGTGCTGCGTGCCGGTAAACACTCCAATGTCGGCGGACATATTGCGACTTACCAGTCAGCGGCCGTGCTTTATGATGTGGGTTTCAGTCACTTTTTCCGTGGTCGCACCGGGACATTTGGCGGCGATATGATTTACATCCAGGGCCATTCCGCGCCAGGTATTTACGGGCGCGCCTATCTGGAAGGGCGTATCAGCGAATCGCAACTGGACAATTTCCGTCGTGAAGCCGGACGTGATGGGCTCTCTTCCTATCCACACCCACGTTTGATGCCTGACTTCTGGCAATTCCCTACGGTATCCATGGGACTTGGACCGTTGACTGCGGTCTATCAGGCACGGTTCATGCGCTATCTTGAGTACCGTGGAATGCTGGAGCATCAGGGACGTAAAGTGTGGGCTTTCCTGGGTGATGGCGAAATGGATCAACCGGAATCACTGGCGGCCATCTCAGTCGCAGGGCGAGAACGCCTCGACAATGTCATCTTTGTCGTCAACTGCAATCTCCAGCGCCTTGACGGCCCGGTTCGGGGTAATAGCAAGATTGTTCAGGAGCTTGAAGGTACTTTCAGGGCGGCAGGCTGGAATGTCATCAAGGTGCTGTGGGGCAGCGGCTGGGATGATCTGCTCAAGCGCGATACCAGCGGACTGTTACGCCAGCGCATGATGGAGTGCATCGATGGGGAATACCAGACCTTCAAGTCGCAAAATGGTGCCTATGTGCGCGAACATTTCTTCGGTAAATATCCCGAGCTGCTGAAGCTGGTGGCGCATCTGTCTGACGATGAGATTTGGGCGCTGACACGTGGCGGTCATGATCCGCAAAAGGTCTATGCCGCCTACGCAAAGGCGGTCAGTACAGAAGGTCGTCCCACCGTCATTCTTGCCAAGACGGTTAAAGGTTTTGGCATGGGGGAGGCTGGCGAAGGCCAGAATATCAACCATCAGTTGAAAAAGATGAGTGCGGATGCGGTGCGTGCATTCCGCGATCGCTTTTCCCTCCCGGTGCGCGACGACCAGCTTGAAGAGATGCCTTACCTCAAGCCCGAACCCGACAGCGAAGAGGCTCGTTACTTCGCGCAGCGCAGAGCGACGCTCGGCGGCTATATTCCATCGCGTTCCCGACAGGTTGCCTCGCTCCCGATCCCGCCGCTCAGTACTTTCGATTCGCAACTCAAAGGGAGTGGTGAGCGTGAAATCTCAACGACTATCTCTTTCGTACGCATTTTGACCACGCTGCTCAAAGATCCCACCCTGGGCAAGCTCGTCATCCCCATTGTGCCAGACGAATCTCGGACCTTTGGCATGGAGGGGCTGTTTCGCCAGATAGGCATCCACTCTTTTATGGGGCAACTTTATACCCCGCAGGATGCCGGACAGCTGAGCTACTACAAAGAGGCGAAGGACGGTCAAATTCTGCAGGAAGGTATCAATGAATCCGGCGCAATGGCGTCATGGATCGCGGCCGGAACGGCTTATAGTAATCACGGCCTGCCGACAATTCCTTTTTATATCTTCTACTCCATGTTCGGCTTACAGCGCGTTGGTGATTTGGCCTGGGCCGCAGGCGATGCGCGCACGCGAGGCTTTCTGCTGGGAGCCACATCAGGCCGCACCACGCTGATGGGGGAAGGATTGCAGCACGATGATGGCCACAGCCATGTGCTATCGTCAGTCATCCCCAATTGTCTCTCGTATGACCCCACCTTTGCTTATGAACTGGCGGTTATCATTCAGGATGGCCTGCGTCGCATGTACGCGGATCAGGAAGATATCTACTACTACATTACCCTGCTCAACGAGAACTATCCGAACCCTGCCATGCCGCAGGGAAGTGAGGAGGGCATTCTCAGGGGACTCTACTTGTTGCGCGAGAGCCAGCAACAGCAATCCCTGTCGGGGCAGAGCACCACACCACATCTGCAACTGCTCGGCAGTGGCGCGATCCTGCGAGAAGTCATTGCCGCCAGTGAGCTTCTGGCACAGGATTTCGGTATTTCAAGTGATGTATGGAGTGCGACAAGCCTTACTGAATTGCGCCGTGACGGGCTGGCGGCGGAGCGCTGGAATATGCTGCACTCCGAACAGGAACCACGTATCCCGTATGTTCAGCAATGCTTGCAAGACCATGCAGGCCCGGTCGTTGTGGCGACCGACTATATGAAGATCTTTGGCGACCAGATACGTCCTTTTATTAATGATCGACGATTTATCAGCCTCGGTACAGATGGCTTCGGGCGTTCAGATACACGCCAGTCGCTGCGCGAATTTTTTGAAGTTGATCGCCATTTTATTGCTCTTGCCGCGATAAAAGCGCTGGCTGATGAAGGATACCTGCCTCGCCAAAAAATCCAGGAAGCGATGCTTCGTTACAACATCGATCCGGAAAAAATTGACCCGACAGCTATCCAGGTGCCCGGTCGATGACAAAAGAAAACGTGTTGAGAACTATCGATTCTCCCGCAGACCTGAGACGCCTGCATCGTAGTGAATTACCGCAACTTACCCGCGAGTTGCGTACGTTCCTGCTTGATAGCGTTTCCCGGACGGGAGGGCATCTGTCTTCAAACCTGGGCGTGGTTGAACTGACCGTTGCTTTGCATTACGTATTCGACACGCCTGCGGACAGGATTGTCTGGGATGTGGGCCATCAGGCCTACCCACACAAGATCCTGACAGGTCGGAGAGAGCGGATGCGAACATTGCGACAGAACGGGGGGATTTCCGGCTTTCCCGTTCGAACTGAGTCACAGTACGACGCGTTTGGCACCGCTCACTCAAGCACGTCCATCTCGGCCGCACTGGGCATGGCTGTCGCCGCGAAACTACAAAAAGTGAAACGCTATTCGATTGCCGTCATCGGCGATGGTGCGATGAGCGCGGGAATGGCATTCGAAGCGATGAATAATGTTGGCGCTGCGGAAAACATGCCATTCCTTGTCATTTTAAATGACAACGGAATGTCGATTTCGCCACCCGTCGGTGCGTTGAACGCCTGTCTTGCCCGCCTCACCTCAGGCCGCGATTTTGCACAGACATCGACAGAGGCAGAATACGCATGCGCCAGCACATCTGAGGCACACGCAAAAGGGCCGAATGTCCCTGATACCTTATTCGGGGAGTTTGGATTTCACTATATCGGGCCAATAGACGGCCATAACCTGAACGCGCTCATTAGCGCTTTAAAAGAGATAAAGCAGCAACCCGGGCCCCATTTTCTGCATGTCGTGACAAAAAAGGGCAAAGGGTATTCCTTCGCCGAGCAAGATCCCGTGCGTTATCACCACAGCAAAGAAGCATTCGGTCTGAAAGAAGGTATAAAACCATCGTCAGCGCCCCCTGGGAAATCCTATTCGCAGGTTTTCGGAGAATGGCTGTGTGATGCTGCGGAACTGGACTCGCGGGTCGTGGGCATTACGCCTGCAATGGGTGAAGGGTCGGGAATGGTGAGGTTTGCAGAGCTCTTCCCTCATCGCTACTTTGATGTGGGTATCGGAGAACAGCATGCCGTGACCTTTGCTGCCGGTCTTGCGGCCGATGGCCTTAAGCCCGTTGTCGCTATCTATTCAACCTTCCTGCAGCGCGCATACGATCAGCTTATCCATGATGTTGCGCTACAGAATCTGCCTGTCATCTTTGCTATTGATCGGGCTGGGGTTGTGGGTGGCGATGGCGCAACACATCTTGGTAGCTATGACCTGGCATTCCTGCGTTGTATTCCCAATATGATCGTTATGGCGGCGTCGAATGAAAACGAGTGCCGGCAAATGCTTTACACCGCCCTGCAACAAACATCGCCCACCGCGGTGCGCTATCCCCGGGGCGGGGGGACAGGTGTCGAAACGGAGAGAAAGATGACAGCGATTCCCATTGGCAAAGGGGAAGTGCTCCGACATGCTACCGGCGTGTCAAAGATACGCATCGCGATTCTCGCGTTTGGCTCTATGGTCGCGCCGGCACTGGGTGCGGCGAATTTAATCGACGCAACGGTAGCAAACATGCGTTTCATCAAGCCACTCGATACCGATCTGATTTACCGCTTAGCCACAACACATGATGCCATCGTGACGGTTGAGGAAGGGTGCGTGATGGGAGGTGCGGGCTCCGCATGCGCAGAGGCTTTATCGGCGTTGTGTGTGAGCTTACCTGTCTTACATCTCGGCTTACCGGATCACCTTATCGACCACGGCGACCCTGTAAAACTACTGGCCGATTGCGGACTTGATATACCCGGTATCGCGGCATCGATTCGAACGCGTTTTCAGCTTCCCTTATCTGAGACGCAGTGAAATCCTCAGCTGCGACAGCGCCCCGTATCAGGTGTTGGCAAGCCGGGCTGGTTATCCTCCTTCATGTCATGGATGGCAACCTCCTGTAATGTAATAAGTGAATGTTAAACGCTAACCCGCTGCAATTGCGCTTGACAGGATGTCAGTAATCAGTAATCTCATTTGTGGGAATAAATTCTCTAATATGAGATTTGCCATGAACAATGAAGATTACAGAGTACGATTAGCAGCACGTCTGGCTGCGCTGCGCTTACAACAGAACTGGTCGCTTGAGGAGCTTTCCGCAGCATCAGGCATCAGCAGGGCATCCTTGTCACGAATTGAACGCAGTGAAGTCAGCCCGACAGCGGAGGTTCTTAACCAACTTTGTATTGTATACGGAATGACCATGTCCCGGCTTATTAGTGAAATTGAACAGGCCGCGGATAATCTGTTCAGGGCTGATCAACACGCCTTATGGCAGGATGAGGTTAATGGATTTGATCGACGTATCTTAATACCACCTTCTAATCAGTTCAGATGCGAGATGGTGGAGGGAAAATTACGTCCGGGTGCTTTCATTGAATATTCAAATCCTCCCGTCCAGGGACTTGAACAATATATATGGTTATATTCCGGCGAATTAACCATAACGATGAACAGTGAGAAATGGACATTGAAAGAAGGTGACAGTCTGCGTTTCCATTTATCAGGTTCTTCATCCTTTAGCGCTCATGAGAGCCTCGGTGCACATTATATTTTGGTGGTATGTAAATCATGATTGAATATGAAATTCTCAGTGCCACACAGGCGCATCAGTGCTTACCCGAATTGGGGGACGTGTTACAGTCTTGTGTAATGGATGGGGCAAGCGTAGGCTTTACTGATCCCAATGATCGTCGGGCAATAGATAACTTCTGGAAAGATAAAATTTATAGCCTTGCCAGTCACGATTGCGAATTATTAATAGCCCGCGATAATGGTTTTTTGGCCGCTACCGTTATAATAAATTATTGCAGGACGCCTAATGGCCGCCATCGTGCTGAAATATCCAAACTGCTCGTTCATCCGCAGGCGCGTCGTCAGGGGATTGCCAGAGAGTTAATGAACCGGGCAGAGGATATGGCCTGGGAAAAAGGGCTCTCTTTGCTTGTGCTTGATACACGCAGTGGAGATGTCGCCAGCGATTTATATCTCTCCCTGGGCTGGCAGATTGCCGGGACAATTCCCTGTTACGCAAGGTCTATCGATAATACACTTCATACCACAACATTTATGTACAAAATTAAGAATCCACATCACTGATTACCGCTACAAATAAAATTCATGGGCAATGACATTGTCTGTATCAGCAGGCGGGCATCATTGCTCGCTCGCGCAATGCCTTACGCCATTGCGTTGGCGTCGTTTTAAATCGCCGTCTGAAATGATGGCGCAGCGTTTCAGGTGAGCCGAACCCGGCCTGCTCTGCAACATCATCGATGCTGAGCCTTTCGCTTTCCAGGAGAGTACAGGCTTTTTCAAGACGAATGCTGAGCATCCACTCTCCCGGTGAGGTGCCGGTGGCTTCATAAAATCGACGTATAAAGGTTCGACGGCTCATGCCCACTTTGCGAGCCAACTGTTCAATCACCATTGGCGTATGGAGGTGATTGCGCAAATCGTCCAGCAATGGCGCGAGGCTTTTGGTCTGACGTTGCGGAACGGGTTGTTGGATTAACTGCGCCTGGTTGCCTTCCCGCAGGTGCGGGGTAATCATTCGGCGTGCGCAGCGATTGGCAACTTCAATACCGTAATCGCGCCGGATAAGATGCAGGCATAAATCGACACCCGCAGCGCCGCCAGCCGAGGTTACGATGCTACCTTCATCGACATAGATCATGCTATGTTCCACCTGCACCTCAGGAAACCTCTGCGCAAGAATTTCTGTGCTGTTCCAGTGGGCAGTCGCGCGTTTGCCGTTCAGTAATCCCGTCTCTGCGAGTATAAAACTTCCGGCACAAATCGCGACAAGCCGTGTGCCTTTCTGGTAGGCCTTTTGTAATGCTGCGATCAGCTTTTCCGGGGCCGCTTCATAGACATTGCGCCAGCCGGGAATGACAATGGTTCCGGCATCTTCCAGTAGTTCCAGCCCGCCATCAACCACCATTCGAACACCACCCTGAGCGCCAAAAACACCGTCTTCTAACGACGCCACTCGCAGGTCATAAAGGGGGTGGCCAAGTACCTCATCAACGCGCCCAAACGCTTCGGCGGCGATACCAAATTCAAAAGTGCAGAGGCATTCATAGGCCAGCAGCACCATGCGCCGATTTTTAGGCGTAAAAGAAGGGCTGTTAAGAGGGGTGGTTATCTGCATAAAAACCTTGTTGCTGAAAATGGCACGATCTTGACGATAACTGACACGGGCATGGATTTCTACTGCCACGCAAATCTTTCATGCTGGCACCCTGTTAACGTTTCACAGGAACTGAGTATGAAGAACATATTAGCGCTGATGGCGGTGTGTCTGGCCGCATTAATGTCGGGACTGGAAATATCCAGTGTTCCGGTTATTTTGCCCGTGCTGGAAAAGCAGATGCAGGCCAATTTTCGCGAGCTGCAGTGGATTATGAATGCCTATACCCTCTCATGCACGGCGGTATTAATGGCGACCGGCACATTAGCGGATAGATATGGGCGTAAACGCATTTTTATTATCAGCATCATTGGCTTTGGCCTGACCTCGGTAATATGTGGCATAGCCGAGAGCGCATTCTGGCTTATCGTTGGGCGTTTCTTGCAGGGATTAAGCGGCGGCGCGATGTTAACCAGCCTGATCGCCATACTGTCATTCCAGTTTCCACAAGGGAAAGCACGTAGCCGGGCGTTTGCCGCCTGGGGGATCACCTTTGGATTTGGGCTTGGATTCGGCCCCATTATTGGCGGGATGTTAGTGGCGTGGTTTAGCTGGCAATGGGTATTTTTGGTGCATGGTGTTATTGCTTTGCTCACCCTGGTTCTGGCGCTGAATAATGTCGTGGAATCACGTGATAACACTACAAAAAAACTCGATGTTGCTGGCTTAAGTACCCTGACGATGAGCGTTGTTGGTGTCACCTGGCTTATTACTCAGGGCGGGAGTATCGGCTGGAGTAGCCTGGAAGTCCGATTAATTTTTCTTGCGACCTTAATCAGTTCTGCACTCTTTGTCATTATTGAGACACGGCATTCACACCCCATGTTTGATTTCTCTGTGTTTCGCATAAGGCCTTTTTCCGGTGCGCTTATGGGGGCGATTGGTATGAATTTCAGCTTCTGGCCGCTGATGATTTATCTACCGGTTTATTATCAGAGCGGGCTTGGGTACAACAGTGTGGCGACCGGCATGGCGCTTCTGGCCTACACGTTGCCGACATTATTAATGCCACCATTGGGGGAAAAATTAGCGCTGCGATTCAACGCTTCGCGCGTCATTCCGCTGGGATTATTTTCTATAGGCCTGGGATTTGCGCTGATGGCGCTGGCAGTCACATATCAGTTCAGTTTGCTGCCTGGAGCACTGCTCTCAGGGATCGCTTTGGGACTGACCAATACGCCAGTCACTAACGCCACTACAGGGTCCGTCGAGCCTGACCGTGTTGGAATGGCATCCGGGATTGATATCAGCGCGCGCTTCATCACGCTTTCCATCAATATTGCCCTCATGGGGAGTCTACTGGTCTCGGGAATAGCAGAAAGTTTGCAAAACCATATGAACACCGTGAGCGACAAGTATGTACTGGCAGAACGCATAGCCGGTGGGGCAGAGGTTTCGCTGAGCCGCGATATCATCTCAGCGGTGCTTACCGAAGGCTTTGCCGGCGTGCTGATATACGGGGCTGTAGGGGTAGGTTGCTTGTCCCTGGCGAGCTATTTACTGTTTAACCTGAAAACGAAAGCGGCGTGCGGACGAGTAACATCGTGCCCTGAGTAATATTCCTTTTACCCGTTCACGTATTCGAAGGTTCCATTTCGCTATGAACGTAAAGGGAACGGAGCCCATCTCCTGGGCCGCTTATTTCCCCTCTTCCTGTAGGGAAGAGGGGAGAGTTATCGCGCATATATTTTAAAAATGTAGTACGGATAAGGTGCCTGCATCGCCATCCGGGAAAACAAGGATGGAGTACCCTTAGCGACTACCGTCTATCCGCGCTGGTGCAGGGTTGGCAGTAATTTTAATGTAATGTTGCAATGCCAGCGGGCGCGAAACGCCGCGTGGATCGCCGGTAAAAGGCAGTCTCACAAAGGGGGCGGTAGGTATTTCAACCCGCCATGTTGTCTCACCAATAAAGCTGAACTCAACGGCATTCGCCGCTACATGCAGGTCTGCAAACGACCCGGTGAGATAAGCACCGCCCAGCGTCAGTATCTCTTTTACCCCATCATTCAGATCAATCAACGCAATATTAAGCATTTCCTCATAGGGAATATCATCAGTGAGAAATAATAACAGCCGTGTTTCATCCACCTGAACAGCAGCCTCCAGTATCTGAACCGGAACGGCAATACCCGTCCCGTTTTCTGCAATCAGAACCTCGTATTTTCCCATCGTTTTTGTTGTTGGCTCTTCTCTGATTCGAAGCGTAACGTTGTCGAGCTGCCTGAACATAGTTAATCCTGATATCCGCTTATTTGCTGTATTACTATTGCGCCGCCAGCATATGCGCCTGTCGCCTCATTATGCAAACACAATGCTACGTTGACATCATTATGCGTCAGGAATAAAACAACGCCGTTTCACCACACCCATTTCCCGGGAGGCTGAGCATAAGGCTGGAGGTAGTGTATTTGTTGCTGAGGTCGGCGGTAATATCACGCACGTTGCGCTGTCATGAACCGGGGCACGCAAATAAAACGATTGCTGCATACATCCTGTATTCTCCTGCTCGCTAGTTCAATTATGTTATTTCACTCTATGGTTAACAGAATGCTTAAATGTGAGCGATATCGCAAAAATAATATGTTAACGTAGTCAGTGCGCTGGAATTAATGCCGGGTTTGTTGGGGATGTTCATCCAATGCAGGTATTCGTCGCGAATTGCCAGTCACCATCGGGGTTGCGCGGCTTGTATAAGTCCTTTGCTCTAATGATCACAGTAGTAAAAAAACATAATTACTTAATACAAAAACGTAATGGATTTTGCGGGCTTACCTGTGTCAGAAAGTATTCCTCATTTATAAAAGAAACCGGAGATGTGATTAAAATGAGTGAAAACTTAATACACAATCGGCATGATGAGTATCATAAGTTAACTCGTGTGGAACGCATTGGTTATGGGATGGGCGACTTTGCCCAAAACCTTGTTTTTGGTACGATAGGTGGTTTCCTTGCGCTTCACATGTTAACTGTGAATACGATCAGTACAGCAACCGCAGGGTTTATATTTCTTTTTGTCCGCATCATCAATGTCATTTGGGACCCGATGGTCGGAACGTATGTTGACAAAAGAAGTTCAAAGGCTGGCAAATATCGTCCCTGGCTTTTAAGAGCAGGCATTCCTCTGGTTATTCTTTCTGCTTTACTTTTTGCCCCAATTCCCGGTGTCAGAGGTTCCGTTCCCTTTGCTTTTATTATTTACCTTGCCCTGGATTTAGTCTATTCAGTTGTAAATATTCCTTATGGTTCTCTTAATGCTTCATTGACAAGAGATCCTGAATCAATTGATAAGCTTACAAGTACACGCATGATGCTGGCAAATAGTGCCAATTTGCTTGTCTACACATTATTTCCCATGTTTGTACAAATGGCTGCGCCAAAAGATCGGAGCCTCAAGGATACTGGTTTTTTCGGTCTTAAGCTCAATATGGGGAATTATACCGATCCCTCAGCGAACTATGCCTGGTTTGGCGTTTACTCAATTTATATGATAATAGGTGCGGTTGCTCTTTTCTTCTGCTACAAATTAACTAAGGAGCGGGTGGTCGCAACTCAAGAACAAACGGCAAATGTAAAAACGACTGACCTCTTCCTTGAACTCAAAAATAACCGTCCGCTTGTTATTCTTGGATTGTTTTTCATGCTGGCCTTTACGTTCATGTTTGTCATGAATACGGCTAATGGCTTTTTCAATCAGTTTGTTGTCGGCCACTCCGAATGGATGGGTGCCATTGGGCTTGTTGCCTCCATCCCGGGTATTTTATTCCCGGTATTTTGGCCAAAACTCAAGAAAATTTTTGGTAAAAAAGGTTTTTTCCATCTCTTCCTGGGAATGTTTATTGTCGGTGAATTTCTGACTTACATTTGGTCACTCGACGGAATGCATGATGCCCTCTGGCTTGCTTATATCGCAACCTTTATTAAACAATGGGGCTTAACGTCTGCTACCGGATTTATGTGGGCGCTTGTTCCCGAAGTTATTGCCTACGGTGAATTAAAATCAGGCAAGCGCAATGCCGCAATTATCAATGCGATTATGGGTATTTTCTTCAAGATAGGTTTTACTATTGGTGGTGCACTTCCATTGTGGTTGCTGGCCGGTTATGGCTTTAACGAGACGAGTGTATATCAGCACGCAAATGCTATTGCCGGAATAAACATGACAGCGATTTGGATTCCGGTAGTGTTAGCGCTTATGTCGATGGTTGCTATTCACTTCTATCCAATTTCAGATGACAATGTTAATGATATCAACCGTCAGCTTGATGAAATACGCGTATAGTTCAATAAACGAGAAATGATAATAAATATAAAATGGAAAATTTAAAAAGGTAAATTATATGTCAGTTATTCAAAACCCTATACTGCCTGGATTTAACCCAGACCCAAGTATTATCCGTGTAGACGACACGTACTATATTGCAAATTCCACCTTTGAGTGGTTCCCTGGCGTTCGTCTACATGAATCAAAAGATCTGGAACACTGGAATCTTCTGCCGGCGCCACTGTCAACAACCACGTTGTTAGATATGAAAGGGAACCCTTCCTCTGGCGGGATTTGGGCACCGGATCTCTCGTATGCTGATGGCAAATTCTGGTTAGTGTATACGGATGTCAAAGTCACAGAAGGTGCCTTTAAAGACATGACAAACTACCTGACCACTGCAACCGATATTCGTGGTCCCTGGACAGATCCCATCAAACTGAATGGCGTCGGTTTTGATGCGTCACTTTTCCATGACGACGATGGCCGTAAATATTTAGTTCAACAAACCTGGGACCATCGGGAATACCATCACCCCTTTGACGGCATCACGTTGACCGAGTTTGATACCCGCACCCTAAAATTAAAACCAGAAACCGCGCGTACGCTTTATCGGGGTACTGCCGTGGCACTTGTTGAGGGGCCACATCTCTACAAAATAAACGGATATTATTATCTTTTCGCCGCTCAGGGGGGCACGGTTTTTACCCACCAGGAGGTCGTTGCGCGTTCGAAAACCCTGGAGGCTCATAGTTTCGAAACAGAGCCTGGCGACGTTTTTTTAACGAATGTCGATACCCCAGACAGCTATATCCAGAAACAGGGGCATGGCGCGTTGGTGTCAACGCCCAAAGGCGAATGGTATTACGCCTCGCTCTGTGCCCGTCCATGGAATCGTGCCGGCGAGTCCGCTTATGATCCTCGCGGTTGGTCTACCCTGGGCAGGGAAACGTCTATCCAGAAAGTGTACTGGGATGAAGATGGCTGGCCACGTATTGAAGGCGGCCACGGCGGAAAAACGTTTGTTGAAGGCCCTGTAGATGCTGTTTACACCGAAAGCGCAAAAGACCACAGCCAGTATGACGATTTTAAAACCGCAACGCTCGATCCCAACTGGAATACCCTGCGTGTCCCGTTCAGCGAAAAAATGGGCACCACGGGGGATGGGAAATTAACGCTGGTCGGGCAAGGTTCTTTGGCAAATACGCATGATCTCTCGTTGATTGCGCGGCGCTGGCAAGCTTTCTATTTTGATGCTCAGGTTAAAGTTAAATTTAACCCTTTTAATTACCAACAGATGGCTGGGTTGACGAATTACTATAATGATCGTCACTGGAGCTTTGTTTTCATCACCTGGAATGAAATTAATGGGTCCGTTATCGAAATAGGTGAGAATAATCGTGGGAAATATACCTCGTATTTGAAAGATGGGGCCATCAAGATCCCCGAAGGGGTTGAGTTTGTCTGGTTCCGCACGAAAGTGCGCAAAGAAAGTTATACCTATGAATACAGTTTTGATGGGGTGAAATTCACTGAAATCCCGGTCAAACTGGATGCCGCCATTCTCTCTGACGATTATGTACTGCAAAGTTATGGTGGGTTCTTTACCGGGGCATTCGTGGGGCTGGCAGTAGTGGATTACTCTGGCTATGGTGCACGCGCAGAGTTTTACCATTTCGCTTATCAGGAACTGGGGGATTCGTTAGTTGCAAGCGACACTTATAGCTGGAAAGCAAGTGAATCACGCTTTGGGTAATGATTAAACACCGATTCAGTTAAATTCCTGCAAGATTTCTGCGGGGTAAAAAAGCAGTAGCGATGACCTTAAAAGGATTACTGGCCGGTAGGGGGCCGGTAATCCTTTTTTTTATCCCGGTCGTCAGACACTAATACAACAGGCTGTGGATAATGCTACGTACCGCGATCCCAACGATCACGCCGGGGATGACATAGCGAAAAAGCCTGACAAATCGGCTGGCGATCCCAAGGAAGATCCCGATACCTGGCAGATCGAATGTCTGGATCAGAAAGCCTGCCGAGGCGTTCACCTGTTCTGGCGTCACCAGCCCTTTTCGCAGAAGCTCTGACATCACCCCGAAGTAGGCTGTCCCTCCCGCCAGACATTTGGTCAGCGTTGGCAGCACATATACATCGGGAAGGCTGAAATAAGCCATTAACGGCGAGAGGAGCCGGGTCAAAACATCTATCGCTCCCGCTTCTTTAAGAATGCCGACGATGGTCAGCGAGAGAAGCAACATGGGTAGCGATCCCAGCGCCAGACGTATCGCATCTGCGCCCGCACCGTTAATGATGCCGATCAGGCTGGATGACGACTTATCGTTAAACGCATCGGCAGGCGCTGCGTTCTGGACGGCGGTGGAGAGCTTTTTACCGAACAGGTGATACGTAACTGCCGCTGCGACCAGCCCACCTAAAATCGAAATGATGATGGCGTTTCCCCAGTGCAGCCCGTAAGGAATCAAAGGGTAAAAGACATTGCCCTGTCCCATCGCAAATAACATCGCCAGCGCTGCAGCAAGCTGGCGCTCTGAGGTGCCTCTTTTTTCCATAATGGCCAGGGCGGCAATGGGCGCGGCAAAGCTGACGAAATTGAGTTGTATCAGGGCGAAGATGGCGATCCCGGAAATACCGAACGGTTTGAGCACTGGCGCGGTCAGCCGAACAACAGCATCGACAACACCTTTTGCTTCCAGGTATTTCATCACGATGAGCATGACAACCATGACGGGAATAAGCGTGTAAAGCGCAACATCAACAGACGCCTTTCCTGCTGACATAATGACATCAATAATATTCATTAAGCTATCCAGTGAAGATCCACTCAAGGCAATCTACACCTCCGGGACAGTAAGTAAAATCCATGTCGTGCTTTTATAATTTAGTCAGATGGAAGTGACTCGCTGTCCCCTGGCTGCCATAAGGACAATGTCTGACGCATTGGGAAATATCATGCCAAATGAGGTAAATGAGTAGATTATTATTTTTGTTATCCCGCTTTGCTTGAAATTTTAATCGTTTAATCCCCTTTAGTGTACTACGTTCAATAGTATCACTCTGATGAGGAGAGCGGATGAAACGACTATCTCTCTTGATGTTTACAAGCCTGACATTAGCGGGATGTGGGGCGAATAATACGCCACCGAAAACTCCCGTTCCTGGTGAAAAAACCTCTGCCCAAATGCGTACCCTTGAAACCGGGGCGCAACTGATTCAGTCCCGTCCGCCAGTCGACGCGATCAGCGCCTACCTTGACGGGTTCCATTTCTATAATGGCGATAAAAATGGTCAGATGGAAGCCCATCACTATGTGACAGTGCTTAACGATGATGTCATGCAGGCAGTGATTTATGACAGTAACACCAAAGATGCCCGGCTGATGGGCGTTGAGTACATCATTAGCGAACGTTTATTTAAAACCCTGCCGCCAGAGGAAAAAAAGCTCTGGCATAGCCACCAGTATGAAGTGAAATCCGGAAGTCTCATTGCCTCTGGTTTACCCGCAGTGGCGGATAAGTCCCTGATGAAAAAGATTGTTAACACGTACGGGAAGACATGGCATACCTGGCATACCGATCGTGATAAGACCTTGCCGCTGGGTATTCCGGCGCTAATGATGGGGTTTACCGGGGAAGGGCAGCTTGATCCCGCGCTACTGGCAGACAGAGATCGTCGGTTTAACGTGCATACGCAGGCCATCAAAGGTGAGCGTGAAGATTTGGTGGCCCATCCTGTTGTTGATGGCGCTAACGCATGGCAACGCGGCGAGGTGATTCAACTCAAGCGGACAACCGGGGGCGGTGAGCATGCACACGGCGAAACCGCCCATTTTGGCTCATCCGAGCAAACCCGGCAGGCAAAGTGACGGCGATCCGGAGGCCTGATGAAAATTCACCACCTCAACTGTGGTTGTATGTGCCCGTTTGGCGGCGCGTTCTATGATGGATTCAGTAAAGGGCTCCATGCCCATCTGGTCTGCCACTGTCTGCTGATTGAAACAGACAGGGACGGGCTGATTCTGGTTGATACGGGGTTTGGTCGTGACGACTTGCGCCACCCCGGCCAGCGTCTGTCGGGCTTTTTCCGCTTCTTAAATAATATTCAACGGCGACAGGAACTGACGGCGCTTGCACGCATAGAAGCGCTCGGTTTCAGCGCGGCGGATGTCCGGCATATTATTTTGACTCATCTGGATTTTGACCATGCGGGGGGACTTACCGATTTCCCTCGTGCCCGCATACATTTGCTACAACAAGAGATTGATACCGCGCAGCAGCGGCATAGCTGGCTTGCGCGTGAACGTTATCGGCCCGGACAGTGGGGCGGTACTTCCGGCTGGGTTGGTTATCAGCCAAAAGGGGAAAACTGGTATGGCTTTGAGGCGGTTACCGCGCTTGAAGGTTTGCCGCCAGATATCCTGCTGGTCCCGCTGGCGGGCCATACGCTGGGGCACGCGGGAATTGCCATCAGCCAGCCGCAAGGGTGGCTGCTGCATGGCGGCGACGCATGGTTTTATCGTGGCGAAATGCGCCAGCCAACGCGCCACTGTACACCGGGGCTGCGTTTTTATCAGTGGATGATGGCAATGGATAATGGCGCCAGACGTCATAACCAGCAGCGGCTTCGGGCGCTTTCCTGTCGACATGGCGAGGAAATTTCTTTTTTCTGCAGCCATGATGCACAGGAGTTGCGGATGTTCGCTGCGCCCGAATAAGAGCGTCGGTGTTGTCGCGACCCCGCTCGGGTCGCGATATCTGGCAGGAAAGGAGAGGTTAAATCAGGTTGAAACGCTTATCCGGTACAGGCAATGGAGGAAGTGGGCTTTGCCCGGTGATATCCATCAGATTGCGCTCGATCGAGGTACAGATAGCGTTCAGCGCCAGGTTATTAGGATGCGTGCCAAACGGATGCTCCATCTCTTCAGCAATAGAATCCCATGACAGGAAAGCGTAAGAGATAAACGCTGAAACAAACGGCGTCATCAGGTGCAGGTCGGACACCAGCGCCAGCGGCAGAAGTGTACAGAACAGGTAGACCGTGCGCTGCAAAATTAACGCGTAAGCAAAGGGGACCGGCGTGTTAGCGATACGCTCACAGCCACCCAGGCAACGCGACAGTTCGTTAAGATTCTCATCAATGTTCTGCCAGACAAAATCGTTGATTTTGCCTTCCCGGCGTAAGCTGGCGTACTCCTTGCCAATAAAAATCAGGATGCGATTACAGGCCGAGGTACTTTTCATCACCTCAGCCGCCGCGTCCGCAGGCAGTAAACGTTGCATATCCCGCGTGGCATCTTGTTGGCGAAGCTGGTGGTTCAGGCACCAGCTGAACGCGGTCAGGTAATGGGAAAGCTTTTGCTGGATGTCAGTATCGTCAGGCAACGCGCTGACGGTTTGTCGCATCAGACTGCGGGTGGTGATTGTCACCGACCCCCAGAGCATTCTTGCTTCGGTGTAGCGGCTGTAACTGGCGTTGTTGCGAAAACCAAGGAAGATGGCGATGGCGATACCCAGCAGGCTAAACGGGGCAACGGTCAGGTGAATATTGAGCTTTTCGTAGTACGGCCAGGCAATGATCGCCACGACAGACATGAACAGGTTCAGTCCAAGCCGGAAGATAATCATGGACAGAACGGAGCCATGCCAGTTAAAGAGCCGGACAAACCAGCTCTGGGGTGGACGTATGATCATACGGATTCCTTGACGGTCTTTTGTTTTATTTTTTGCAGGTGGCCGGGGGAAATCCGGCGCAGGAATTGTAGCCTGATCGGATTTTCCCGCAAGCGGTACGGCCGGTATGCCGCAGAGCTGATGCGATGCGAAGAGAGGAGGGAGAAATGAGGCCCCGGCGCTGCCTCAACCAGGCATTACTCCCCCGCAGACCGGGGCGATAAGTTATGCTCTCAGGTCAGGGCTGTCGGAATCTGTAGCCTATGCCACGAACGTTCAACAATACTTCTGTGATGCCAGCGGATTCGAGTTTCTTACGCAGATTATAGATATGAGTGTCCACGACACGTTCAAGAGCATCGCTTTGCGGAAGGCACTGTTCGAGTAATGAAAGGCGCGACCAGGCGCGAACGGGTGAGCGCATGAGCAGGGTTAATAATGAAAATTCGGTGGGTGTCAGTTCAAGCAAAATCGGTTTTTGATGTTCAACCGTTACCGTAGCGGTCATTGCGGTGGTATCGACTTCCAGACCTTGCCAGCGCAGGATCTCTTGCGATTGAGCCTGATGCTGACAGCGTCTCAATACTGCCTGGACCCGCACAACCACCTCTTTGGGATCGTAGGGTTTGACGATGTAATCATCCGCACCGTAGCGTAGCGCGCCAATTTTATCGGGAAGATCGCCCATGGCCGAAATCATAATCACCGGCGTAAGCCCGTCGCGACGCACTGCTGCCAGCACCTCGCTGCCGTTCATCGACGGCAGCATGATATCAAGCAAAATAAGGTCCGGTTTCCACTGCCGCGCCATCTCAAGCCCGATACGTCCGTCGCCGCAAATGGCAATGTCGAAATTTTCCCGCTTAAGGTAGGCCTCAAGAACGCCTGCCGCATCGGCATCATCTTCAATAATCAGCACCCGACGTTGATTCATCGCCTCTTCCTGTTGCCCGGAACATATTAAGCAGGATGATACCCTGGGTAACGGCTTTGCGATATCAGAGGCGCCAGTGGTTTACTCAACGGAAATCCTTGAGTTTTTTCAATTGTCGGCCCAGACCGTCGAAATTATTCTCCCTCAGCCAGGCTTTAATCGGGATCTCTAAATCGTGCCATTCACTGGCGATGATTGAGAACAGAGCGAGATCTTCCGAATGGCCTTTGGTCACTTTTTTGTCCCGCAACACCCCTTCTTTGCGAAAGCCGATGCGCTCAGCGGCTTTGATCGCGCCGTCATTAAAAATGTTTGTCCGCCATTCGCATCGACGGTAGTGGAGCGCGTCGATAAAATAAGACAACACTAAATAGATCGCTTCGGTGCTGATCCGTGTCTTTTTTAACGCTGGCGTCCAGTTGATATCCGTAAGCTCGAACGTGCCGTGTACAGGGTTAATCCTTGTGATGCAAAAAATACCTTTTACGGTGCCGTCATTTTTATCAATAACCGACATGTGCATACCATTTTTGGCGGCGATAAGCGCGCGAAAATAGTTATAACATTCCTCTTTTGTGGCTGGGCGTTTTCCCGGTAAATAGGTCCAGTCCCGGTCATCGTCAATACTTTGCCATGCATGAAATAAATCTTCTGCATGATCGACGGACAGTGGCGTAACCATACAGTAATTTCCGCTAAGGGAGAATTTTTCAGGGGTGCTTCTGGCCGTCCAGTCTTGCATTTCCTGCCCCAGACACTGGCCGTAGCTGTTTCTGTATTGCATAATGCTCCCCCTTAAATGAATGTAATTCTTACTGAATTAAAGGCCATTTCATCGTAATACTAATTATATCGGGAGTTTCTTACAGATAATACGATCATGATCGTATTTCCCGGTGCTGGAATAATTTCACGACGCAGCAATTTATTATTATGTTCCGGTTCATTCACGCCATCCGGTATTTTTTTAACTATAAGAAAAACAACAGACAATAGAAATTTGGAGATTTGTACGGATAAATATTCTCCTTTAAATCGGTTTTATCACAATTAATGCGTCAGTGTAGTGCCTGTTAACAATGTCGAAAGGGGAGATAAAAGTCTGATCTCAGCGGCTTTCACCGCCGGGATTGAAGAGAGGTATTACTGGCTGGTTAAATTCTGGCATTCCGCGGCGGCATACTGTGCAGCGCTGAGCGGCACATTATCCAGCGCCTTTTTAATGGCAGAAGAGGAGGAGAACTGGCTTACTGCGTCCCTTTGCATAATTTCGAAACTTTTTTGAATATTCGCGGTGATATCGTCGCAATTTGCCCCCTGGTTGAGGCCGCCAATCACAACGTTATTGAGGCGTTCGGACATTTCGGCCCCCATTTTCTGGCCCATTTTGGCCGGGTCCGCTTTGCCTTCTTCCGGCATGGCGCCGGTAAGCAGCGCAGATTTATACAGCGCCTGGCCCAGGGTGACTTTCGCTGCCGCGACCGTCTCTTCGTTCGATGTTGATGCCAGCGCGGATGTTGACGCTGCAAGCAAAAATAAGGTGCTAATGACTGCCAGTCTCATTGAGGAGCTCTTTGTTTATTACAGGTATCACCCAATTAGCCCTGTGCCGGAAAAGGCGGCAACTGGCGGAATGTGTTGACCAGACCTTCCGACCAGGCTTTGCGGATACCGGTAAAATAGGGATCGTTTTCCGTGATGCGCCGCTGTTCGCTGGCATCATAGGTATTCGCGCGATAAATCATGACATCCAGCGGCATACCGACGGAGAGATTACTGCGTAACGTCGAATCGATGGAGATCAAGGCGCAGCACATAGCGTGCTCCAGAGGGGTATCGACCGTCAACACCCTGTCGATAATCGGCTTGCCGTATTTGCTCTCGCCAATCTGAAAGTAGGGGGTGTCATTCGTCGCTTCAATGAAATTGCCTTCGGGATAGATATGAAACAGACGCGGGACCTCATTGCCAATCTGCCCGCCGAGCAGCATATTGCAGCCAAAAATAGTGCTGCTGTTTTGCTGCGCCGCGCTGTCGCGGTGAATCACTTCGCGCACCGTCTCCCCGACCAGCGTGGCGGCGTCATACATCGTCCCCATCTGCATTAGGTTTGGCGTATGCTGGCCTTGTATCCGTTCGTTAAGCAGGCTGACAATGCTCTGTGTTGTGGCCAGGTTCCCCGCAGACTGGATCACCAGCACCCGTTCCCCCTCCTTGCTGAATACATGGAGTTTTTTAAACGTTGCGATGTGATCGACTCCCGCATTGGTGCGGGAGTCGGAAGCAAAAACCAGCCCGTCGGAAAGACGCATGGCCACACAGTAAGTCATTAAAATACCTTTATTGATTCATTGTTGCTGCTGGATCTGTTGTTGTCGCTCAAACAGGCTTACCTCAGCAGCGGAAAACATCTCTTCACAGCCGCCGCCAAAACGGCTACCCCGCACCGGGCAGGCATCCAGATAATCCATCCCGATCGCCAGGCGAAGATGCTGGTTCAGGTCGCGCGTATTATTAGTGATATCGAAATTCTGCCAGCGTCCATCAAGCCAGGCCTCTGCCCAGGCATGCATCGCCACATGCTCGGTATCCTTGCTATAAACATAACCGCTCACGTAACGCGCCGGAATGCGCAGGCTACGGCAACAGGCCAAAAATACGTGGGTATGATCCTGGCACACCCCTTTTCCTTTGGCAAAAGCGACGGCGGCAGTGTCATGTACCTGGGTGGCGCCAGGCGTATACGGCATTTTCAGGCGTAATTCCGCCATCAACTCTTCCAGGCTGCCAGGTGCATCTTCTTCCCGGTAATAACGCCGGGCAAATTCGCGAATCGGCGTGTCCGGGTCGGTTAACGGGGTCGTGCGCAGGAACACCAGTGGAGAGAGCGATTCGCTGGTCTCTTCCTCTTCTTCTGCATTATCGGCGATCTCAACCACACCTTGAGCATGAATGATTATCTCTTGATGAGGGTGATCCAGGGTTAAGACATGCATCAGATTACCGTACGCATCGGTTGTCGCTACCGCCGAGGCGGGCAGCAGCAGATTCCATTCCTTAATATACTGGCGGCCGGAGGTTTGCGGCGTCAGACGCAGATACTGCGTGCTGAATTTCACCTCTTCATCATAGTGATAATGCGTCAGGTGATTAATGGTTAGTTTCATAACGCCTCCAGATAGGTCTGGCGGATACTATCGGCCAGTTCGTTGATTTTGGTGAGAAAACGGTTTAACCACTCCTGAAGGTCGTCGGCCAGCGCATCATCAAGCGAGCCGAAACGCAGCTCCACATGCAACTGGTGGGCAAGACGCAACGGAACGCGTGCCCGCTCGCTGCCAATCATCTCCAGCTGCTGTACCAGGTCGCCGACGCAGGCATGCAGCGAGCGCGGCACGTCATTGCGAAACACCAGTAATTCGGTGACGGTTTCCCGGCTGATCGGCTGGCGATAAATGCTGTGGTAGGCCTCGCGGGCGCTCACCGCACGCAACAGTGTGTCGAGGCGGTAATATTCGCGTACCGGATCCGGATCGTTACTGAGTTGCTGATCTTTTAACGCCAGCAACTGCGCGGTGGCAAACGCGCATTCAATCAGCGTGCCGATACGGATAAAGTATTGGGCGTCGTTACGCAGCAGTGTGCCGAACATGGCGCCACGGAACAGATGCGCGCGCTCTTTCACCCAGTCGAAAAAGGCGTCGATACCAATCTTATCCACCCCCGTCTGGCGCAGATTGCGGATATCGATACGGGTGGTATTGATGCACTCCCACACCTCGGATGAAAGACTACCGCGAACGGCATGGGCGTTATTCCAGGCCATTTCAATACAACTATAGATACTGCTCGGGTTCTGCCCATCAAGGGCAAAGAAATTCAGCAGGTTATTCATACTGAACCGGGCATAACGCTCCTGAAACAGTTCATGCCCGAATGTCAGATTAAGCGGCAGGGCTAAATCATGTTGTTGCTGGCTGTGGCGCGGCATCATTGATAATTTGTAGGTCACATCAAGGACGCGGGCAAAGCTCTCTGCCCGTTCCAGGTAACGGGCCATCCAGTACAGTTCACTGGCGGTGCGGCTTAACATTATTCATCCTCCTCCATTACCCAGGTGTCTTTTGTGCCACCCCCTTGCGAGGAGTTCACCACCAGCGATCCTTCGGTCAGCGCCACGCGGGTCAGCCCGCCTGGCACCAGCCTTATCTCTTCGCCGTAGAGCGCAAACGGGCGCAGGTCAATGTGGCGCGGGGCCAGCCCTTCCTCGACAAAAGTCGGGCAGGTGGAGAGCGCCAGGGTGTTTTGCGCAATGTAATTACCGGGGTTTGCCAGCAGGCGCTGACGGAAGGCATCAATTTGCGCCCGGGTCGAGCGGGGACCGACCAGCATGCCGTAGCCGCCCGCGCCGTGGACCTCTTTCACCACCATCTCATCCAGATGGGCCAGTACGTAACTCAAATCTTCGGCTTTACGGCACTGCCAGGTGGGAATATTGCCGAGGATAGGCTCCTCAGAAAGATAAAAACGGATCATATCCGGCACGTACGGGTAGATGGATTTGTCATCTGCCACGCCGGTGCCAATCGCATTGGCCAGCACCACGCCACCTGAACGATAGACCGACAACAGCCCCGGTACACCCAGCATAGAGTCCGAACGAAACGCCAGCGGGTCGAGGAAGGCATCGTCAATACGGCGATAGATAACATCGACCCGGCACGGGCCTTCGGTGGTGCGCATATAGACACTGCCCTCTTTGACGAACAGGTCGGCGCTTTCTACCAGCTCCACCCCCATCTGCTGAGCAAGAAAACTGTGTTCAAAATAGGCGCTGTTAAAGCGTCCGGGCGTCAGCACTACTACACAGGGGTCATCAACATAAGTGCTTTCACGCAGGGTTTGTAGCAGGTAACTGGGGTAGCGCTCGACCGGTGCGATATGCGAACTGGCGAACAGATCCGGGTAGAGGCGCATCATCATCTTGCGGTTTTCCAGCATATAAGAGACGCCGGATGGGGTGCGCAGATTATCTTCCAGCACATAGTATCCGCCGTCACTGTCGCGGACCATATCGATGCCGGTGATATGGGCATAGATATTATTATGCAGATCGACGCCCTGCATACAGGGTTGATATTGTTCGTTGGCGAGCACTTGCTCACGGGGGACAATACCGGCATTGAGAATATGCTGGTGGTGGTAGATATCGTATAAGAAGGCGTTGAGCGCTTTTACCCGCTGGCGTATGCCTGCGTCAAGCATCCGCCATTCGTGGGCCGGAATGATGCGCGGCACGCTGTCGAATGGAATTAAACGCTCTGTTCCTCCCTCTTCACCGTAAACATTAAACGTAATGCCGACGCGGTGAAACAGCAGTTCTGCCTGCTCTTTCTTCTGGTGAATGGCATGCTGGTCAGTCTGCTGTAACCAGTGCCACCAGGCGTCATAATGCTGGCGTTGCCGACCTTCTGCGGTGAGCATTTCATCGTAGTAAGGCGCGCTCGGAAGCGTCATTTTTATCATTGTCATCCCCTGCATTCCGCTTGATGAAGATAAAGGTAAAATGCAGAAAACATGCCAGCGCACCAAAAGCGCGGCTTATCACGCAATAGCGAGGCGAGGTGCACCTTTATGAGGAGCGGCCGGCGTAAAAACGCACCACGATGACGTTCAGGCGGCAGAAAAAGAGGGAAGTTGGTGCAAGTGTAAAGATGGCTGCACCAGCCGGAAAAGCGGTAATAGCTGTTCGCCTGTCCCTTTTAAAAGGGTAAACTAAATGCGTCTTTGAAGGGGGCCATGATGACGGGAAAACGCATTAGCCGTGAAAAACTGACCATTCGCCATATGATTGCGCTTTACCGGCAGCACTGTCCGCAGGCTGTGGCGGATGAAGCGCACTATCAGGCGTTGAATGATTTCGCGGATAAGCGGCTGGATAAATGTATATTTGGTGAAGAAAAACCAGCCTGTAAACAATGCCCTGTGCACTGCTACCCGCCTGCCAGACGTGAAGAGATGAAACAGATTATGCGTTGGGCAGGGCCGAGGATGCTGTGGCGACACCCTGTTTTGACCCTCCGCCATCTGATGGATGACAAACGTCCTGTTCCCGAACTGCCGGAAAAATACCGCCCTAAAAAATAACGCCGTGGCGGGCACGGCGTTACGTTTCCTCAGGCCCGGGTGGCAATAAGAATGGATGATGCTTTAATCAGGGCAATGACGCGTTTCCCCGGTGCAAGTTGTAGCGCTTCGCAGCTTTCGTTGGTCACCACCGCCACTATTTCAAAACCGGCGTCAGTGGCGACATGTACGGTCGCGTTTATGGCCCCTTCGGTCACGACGCTTACCGCACCGGCAAACTGATTGCGCGCAGAGAATTTCAGCCCGCACTCTTCGGTTGCAAGCGTAACCCACGGCGCTTTGATCAGCGCGATAGCTTCTGTACCTGGGGTCAATCCCAGTGCTTCCTTACTGCTGGATGTGACGATAGCGACAAGCTTCGCGCCGCCGGCGAGGGTTAATTCCACTTCATCGTTAACGGCACCGTGCGCAGTTGCGCTGACTTTACCGACGAGTTGGTTACGAGCTGAAACGGCCATGTTGCCTCCGGGGTGATGAGAAAGAGTCAGTTATCTCAGGTCATTGCCTGTTGATCCATACCCATTTTCTTATCATGGGTATAGATGTGCAGACCAATGCTGGCAACATGGCGTTTTCACGCAGACAAAACGTCAGCAAATCCGGGGCAGGGGCTCGGCGTGAGGTAAGTCGAGAATGCGTTTCACGCCATATAAGCCTGCCAGTCGCACCCCTTTACGCTCTACCACTTCACCGATGATCGCGGCATCCTGGCCCAGCGGGTGAGCGCGTAACTGAGCAAGCACCCGCTCGGCCGACTGGCGCTGTACGGCAATTACCAGTTTGCCTTCATTGGCGAAATTCAGCGCTTCCAGCCCCAGGAGCTCGCACACGCCGCGCACGGCGGTTTTCACCGGCAGGTCGCGTTCGTTAAGTTCGATACCATAACCGCAGGCGGCGGCGAATTCATGCACCACGGCATTGACGCCGCCGCGCGTCGCATCACGCAACGCTTTCACGCCAGGAATATCACGCAACTGCTGAATCAACGGGGTTAACACCGCGCAGTCGCTGGTCAGTTCTCCGTCCAGCCCCAGTTGTTCGCGCAAATTGAGGATGGTCGCTCCGTGATCGCCAAGCGTGCCGCTGACCAGCAGCACGTCCCCGGCTTCAAGGGTGCTGGCGCCCCAGCGAATATTGGCTGGAATGGCGCCAATACCTGCCGTATTGATAAACAGCTTATCTGCCGCCCCGCGCTGTACCACCTTGGTATCACCGGTAACAATGGCGATATCCGCACGGCGGGCCGTTTCCGCCATGCTGGTGACCACGGCTTTCAGGGTCTCCATCGGCAGACCTTCTTCGAGAATAAAACCGCAGGAGAGATAGCGGGGAATCGCGCCGCTTACCGCAACATCGTTCGCCGTGCCGCAAACAGAGAGTTTGCCGATATCGCCTCCCGGGAAGAACAGCGGGTCGATAACGTAGCTGTCAGTGGAAAAGGCCAGTCGATCACCGCTGGCGGCGAGGGTCGCAAGATCGAGACGTGCCTGATCTTCCTGTTCACTGAGCCACGGATTAGCGAAGGCGTCGATAAAAAGCTGGCTGATGAGCTGTTGCATCGCCTGACCGCCGCTGCCGTGCGCCAGTTGGACTTCATTCATACTTCGCACTCCTGAGCACGATATTGATACCAGGCGGCGCAGGCGCCCTCAGAGGAGACCATCAGTGCGCCAAACGCGGTTTGTGGATTGCAGGTATTGCCAAATAGCGGACACTGATGGGGCTTACATTTGCCGGTCAGTACCTCGCCGCAGCGTGCGCGCGGGTCGTCACAGGCTTGTTGGGGGACAGGGTTAAAATGGGCTTCGGCATCAAAGCGCTGGTAGGGCGCGGTTAAGCGCACACCGGAATCGCCAATTATCCCCAGCCCGCGCCACTCGCTGTCGCCCTGCACCGCAAACACCTCGCTAATGGCCTGCTGCGCCAGACGATTGCCTTCGTCCGGCACCACGCGACGGTACTGGTTTTCTACCTGATGACGGGCGCTGATTTTCTGCTCCACCAGCATTAATACGCCTTGCAGCAGATCCAGGGGTTCAAACCCAGCGACCACCAGCGGTCGCTGGAATTCCCCGGCGATAAAACCATAGGCATCGGTGCCGATTACCATGCTGACATGGCCGGGCGCAAGAAACGCGTCGATACCGTTATCCGGTTCTTCCAGCAGGCTGCGCAGGGTCGGAATGATGGTGATGTGCTGGCAGAAAAAGAAAAAGTTACTCACATCCTGCAATTTTGCCTGTTGCAGTGTGATGGCGGTGGCGGGCATCGTAGTTTCAAAGCCAAGGCCAAAAAAGACCACTTTGCGCTGTGGATTCTGCTTCGCCAGGCTCAGCGCATCCAGCGGGGAATAGACGATACGCACATCCGCCCCACGCGCTTTCGCCTGTAACAGAGAACCGTTTTTTCCTGGTACACGCATCGCATCACCGAAGGTGCAGAAGATCACCTCAGGATGGCTGGCGATCTCCACGCACGTATCAATGCGTCCCATCGGCAGGACACACACCGGGCAGCCCGGCCCGTGGATAAACTCGATATTATCCGGCAATAACTGGTCGAGACCGAACTTAAAGATGGCATGGGTATGGCCGCCACAAACCTCCATTACGCGTAGAGGGCGCTGCGCGGTATATGTGAGCAGTGCGGCACGCTCACTCAGATGCGCGATAAGCTGCATAACCTGCTCCGGCGCGCGGTATTCATCCACAAAACGCATTATCCCTCCTCACCAAACAGCAGCGCGCCCACATCTGGCTCGACGTCGTACATATTTTGCAGGGCCGCCAGCGTTTCGCGGGCCTCTTCTTCGTTTATCACGCTCATGGCGAAGCCCACGTGCACCAGCACCCATTGTCCCAGGCGAGAATGCCCCGTTTCATCCGTACTGCCCACCAGCGTTAAGTCGACGTCGCGCTGAATACCACAGACATCGACTTTCGCCTGATTGCCATCAATGGCGCTAATTTGTCCCGGAACGCCTATGCACATCGTTGGGTCTCCAGCCAGTCCAGCCATCTGTCCATGCCTTCACCGCTGGTGGCCGAAACCAGGAAAATTTCAATCGACGGGTTCACTTCACGGGCATACGCGAGGCATTTCTCTACATCAAATTTGAGGTAAGGCAGCAGGTCGATTTTATTGAGAAGCATGATGGAGGCCGCAGCAAACATATGTGGATATTTCAGCGGCTTGTCTTCGCCTTCGGTCACCGACAGCACGGCGACTTTGTGACGTTCGCCAAGATCAAAACTGGCCGGGCAAACCAGGTTGCCGACGTTTTCGATAAACAGAATGCCATTGTCCGCCAGCGGCAGACGAGGTGCGGCGTCGGCAATCATTTGCGCATCCAGATGACACCCCTTGCCGGTGTTCACCTGAATCGCCGGGGTTCCGGTCTCGCGGATACGCGCGGCATCGTTAACGGTTTGCTGATCCCCTTCGATAACCGCACAGGGCACGCGGGTGTTCAGACGGGTCAGGGTTTCGGTCAGCAGGGTGGTTTTACCGGAACCGGGGCTGGAGACCAGGTTCAGCACCAGCTGGTGTCTGGCGGCGAAGCGGGCGCGGTTATGCGCGGCGATGCGATTGTTTTTATCTAACACATCGATTTCCACTTCCAGCATCCGCCGCTGGCTCATGCCCGGCGCGTGGGTTCCGGCTGCGCCGTGGCCGTAATGTAAATCACCATTTTCTGCCGCCGTCGGGCTGAAATTGTCGGTCTTGACGCCTGTGATTTTCATTGCCGGACGGGCAGCGGGAGCAAATGGCGCGCTGCGAAACGCGGAATGGGGATTATGCTCGTCGCCCTCGATATAGAGGTTACCTTCCTGACAACCACATGTCGTACACATTGCTCACTCCTCGATTTCCAGCCGCTGAATCTGCATGCCGTCGTCGGCGACGATTTGCAAATTGTCACTGCTGCATTGCGGGCAGCGACGCACGTGCTGGCTTAGTAAGGTCACGTATTGCTGGCAGCTTTCGCACCAACATTCCGCCTGTTGTTCTTCGATGTGCAGTGTACAGCCCTCTGCCAGGGTGCCACGGCAGACCAGATCAAAACAAAACGTCAATGCGGCAGGTTCCACACAGGAAAATGCGCCAACTTTGATCCAGACCTCAGTTACGCGTCGGGCGGCGTGCTGTTTCGCCTGTTGTTCAATAATTTCCAGCGCACGCTGGCACAGGGTAATTTCATGCATACAGCCTCCTCATTAATCAGGCGCGTGTTGCAATAACAATGCCAGGGTTCTTCGCTTTATTGCGGCAAGGATCAAGGCGTTAATACCTTGTTTTCCGGCAAAATGGCCGCCGCTGATGGTTCCTGACATTTCATTGATGACGAAAATGACGATCGCGAATTTACCGAACGTCAAAAATGACCAGGCGACAATTTATTTACCGGGAAATACCACCAGTGGGTGGCGAGGAGAGAAGGTGACGGACGTATTGCTCTGTGTGGGTAACAGCATGATGGGTGACGATGGCGCAGGCCCGCTGCTGGCGGAGATGTGCACGGCGAATCCAACCGGAAACTGGCAGGTGATTGATGGTGGTAGCGCACCCGAAAACGACGTGGTGGCGATCCGCGAACTTCGCCCCGACAGGCTTTTGATTGTCGATGCGACAGATATGGGGCTGAACCCTGGTGAAATTCGTATTGTCGATCCGGACGATATTGCCGAGATGTTCCTGATGACTACCCATAACATGCCGCTCAATTATCTGATTGATCAGTTAAAAGAGGATGTGGGCGAGGTGATTTTTCTGGGCATTCAGCCGGATATCGTCGGCTTTTATTACCCGATGACGCCCCCGGTGAAAGAGGCGGTGGAGACGATCTATGCGCGCCTGGCCACCTGGCAGGGTAACGGTGGATTTGCGCTGCTGGAGGCGGGGGAAGAGGAGTAGTTGACCGTCCCGGATGGCGGCGCAAGCGCCTCATCCGGGCTGTGAGCAAGCGGCGAACTCTCCCCTGCGGTGAAAACCCCGGCGATTAAGCCAAATCTTCTCCGTTGCTGGCAATCACCTTCTTATACCACCAGAACGATTTTTTGCGCTTGCGCTCCAGCGTACCGTTACCCGCGTCATCCCGGTCGACATAGATAAACCCGTAGCGCTTGCTCATCTCACCGGTGGATGCCGCCACCAGATCGATACAGCCCCAGGTGGTGTAACCCATTACCGGAATACCGTCGGCAATGGCATCGCCCATGGCGCGGATATGCTCGCGCAGATAGCTGATACGGTAATCGTCTTCGATTTCACCCTGGGCATTAAATTCATCTTTCGCACCCAGCCCGTTCTCCACTAAAAACAGCGGCTTCTGATAGCGATCGTACATCATATTCATAGTGATGCGCAGGCCAAGCGGGTCTATCCCCCAACCCCATTCGCTTACCTGGATATGCGGGTTACGCAGAGATTTCACGATGTTGGCCGCCGAGGTATTTTGCGCGTTCATTTCGGCTGAGGCACAGCGCGAGGCGTAATAGCTGAACGACACAAAATCGACGGTATTTCTCAGGATCTCGTCGTCGCCCGCTTCTTTCTTGATGGTGACGCCTTTTTCGCGGAACACTCGGGCCGCGTAGGCCGGATAGCTACCGCGCGCCTGAACATCAATAAAGAACAGGTTTTCCCGGTCTTTTTCCAGCGCCGTCCACACATCTTCTGGCTTGCAGGAGTACGGATAGAAATTGCCGCCTGCCAGCATACAGCCCACCTGATTCTCCGGGTTCACTTCATGGGCGATTTTGGTCGCCAGTGCGCTGGCAATCAGTTCGTGGTGCGCCGCCTGGTATTTCACCTGATCCTGATTTTCGCCCTCTTCAAACACCAGCCCGGCACCGGAATAGGGGCTGTGCAGCATAATGTTGATTTCATTAAAGGTCAGCCAGTATTTCACCAGACCGTCAAAGGCCTCAAAACAGGTGCGGGCGTAGCGGGTGAAAAATTCCACCATCTTGCGGTTACGCCAGGAGCCATATTCGGTGACCAGATGCATCGGCACATCAAAGTGGCACAGTGTCACCAGCGGTTCGATGCCATACTTTTTGCACTCTGCGAACATGTCGCGATAAAACGCGATACCCTCGGCGTTCGGCGTCAGCTCGTCACCCTGCGGGTAGAGGCGGCTCCATGCAATAGAGGTGCGAAAAACGGTGAAGCCCATCTCTGCCATCAGCGCGATATCTTCCTTGTAACGATGGTAGAAATCGATCGCCTGATGGCTGGGGTAGTATTCGTCTTCACGCAGGGTGAAACGTTTTTCCAGGCCGAGTTTCACCGGCAGACGGTTCGCGCCGTGAGGAATAGTATCGACGGTGGTTAACCCTTTACCGCCTTCCAGATACGCCCCTTCGGCCTGGTTGGCGGCAATGGCGCCGCCCCATAAAAATCCTTTCGGAAATACAGACATGCGTTACCTCGCTTATTGAGCCCGGGCTTCATGAACAACGGCTGTTTTTGCCGCCTGCGGTTTCTGCGCCTCTGCTTCTACCGGAATATCTTCAAAACCGAGAAGCAGCGTCAGAATAAAGGAGAGCACCACCGCCAGCGCCATCACGCCAAACACCCAGACAATGGTCATTGGATTCGCCGGATCGAAGAACTGTACGCTGGTGAACAGACCCGGCGCCGCCATTGAGTGGCTGGCAAGCCCGGCAATTCCCGCTACGGCACCGCAGATAAAGCCGCTTATCAGGCTTGCAATCAGCGGGCGTTTCAGGCGAACGGCCACGCCGTACAGCGCGGGTTCAGAGATACCGGCCAGGATAGCAGAAGCCGCGGCCGCAAGGGCAGTCTGGCGCAGTTCCGGGTTTTTGGTTTTCCACGCCACCGCCAGCGATGAGCCGCCAAGCGACAGGTTGGCGCCAATTTCTGACGGCATCACCATGCCCTCTTTGCCGGTTTCGGCAATGGTCTGAATAATCGTTGGGGTAAACACGCGGTGCATCCCGGTCATTACCAGCAGCGGCCACAGGGCACCCATAATGGCAACGGACAGCCAGCCCAGATAGCCATGAATGGTGTATACCAGCGCAGAGATGGCGCTACCGATCCAGATCCCCAACGGACCAATCAGCACGATGGCCAGCGGCGCGGCAATCAGCACAATCAGCATCGGTTTAAGGAAGTTTTTCGTCACCGCCGGGGTAATTTTGTCCACCCAACGTTCGATCCAGGACAGAAACCAGGTCATCACCAGCGCGGGGATAACGGTGTAGGTGTATTTCACCGCCGTCACCGGAACCAGCGCGAATTCCACATGTTCACCCTGGGCGGCTTTCGCCATCAGGTCGATAAAGCTCGGATGTACCAGCACGCCTGCAATGGCAATCGCCAGCGACATATTGGTTTTAAACTTCACGGCGGCGGACGCGGCTACCATCAGCGGCAGGAAGAAGAACGCGCCGTCGCCAATCACCGTCAGAATGGTCAGTGTTGAAGAGCCTTTTGGCAGCAGGCCGGACATTTCCAGCACCATCGCCAGCAGTTTGACCATTGAGCCGCCGATGATCGCCGGGATCAGCGGTGACATCGTGCCGATCAGCGCGTCGAGAATACCTGCGCCAATACGCTTAAGCGTCAGCTTCTGTTTACCGACCGGTTGGGCAGGCTGCATATCACCGGGCAGCAATGCCACCACTTCACGGTAGGCATGCGACACCGTATTGCCGATGATCACCTGGCACTGGCTGTCGTTGCGTACCACGCCCATAACGCCGCTAATGCCTTTCAGCGTCGCACTGTCAATTTTGGCGTCGTCTTTCACCACGAAGCGCAGACGCGTCATGCAATGGGTGACGGCAGCGATGTTATCAACACCGCCCAGTGCGTTCACCACCGAGCCGGCAAGCGCCGCATAATTCTTCGACATCGGGTTATATCCTGTTTTATCAATAGAGTACGGCTTCATTACCCGACTTGAGACGGATAATGAAACATCAGATAGGAAACCGGTTCCACAAAAGCATGATGAGTTTCATGTTTCCAGACAAGATCAAAAATTCATCTTTATTTAGTTTTGTGATGACGATCGCTTAATATTTTTTGACCCGTTTTATCCCGTTGCGACATTCTTGAAAGGGTGAAGTACACTGCATGGCATCGAAATCAAACGGATAAGCAACATGACCACAATGCTTGAGGTGGCAAAGCGGGCAGGAGTGTCAAAGGCGACAGTCTCCCGTGTGCTATCGGGCAACGGCTACGTCAGCCAGGAGACCAAAGACCGGGTGTTTCAGGCGATTGAAGAGAGCGGGTATCGCCCAAACTTACTGGCGCGCAGTCTGGCGACGAACAAAACGCAAACGCTGGGGCTGGTGGTGACCAACACGTTGTATCACGGCGTCTATTTTAGCGAGCTGCTGTTTCATGCCGCGCGGATGACAGAAGATCAGGGGCGGCGTTTAATTCTGGCAGACGGTAAACACAGTGCGGAAGAAGAGCGTGAAGCGATTCAATATCTGCTCGATTTAAAATGCGATGCGATCATTATTTATCCGCGTTTTTTAAGTGTCGATGAAATGGATACCATCGTTAAAAGCCACAGCCAGCCAATTATGGTGCTTAATCGTCGTTTACGTAAAAACAGCAGCCACTGTGTCTGGTGTGACCAAAAAACCTCAAGCTTTAACGCAGTGGCGACATTAATTGCCATGGGCCATCGGGATATTGCGTTTATTACCGGCTCACTGGATTCTCCGACCGGTATTGAACGACTTTCTGGCTATAAAGATGCTCTGGCGCAGCACGGCATTACGTTACGTAACGACTTAATTGTGCAAGGAAAGTGGTCGCCGGAAAGCGGGGCAGCAGGTGTTGAAACGCTGCTGGCGAAGGGCGTCAGTTTTAGTGCGCTGGTGGCGAGCAACGATGATATGGCCATTGGCGCCATGAAGAGACTGGATGAGCGGGGAATAGCCGTACCCACTCAGGTTTCGGTTATTGGTTTTGATGACATTGCTATTGCCCCGTATGTGATTCCCGCCCTTTCCAGCGTTAAAATTCCGGTCACAGAGATGATTAAAGAAACCATCGAACGATTAATTTTTATGCTTGATGGCGGTGAGTTTAATTACCACCAGCCCTTCCTCGGCGAATTAATGTTACGTGATTCACTTATTCCCGGCCCCACGCGTTAACCTCGTCAGCTGTCATCGTCACTTCTGTCGATGACAGTATCTTATCTAAGAAAAACGCATAAATAACAATTACATAATAACTGGCATGAAACGTGTATATCCGGCGTGATGAAACTCATTGCTGGAGAAGACGATGAACCGTTTTATTATGGCGGATGCCAGTAAATGTATTGGCTGTCGCACCTGTGAAGTTGCCTGCGTTGTCTCACATCAGGAACAACAGGACTGTGCCGCCCTTACCCCTGAAACCTTTTTACCCCGCATTCATGTTATCAAAGGCGTCAACGTATCGACGGCAACCCTCTGCCGCCAGTGCGAAGACGCACCCTGCGCCAATGTCTGTCCGAATGGCGCTATCAGCCGCGACAAAGGGTTTGTCCATGTCATGCAGGAACGCTGCATTGGTTGCAAAACCTGCGTGGTGGCCTGCCCCTATGGTGCCATGGAGGTTGTGGTGCGCCCGGTGGTTCGCCATAACGGCATCGGCCTCAAGATGTCAGGGCAGAAGGCCGAAGCCAACAAATGCGATTTATGCTACCAGCGCGAAAGTGGCCCGGCCTGTATTTCGGTATGTCCGACTAAAGCGCTGTTCTGCGTTGACCGGGAAGTACTTGAACACATGAGCGAAGAGAAACGTCGTCGCACTGCGCTGGAAAGCGCCGTGTCACTGGGTTTTTAAAAATACCCGTCATTCTTCAGGTTGCATGTACGTTGGCTGCGTTCGCTCACCCGAATCACTTGACTCTGGCAAGCTCATCGGGATTCGTTCACTTGCCGCCTCCCTGTAACCCGAATTATTCAGGGTAAAACTTTCACTTTTAACAGGTCTGTTACTGATGAAAAAAATCACGAGCGTATGTCCCTATTGCGGCGCTGGCTGCAAACTGAAACTGGTTGTGGATAATGGCAAAATTATCCGCGCCGAAGCGGCGGACGGGGAAACCAACCAGAACGAACTCTGCCTGAAAGGCTACTACGGCTGGGATTTTCTTAACGATACGAAACTGCTGACGCCTCGCCTGACACAGCCGATGATCCGCTATGAACGTGGCGGTAAACTCACCCCGGTGAGCTGGCAGGAGGCCATCCGTTATACGGCGAAACGGCTTAGCGACATCAAAGCCAGGTTTGGCTCCCGCGCTATTATGACCACCGGTTCATCTCGTGGTACCGGCAATGAGACCAACTACGTGATGCAGAAATTTGCCCGTGGGGTCTTACATACCAATAATGTCGACTGCTGCGCACGTGTTTGTCACGGTCCTTCCGTTGCCGGGTTACAGCAAACCCTGGGCAACGGCGCAATGAGTAACTCCATCGGTGATATCGAAAACTCCCGCTGCCTGCTTGTCTTTGGCTACAACTGTGCCGATTCCCACCCGATTGTGGCAAGAAGGGTGGTCAAAGCAAAACAGAACGGGGCGAAGATTATCGTCTGCGATCCGCGCCGCATCGAAACCGCACGCATTGCCGACCAGCATTTACAGCTCAAAAACGGCTGCAATATGGCGCTGGTGAACGCCTTTGGTTATGTTCTGCTGGAAGAAAAGCTCTACGATCAGCGCTACGTCACGAACTTCACCACCGGGCTGGATGCCTATCGTGAAATCGTAAAAGACTATGCGCCGGAAGCGGTTGAACATCTCACGGGCGTACCGGCCCACCAGGTGCGCGAAGCAATGCGTACTTACGCCGCCGCGCCGACGGCCACCATCATGTGGGGGATGGGCGTGACGCAATTTGGTCAGGCGGTGGATGTGGTGAAAGGGCTCTCAAGCCTCGCGCTGCTGACCGGCAACCTTGGGCGTGAGAACGTCGGCGTAGGCCCGGTGCGTGGACAGAATAATGTGCAGGGCGCCTGCGACATGGGGGTGATTCCGAACCAGTTCCCGGGCTACCAGGATGTGGTTGATCCGAATGTCCGCGCCAAATTTGCTAAAGCCTGGGGTATCGATCCGGCGGTCATGGATGACAAAGTCGGCGTGCGTATCACCGAGGTGCCGCATCTGGCGCTGGAAGGCAAGGTCAAAGCCTATTACATCATGGGTGAAGATCCGTTGCAGACCGAAGCCGATCTCAGCCTGGTGCGCAAAGGCTTTGAGGCGCTGGATTTTGTGGTCGTGCAGGACATCTTTATGACCAAAACCGCCGAACAGGCGGATGTGCTGCTGCCTGCCACCTCATGGGGCGAGCACGGTGGCGTCTTTACCTGCGCGGATCGCGGATTCCAGCGTTTTGAAAAAGCCATCGAACCGCAATATGACGTCAAGCGTGACTGGGAAATTATCAGCCTTATCGCCACGGAAATGGGCTACCCGATGCATTACGACAATAACCAGCAAATCTGGGACGAAATGCGCGAACTTTGCCCGCTGTTCTACGGCGTAACCTATGAAAAAATGGGTGATATGGGGCACGTTCAATGGCCTTGTCCGACCCTGGATCATCCGGGAACGCGTTATCTGTATAAAGACAACAAGTTCGATACTCCGGACGGGAAAGGTCTGCTGTTTGCAGCGCCATGGCGTGCCCCTGCCGAAGTGCCGGACGCGGCGTTCCCGCTGGTGCTCAGCACCGTGCGCGAAGTGGGTCATTACTCCTGTCGCTCAATGACCGGTAACTGTGCGGCATTGCAAACGCTCGCGGATGAACCGGGTTTTGTGCAGATAAATCCGCACGATGCCGCGCGGTTGGGGATTAACAACCGGCAACTGGTGTGGGTGGAGTCGCGCAGGGGGAAAGTTATCAGCCGTGCCGATGTGAATGAACGTGTTAATACCGGCTGCGTGTACATGACTTATCAGTGGTGGATTGGCGCGTGTAATGAGCTGACGCAGGATAACCTTGATCCCATCTCTAAAACACCGGAAACCAAATATTGCGCGGTGCGGGTGAGTGCGATCAACGATCAGGCCTGGGCTGAGGAGTACACTCAGTCAACCTACCAGCAGATGAAGACTCGCTTGCGGCATGCAGCGTTGCAATAAATAAACGATGACCCACAACGGCGTTTGTATTCGCGTCTACGGAAAAGTACAGGGGGTGGGCTTCCGCCCCTTTGTCTGGCAACTGGCGCAACAGCTCAATCTTACCGGTGATGTCTGTAATGACGCCCAGGGCGTTGAAATACGCTTATGGGGTGATGAACGCCATTTTCTCCCGTTGTTATATCAGCAATGCCCGCCACTGGCGCGTATCGACGAGACGAAGGTTACGCCGTATCAGTGGTCAAAGGCGCCGCTCAGTTTTACCATCCGCGAAAGCGCGGGGGGCACGATGAATACGCAAATAGTGCCCGATGCCGCCACCTGTCCCGCCTGTCTGGCGGAGATGAATGACCCGGCAGAGCGCCGCTATCGCTATCCATTTATCAACTGTACCCACTGCGGCCCGCGGTTCACCATTATTCACGCCATGCCTTATGACCGCCCCTGCACCGTGATGGCGGCGTTTCCCCTGTGTCCTGCCTGTGAGGCGGAGTATCGCCATCCCGCCGATCGCCGTTTTCACGCCCAGCCCGTTGCCTGCCCTGAGTGCGGCCCACAGCTTGAGTGGCGAAGCGGTAAAGAGCAATTGGCCGGAGAGGCGGCGCTGCAGGCAGCTATTGCGCTGCTCAAAGCAGGCGGAATTGTCGCGGTGAAAGGTATCGGTGGTTTTCATCTGGCGTGTGACGCGCGCCGGCAGACGACGGTGCAGCATCTGCGCGCCCGTAAGCATCGCCCGGCGAAACCGCTGGCGGTGATGCTGCCTTCTGCTGACGGGCTGAGCGAGGCGGCCACCCGATTATTGGCCACGCCCGCTGCGCCGATCGTGCTGGTGGCGAAAACGTTGCTGCCAGAACTGTGTCCGGCTATTGCGCCAGGGCTCGATGAGGTGGGGGTGATGCTGCCTGCGAATCCATTACAACATCTGTTAGCCCAGGCGTTGCAGCGCCCGCTGGTGATGACATCCGGTAACCTGAGCGGTAGGCCGCCTGCGCTGACAAATGGTCAGGCGCTGGACGATCTGGCGGAGATAGCGGACGGGTTTCTGCTGCACAACCGCGATATCGTACAGCGTATGGACGATTCGGTGGTGCGCGAGAGCGGCGAAATGTTACGTCGCTCGCGCGGTTATGTGCCGGATGCCGTGCAATTGCCGCCCGGATTTCACAACATCCCGCCCACGTTATGTCTGGGGGCGGATATGAAAAATACCTTCTGTCTGGTGCGGGATGACAGCGCAGTATTAAGCCAGCATTTCGGTGATTTAACCGATGAGGGCGTAGAGACACAGTGGCGTAACGCGCTGCGTCTGATGCAGACGATCTATGACTTCACCCCACAGCAGGTGGTCGCCGATGCGCATACGGGCTATCGCGCCACCCACTGGGCACAGGAGACCGGGCTTTCACAGCAAACCGTGTTGCACCACCATGCCCATATTGCGGCCACGCTCGCAGAACATGACTGGCCGCGCGATGGGGGGGATGTGATTGCCCTGGCGCTGGACGGTATCGGCATGGGGGAGAACGGGGCGCTGTGGGGGGGCGAATGCCTGCGCGTCAATTATCGCGAGGTTGAGCATCTGGGTGGGTTGCCTGCCGTGGCGCTCCCCGGCGGCGATCTGGCGGCAACCCAGCCGTGGCGCAACCTGCTGGCACAGATGCTGGCGTTTGTCCCTGACTGGCAGCAGTTCCCCGAAACCGCTGTGCTGCAACGGCAGAACTGGCCGGTGCTTGCACGGGCAATGGCGCGCAATATCAATGCGCCGCTGGCATCTTCTGCCGGGCGACTGTTTGATGCTGTCGCCTGTGCGCTGGAATGCGCGCCACTGCAGTTAAGTTATGAAGGGGAGGCGGCCTGTCGGCTGGAAGCGCTGGCTACGCGCAATGGGCATATCACGCATCCGGTCACTCTGCCGCTTAATGGCGAACAGCTTGATTTAGCCACCTTCTGGCAACAGTGGCTGGCGTGGCAGGCTCCGTCAGAGCAGCGCGCCTGGGCTTTCCATGACGCGCTGGCCTGCGGACTGGCGCAGCTTGTCCGTAAGCAGGCGGACGCACGGCAGATTACCACGCTCGCTTTTGGCGGCGGTGTGTTGCATAACCGTCTGCTAAAAGCCCGTTTATCGGCTTACCTTGCGGATTACACGTTACTCTTCCCGCAGCGCTTTCCTGCGGGCGATGGCGCAATCGCGTTGGGGCAGGGCGTTATCGCCGCCGCGCGGAGTCTGGCGCAGGGGTGAGGCATCGTCCCCGGTGGCGTTGCGCTAACCGGGGCTACGGACGATCGCCGCTTCTCAAACTGGCGGCGTTTTCAACAGCGGGAACGCCACCTTCATCTGATCTTCGCTCACCACAATGGCACGCCACTTCGGCTGGCGAAACGTCCGGGATGGAAAAATTAAATAATTCCGGCCTGATAAAAGGCCTGCAGGTTAATCGCGCCAACCAGTTTACCGCTGTCATCCACCACCGGGGCGGCGGAGATTTTGCGTTTCATCAGCAGCTCTTTGGCATCGATAGCGCGGCTCCCGGCGTTAAGGGTGATACCCCCTTTCGTCATCGCTTCACTGATGTTCGCATCCAGTACACCGCCTGCAACCAGCCAGCGTCGCAGGTCGCCATCGGAGAAGATACCCAGAATTTCCTGTGCGTCACCGCAGACGGCCACCATCCCCATTCCCGTATGGCTCAGTTCCAGCATCGCGTCCATCACCGTGGCGTCAATGCGTACATGCGGGATATCCTCTTTACGCATCAGATGATGGACCTTGTTGAGCAGACGGGCACCCAGCGCACCTGCCGGGTGTGAGCGGGCAAAATCTTCCTCGTTAAAACCGCGCGCCTGCATCACGGCCATCGCCAGCGCGTCACCGAGCATTAGCGTATTGACCGTGCTGGAGGTGGGGGCCAGTAACATCGGGCAGGCTTCACGTTCAACGGAAATATCCAGCACTGCGTCTGCCGCCAGCGCCAGCGGTGACAGGGATTTACCGGTCATTGCCAGCACCGTCACCGACCGTTCCTTTAACTGCGGCAGGATCAGATCCAGCTCTTTGGCCGAGCCGGAGTAGGAGATAAAGAGCAGCACATCGCGGCTTTCTATCATCCCCAAATCACCGTGCAGGGCTTCTGCCGCATGGACAAAAAAGGCAGGGGTGCCGGTACTGGCGAGGGTGGCGGCAATTTTTTTGCCGATATGCCCGGATTTACCAATGCCCGAGATAACCACTTTGCCCTGGCAATGAATAATGGCATCAGCGGCGCGTAAAAACGCCTCGCCCAGACGCTCTGGCAGGCGGCTTGCTTCCTGCAGCTCCAGCAGCAGTGTTTGACGCGCGGTATTCAGTAAAAGCTCACTCATGTTTTTCTCCGGCTACGATCACTTCTATCCCTTTTTCTTCCAGTGCGGCACGAAATTCTGCCGGGATCCCGGCATCGGTGATTAATTTATCGACGCTTTCCAGGCTGCACACAATGTTCGGACTTTTGCGGCCAAACTTGGACGAATCCGCCATCAGGATCACTTCCCGCGCCGCGTTACACATGGCTTTGCTGACGGTGAAGACTTCATTAAAAGTAGTGACCCCCGCAGTCAAATCGATACCGTCGGTCCCCATAAACAGTTTGTCGAAGCTGAAATGCTCGAAGGCGTTTTCCGCCAGTTGCCCATGAAAGGAGGCGGATTTTTTGCGAAAGGTCCCTCCCGGCATCAGAATGGTTTGCTCGTTATCGAGTTCGGAAAGTGCATTGACGATATGCAGGCTATTGGTCATCACGGTGATGTTATTGAAATGGCTCAGTAAAGGGACCATTTGCAGCACGGTGCTGCCCGCATCGAGAATGATGGAATCGCCATCCTGAATAAAGCCCACGGCGGTTTCGGCAATCAGCCCTTTTTGCAGGGTGTTGATGAGAGTTTTATGGTCGATCGGGGGATCAGCTTCGTCTTTATTGAGCACGACGCCGCCATAGGTGCGGATGACCGCGCCGGAGTGTTCCAGCACCACTAAATCTTTCCGTATGGTGGTGCCCGTGGTGTCGAAGTGTGCTGCCAGCTCTTCAACAGAACATTTTCCCTGCTTTTGCAGATGTTCAAGAATGGCTGCCTGCCGCTGACGTGGTTTCATGGGCGCTTTTATCCTGCGTTAAGTTGCAAAATGATAATTTCGCAAGCTCATTGCGTTCACAACGAAATTATCCATATTTCAATTTAAGCGCCAATAATAGAGCATTCTGACAGCCTGGATCATGGGGAAAGATCACATCAGGCTCTAATTCCTGCCGTTTCAGTCCGAGCAGGGTGTCGATTTTCGCAGGTCTGGCGAAAACAGTGAGTCCGCGCATGATCAGGGTATCAACGACGCGGTCCTGTTTATCGAATGCAACCGCAAGAACAACGCGCGGTTTGAAACGTCCGCCGGAGCGCCCGACGCCAACGCGTCCTTGCTGGCAGAGAAGATCAAATGCGCGATTAAACTGGCGGATCTGCCAGCCGCCCAGAGCCAGTTGGCTGAGCCAGGCGATGACAGCAAGGGTAATCAATGCAGAAACCATCATATCTCCTTTTCCCGGATGCGGCGCAAACGCCGCATCCTGGCTACGGTTCGATAGCCCCGGTAAGCGCAGCACCACCGGGGAATATCCGGTTCAGAACATCACCTGCCCGCCGGTAATATTGATTGATTGCCCGGTGCAGTAAGAGGCTCTTGTGCTTGCGTAAAACAGCAGCACATCCAGTACATCCTGATAATCACAGCCGCGTTTGAGCGGGACCTTATCGATGTAATGCTGCTCAACCTGATCGGCGGCAATTCCCAGTTTGCTGGCATATTGCGGGATCAGAGACTGGAACATCGGTGATTTCAGCAGGTTACCCAGCATCAATGAGTGAACCGTAATCCCGTATTCCGCAAGATCCAGTGCCAGCGATTGGGTCAGACCCACACCACCAAACTTCGCCGCGCTGTAGCCGGAGTTGTGCTTGCTGCCCACCTTGCCGGACTTCGAGTTGATCTGAATAATGCGACCCTTAATACCGTCGCGGATCATCAGGCGTGAAAATTCGCGGGCACACAGGAAATATCCCACCAGATTGACCTGCAATGAGCGGTCAAAATCCCCGAGTTGCACATCGCTGATAAATGCCGCTTTAGCAATGCCCGCGCTATAAACCAGTAAATCCGTGCGGCCAAAGATCTCATCCACGCCGCGGGCGAGCGCCAGAACACTCTGCTCGCTGGTGGCATCAGCGCCAAAACCGTAGGCCGCGCCTTCGCCGAACTCCGCGTTAATTTCGTGTGCCACGGTTGCGGCCTTATCACTTTGAATATCCACTACCGCCACGCGGTAGCCCTCTGCGGCCAGCCCACGGCTGAGGAACGCCCCGAGTGTTTGTCCCCCGCCAATGACAACGGCAACCTGTTTCATACTTTTCTCCTTACGACTTAAGCGACAAATTTCAGTGTGCAACCAGGGTTAATGTTCTGCGGCACGTCACCTGCGACGTGTACCGTGCCGGGATATTCCGCCTGCGTCTGTCCATCGAAGCGCAGGGTAATATGGCCAAGCTCACGCAGATTCAGCTCCGCCACCTCACCAACAGCGGTGACCGGGTACTGCTTACCGCCCAGTTCGAAGCGGGCGCCAGGCTTAAGCTGGCCGCAAAAGTCGCCATGACAGTGGATAAAGCAAAACTCAGCCACATCGGAGGGTGCGCCTTCCCGGAAGGTAATCAGCATCCGGTCGCTAAGCGCATCCCGTGCGCACTCGCCAATCTGAGTAATGGTGGTCTGATAAATCACGCTCATGAGCAACCTCTTATTGATAAATAAAACCTGAGACAAACCAGGCAATAAGCACCGTTGGCGCGCCGGTTAAGAAGCGGCTAACCAGTACGGACGGCACACCGACGCGTACGGTGTCCTGGCGTGCTTCCGCCAGTGAAAGCCCAACGGGGATAAAGTCACATGCGGCCTGGGCGTTAATGGCGAACAGGGCAGGTAAGGCAAGGTGCGGTGGGATATTCCCCTGACCGATTTGCACGCCAATCAGCACGCCGATAACCTGGGCGATGACCGCCCCCGGGCCGAGGAAAGGCGACAGCAGCGGGAAGGAACAAATTAGCGCCAGCGTCACCAGCCCTAAGGGGTGGCTGGCTAGTGGCGCCAGGCCGTGGGCGATCCAGTCACCCAAGCCGGAGGCCATAATGATCCCGATAAGCGCCGAAACGAATGCCATAAATGGCAGGATGGTTTTCAACACCGTATCGATGGTGTCGCGCCCGGCCTGGAACAGTACGGCGACGGCAGAACCCATACCCATGCCGACTTTGGCCAGCAGGCCATCGCTCTGTTCGGTGATTTTTTTGCTGCTGTCGTAATCGCGGGCACTTGTTTCGCGTTGCGCCGGTTTACGGGTAAACTCGCCATCCTGCCAGTAGATATTTTCTTCTTTTACACCAGAGACATAGATATCTTCCACGATGTACTGCGCCAGCGGGCCTGACTTGCCGGTGGCATGGATATTAATGGTAGGAATACGCCGTTTCGGGTAAATGCCGCAGCGTAACGTACCGCCGCAGTCGATGACGGCCACGCCGATTTCTGCTTCTGCAGGTTCTCCTTCTTTAAAGCCGTCAACCGCTTCCCAGCCAGTCATTTGTGCCAGTTTGTCGACGATCGCCGGACGGGTCCCGGCCGTGATATAGACTATTTTTTTGTTCGCGACGGGATCGAGTTCCAGTGGGCCGCCCCAGCCGCCGGTACCTTTTTCAATCACAATGCGGCTCATGATGTCGCTCCTGCCAGTTGTACTTTCTGCTCAAGCTGAATGCCCATTTTTTTCTCGAAAATCGCGGTCGTCAGATCGGTAATCCAGCCACGGAAGAAGTTGGTGACCAGGCCAACCAGCAGGTAGCTGACGGCAAGTGGCCCCAGCGGCAGACCGAGGGTGGTCAGGCCGTTGGCGATGCCTAAATAGACGAACAATTCGCCGGGGTTGATATGGGGAAACAGGCCATTCATTGAGTGGCAACTGTAAGAGGCGGCCGCGTAATAACTGGGTTTGTAACGTTCCGGCATAAAGCGTCCAAGACTCAGGGTCATCGGGTTGCAGAAAACAAACGTGCCCACGCACGGCAGCAACAGATAACGGGTCACCGGGTTGCCGGCGCAGCGCTGTGCCAGCCGCTCAATACGGTGCTGACCAATGAAATTGATCAGTGCGTTCATGATAACCAGCAGACTTATCAGCAGCGGCAGAATACCGGTCACCATTCCGGTAAACACAACCCCGCCTTTCTGAAACAGCCCGATGAACCATTCGGCACCATGTGTAATGGTTTCGATCATTGTTCTCTCCTGTAGGGTTTTCTCGTTGTTGCAAAACTGGGGCTTATAATAATCACTATGAAAGGTTAAAAAGTGTTATTTAGATCTCAATATGAAAGATAAATTGATCATTGTGAAAGTTTTTGCCGGTTGTACGGTATGAAGTGAAAATAAACGCGCCATTTCAGATAAGAGGAGAGAGAAGAAACATGGAAGCCGCTTCCTTGTGGAAGCCTGCATGCTTTACCATAATTCCTCCTGGTTGAATGAATTGTTAAATGGATGTCTCATGTTTAAGCGTCGTTACGCAGCGCTCCTCCCTGCGCTCGTTTTACTTGCCGCCTGCAGCAGCAAACCTCATCAAACCGCAGCATCCTCCGACGGTGTAATTACCGGTCAACCTGCGGAACCCTCTGGCGGTTTCCTGCTCAAGCCGCAGCATAATGTGATGGCGATGGGCGGCGACTTTGCCAATAATCCGGCGGCGGAGCAGTTCATCAATGAAATGGTGAGCAAGCACGGCTTTGACCGTCAGCAGCTACACGAAATTCTCTCTCAGGCGAAGCGACTCGATTACGTGCTGCGCCTGATGGATCGCCAGGCACCTACTGGTCCGGCACCGGTTGGACCGAATGGCGCATGGCTGCGTTACCGCAGCCAGTTCATCACCCCTGATAACGTGCAAAACGGCGTAGCGTTCTGGAATCAATATGAAGACGCGTTAAATCGTGCCTGGATGGTGTACGGTGTACCGCCGGAAATTATCGTAGGCATTATCGGCGTGGAAACCCGCTGGGGGCGCGTGATGGGCAAGACGCGCATCCTTGATGCGCTGGCGACGCTCTCCTTCGACTATCCACGCCGCGCTGCTTACTTTTCCAGTGAACTGGAAACATTCCTGCTGATGGCGCGAGATGAAAGTGATGATCCGCTCGATTTGAAAGGTTCGTTCGCTGGAGCTATGGGCTACGGCCAGTTTATGCCCTCGTCTTACAAACAGTATGCCGTTGATTTTAATGGCGACGGACATATCAATCTGTGGGACCCGGTAGATGCTATCGGCAGCGTGGCAAACTACTTCAAAGAACACGGTTGGGTAAAAGGTGATCTGGTTGCAGTACCCGCTAATGGCCAGGCTCCGGGGCTGGCGAATGGCTTCAAAACCAACTATAGCGTGGCGCAGCTGGCGTCTGCGGGCTTAACGCCACAGCAACCGTTGGGGAACCACCAACAGGCCAGCCTGCTGCGCCTGGATGTTGGCACCAGTTATGAGTACTGGTACGGCTTACCCAACTTCTACACCATTACCCGTTACAACAGCAGCACGCACTATGCGATGGCAGTCTGGCAGCTTGGTCAGGCGGTTGCACTGGCGCGCGTTCGCTAATTGTCTGCCCCTCTTTCGGGAGGGGCAGAAACATTTCGATGCACTCCCCCATTAAATAGTCATTTACTTCACCGCCATAGCTGATTATTGTTATGTTATAACATATTGAAGGTTCAGCAATGATGGATGTAACCCTTTTCTCCTGCGCCAGCATAGTCCGGCTTGGACTGGCTGCGGCGTTGTTAGTCGTGCTGTGGTTGCTTACGGCATGGTCGGTGGCACTGGCATGATTGAGCTTGATCATCTGGTGGCGGGCTACGGCTCATGCGCCATTACCCCCTCCCTGTGCGGTGTAGTTGAAGCCGGAAGCATGACTGCGATTGTGGGGGCTAATGGCTGTGGCAAATCGACACTACTAAAAACGCTGGCCGGCCTACTGCCGCCGGTCAGTGGCACGCTGCACTGGTCTCCTTCACGCCCGGTTATTGGCTGGCTGGCACAGCGGCAGACGCTGGACCTGCATTTTCCCATTACGGTGCAGGATGTGGTCAGTATGGGGGCCTGGCCGCGTATCTCGTTGTTTCGCGGCCTCAATCGTCAGGCCAGAGCACGTGTCTTTGAAGCGCTGGAGCGAGTGGGGATGCTGAATATGGCCAAAACCACCGTTGAAGCCCTCTCCGGTGGCCAGTTTCAGCGCATGCTTTTTGCCCGCATGTGGTTGCAGCAGGCACCGCTCGTCATGCTTGATGAACCCTTTACCGGCATCGATGAGACCACAAGCCATGTGCTGATGGAACAGATTGTGGATATGCATCAGCAGGGGCAAACCATTCTTGCCGTATTGCACGACAGCGAACGCGTTAAACGCTACTTCCCCCAGACGCTGCGCCTGGACACGGAAAGCGCCCATTGGGGAGCGACCGAATTAACCCCGGCGCAGAACAGCGGAGCGTGCCTGGTATGATATGGCATCTCTTTTTCCAGCCGTTTATTGAGTTTGGTTTTATGCGCCGCGCGCTGGTGGTCTGCCTGGCCTTATCCGTCAGCACCACGGCGTTGGGGGTATTTCTGCAACTGCGGCGTATGAGCCTGATGGGTGATGCGCTTTCGCACGCGATATTACCCGGTGTGGCGGCAGGTTATCTACTCAACGGCATGTCACTACTGGCCATGAGTCTGGGCGGTTTTTTCGCCGGGATTATCGTGGCGCTGGTGGCCGGAATTATCAGCCGACGTACGCCCTTGAAAGAAGATGCCAGCTTTGCCGGCTTGTATCTTGCGTCGCTGGCGCTGGGCGTGACGCTGGTATCGCTGCGTGGCTCAAGCGTTGATCTGCTGCATTTACTGTTTGGCTCAGTCCTGGCGGTTGATCGGAATGCGGCGCTGTTTGTCGCGGGCGTCGCCAGCCTGACCCTCCTGTGCCTCGCGCTGTTTTATCGCGGACTGGTGAGTGAAGCCTTCGACAGCAGTTTTTTACAGATTAACGCCCCCCGGCTCCCCGCCCTGTTCCATAGCCTGTTTCTGGCACTGCTGGTGCTAAACCTTGTCGCCGGCTTCCAGGTACTGGGCACGTTAATGGCGGTGGGGGTGATGATTTTACCGGCGGTAGCGGCACGCTGCTGGGCGCGGACATTACCTGGGCTGCTGTTATTTGCAGGTGTTAGCGGCGCGTTGTGCGCATGGTTTGGTCTGAGCCTTTCGTGGATGGCGGGGTTGCCGGCAGGGCCCTCTATCGTTCTTACCGCGAGCGTCGTTTTTATTTTTTCCATCTTATTCGGCGTGCGCAGCACTTTACGCGCACAAAAAACAGGCAAGGAGACATGATGAAAAAGGCAGGTGTGGTTCTGGCATTAGCGCTTGGGCTGATGACGCAAAGTGTAATGGCGAAAACATTGAACGTGGTTGCCAGTTTCTCGGTACTGGGGGATATTGCCGCCAAAACGGGGGGCGATCATGTGAAAGTCACCACGCTGGTCGGGCCGGATGGTGACCCGCATACCTTCGAGCCAAGCGCCAAAGACAGCGCGCTGCTCAATAAGGCCGATGTGGTGGTGGTCAACGGTCTGGGGCTGGAAGGCTGGCTGGACCGACTGGTGAACGCGTCCGGCTTTAAGGGGGTTGTGGTTGTCGCCTCTGAGGGCGTTTCAACGCATACGCTGGAAGAAGACGGCAAAACCGTGACCGACCCGCACGCCTGGAACAGTGCGGCCAACGGTGCGCTCTATGCAAAAAACATTCTTGCGGCATACGTCAAAGCTGATCCCCAGGATGAAGCGGCGCTCAAAGCCACCGGTCAGCGGTATATTGACCAGGTTCAGCAACTGGATAGCTGGGCAAAAACACAGTTTGCCGGGGTACCGCAAGAGAAACGCAAAGTGCTTACCAGCCATGACGCGTTTGGTTACTTTGGCCGGGCGTACGGCGTAACTTTCCTGGCCCCGCAGGGTATCTCTTCGGAAAGTGAAGCCAGCGCGCAGCAGGTGGCTGAGTTGATTAAGCAGATCAAAGCCGATGGCGTACATACCTGGTTTATGGAAAACCAGCTTGATCCGCGCCTTGTCAAACAGATTGCCAGCGCGACCGGCGCACAGCCTGGGGGAGAGCTCTACCCTGAGGCGCTGAGCAAGAAAGGGGGCGTGGCGGACTCATACGTCAAAGCGTTTCGCCACAATGTTGAAACCATCGCCAACAGCATGAAATAACCTCTCTAAGCCAGCGAAAGCTGGCTTTTTTCTGAAGCCTCCTCGTAAATTCGTCACCGCATCCCCACCTTTATGCTTAAAGTGGTATCTTTTCCGCCACGATTTTTGCACGGCAGGGGACACTATGACTGACAGCGAATTAATGCAACTAAGTGAGCGTGTTGGGCTTGCGCTCAAGGCGCGCGGGGCGAGCGTCACCACGGCGGAGTCCTGTACGGGGGGCTGGGTGGCAAAAGCCATTACCGATATCGCCGGTAGTTCCGCCTGGTTTGAGCGTGGGTTTGTCACCTACAGTAATGAGGCCAAGTCGCAGATGATTGGCGTCAAGGCGGAAACGCTCGCAGCACACGGCGCAGTGAGTGAACCCGTAGTGGTGGAGATGGCGATCGGCGCGCTAAAAGCCGCACGGGCGGATTACGCTATCTCAATAAGCGGCATCGCCGGGCCGGACGGGGGCAGCGACAGCAAGCCCGTCGGAACAGTCTGGTTTGGTTTTGCCAGCGTAAGCGGGCAGGGCATTACCCGTCGTGAGTGCTTCGATGGCGACCGCGAAGCGGTGCGTCGCCAGGCGACGGTGTATGCGTTGCAAACACTGTGGCAACATTTTCTACAAAATACTTGATACTGTATGACCATACAGTATAATTGCGACAACAGAACAGAAATTCACGGCGGAGCATAGTCGCTTCACCTTGCATGACAGGAGTAATAATGGCTATCGACGAAAACAAACAAAAGGCGCTTGCGGCCGCACTGGGTCAGATCGAAAAGCAATTCGGTAAAGGCTCCATCATGCGTCTGGGTGAAGACCGTTCTATGGATGTCGAAACGATCTCCACCGGGTCACTTTCGCTGGATATCGCACTGGGTGCGGGCGGTCTGCCAATGGGCCGTATTGTTGAAATTTACGGGCCAGAATCTTCCGGCAAAACGACACTGACCCTGCAGGTTATCGCCGCAGCGCAGCGCGAAGGTAAAACGTGTGCGTTTATCGACGCCGAACACGCGCTGGACCCTGTTTATGCACGTAAGCTGGGCGTTGATATCGACAATTTGCTGTGTTCTCAGCCGGATACCGGTGAACAGGCGCTGGAAATCTGTGATGCGCTGGCACGCTCTGGCGCTGTTGACGTCATCGTCGTCGACTCCGTCGCGGCGCTGACACCGAAAGCAGAAATCGAAGGCGAAATCGGCGACTCTCACATGGGCCTCGCGGCACGTATGATGAGCCAGGCGATGCGTAAACTGGCGGGTAACCTTAAACAGTCCAACACGCTGCTGATCTTTATCAACCAGATCCGTATGAAAATTGGTGTGATGTTCGGTAACCCGGAAACCACAACCGGCGGTAACGCCCTTAAATTCTACGCTTCTGTTCGTCTGGATATTCGTCGCGTTGGTGCGGTGAAAGAGGGCGACAACGTGGTGGGTAGCGAAACCCGCGTGAAAGTGGTGAAAAACAAAATCGCTGCACCGTTCAAACAGGCTGAATTCCAGATCCTCTACGGCGAAGGTATCAACTTCTACGGCGAGCTGGTTGACCTGGGCGTGAAAGAGAAGCTGATTGAAAAAGCGGGCGCCTGGTACAGCTACAACGGCGAGAAAATCGGCCAGGGTAAAGCGAATGCAACAAACTGGCTGAAAGAAAACCCGGCAACGGCGAAAGAAATCGAGAAGAAAGTACGTGAGATTCTGCTCAGCAATCCTTCTTCCGGTGCCGATTTCTCGGTGGACGAGAGCGGTGAAGGTGTCGAAGAAACCAACGAAGATTTCTGATAATCTGAGTGACAATCAAGGGCTGCGGATGCAGCCCTTTTGTTTTTCAGAGTCTGCCAGGATTTAGCCATGTCTGACAACACACCCCGACGCTCCGCCTACGCCCGCCTGCTTGACCGCGCTTTACGCATTTTGGCCATGCGTGACCATGCGGAACAGGAACTCCGCAGAAAGCTTACCGCCCCTGTAATGGGGAAAAATGGTCTGGAAAAAACGGACGCCACGCCGGAAGATGTCGACAAAGTCATTGCCTGGTGCATGGAAAATAGCTACCTCGACGATGTGCGCTTTGCCCGCCAGTTCATTGCCAGCCGCAGTCGCAAAGGCTATGGTCCCGCACGTATTCGTCAGGAGATGGGCCAGAAAGGGCTGGCGCGGGATGTCAGCGAAAGTGCGATGCGAGAATGCGATATCGACTGGTGCGAACTTGCCCGTGAGCAGGCGCAACGTAAATTTGGCGAGCCGTTACCCATGACCTTTGCGGAAAAAGTAAAAGTGCAACGCTTTTTACTCTATCGCGGATATTTACTGGAAGATATTCAGGAAATCTGGCGAAATTTTGCCGGTTGACCGCATACGGGATTTTACTTCGTAGTAAAGAAAACTTATCTTATTCCCACTTTTTCCAGTAGCGGGTTGCTGTCTGTCAAAGGGCAGTAATCCGTTACGACATTTCGTTAGCTTGATTTCAGGATAATTATGAGCAAGAGCACCGCTGAGATCCGTCAGGCGTTTCTCGATTTTTTCCATAGCAAGGGCCATCAGGTAGTTGCGAGCAGCTCCCTTGTGCCGAATAACGACCCGACTCTGCTGTTTACCAACGCCGGGATGAACCAGTTCAAGGATGTCTTCCTTGGGCTCGACAAGCGTAATTATTCCCGTGCAACTACCGCGCAGCGCTGCGTGCGTGCGGGGGGTAAACACAACGACCTGGAAAACGTCGGTTACACCGCACGTCACCATACCTTCTTCGAAATGCTGGGCAACTTCAGCTTCGGCGACTACTTCAAACACGATGCTATTCAGTACGCATGGGAGCTGTTGACCGGTGATAACTGGTTCAAACTGCCGAAAGAGCGTCTGTGGGTGACGGTGTACGAGACCGACGACGAAGCCTACGAAATCTGGGAAAAAGAAGTCGGGATTCCGCGCGAGCGCATTATCCGTATCGGAGACAACAAAGGCGCACCTTATGCTTCCGATAACTTCTGGCAGATGGGCGATACCGGTCCGTGCGGCCCTTGTACCGAGATTTTCTACGACCACGGCGACCACATCTGGGGTGGCCCTCCGGGAAGTCCTGAAGAAGACGGTGATCGCTACATTGAGATCTGGAATATCGTCTTTATGCAGTTCAACCGTCAGGCTGACGGTACCATGGAGCCGCTGCCGAAACCGTCCGTTGATACGGGCATGGGTCTCGAACGTATCACCGCAGTGCTGCAACATGTGAATTCTAACTATGAAATCGACCTGTTCAGCAAACTTATCAAAGCGGTAGCCGACGTTACCGGCGCAACCGATTTGAGTAACAAATCCTTGCGTGTAATCGCGGATCATATTCGTTCCTGCGCCTTCCTGATTGCTGACGGCGTAATCCCGTCGAATGAAAACCGTGGCTATGTGCTGCGTCGCATCATTCGTCGTGCAATCCGTCACGGTAACATGCTGGGTGCGAAAGAGACGTTCTTCTACAAACTGGTTGGCCCGCTGCTCGAGGTTATGGGATCGGCTGGTGAAGAACTGAAACGCCAGCAAACGCAGGTTGAGCAGGTTCTGAAAACCGAAGAAGAACAGTTTGCCCGTACGCTGGAGCGCGGGCTGGCGCTACTGGATGAAGAGCTGGCGAAACTCAAAGGCGACACGCTGGATGGCGAAACCGCTTTCCGCCTGTACGATACCTATGGTTTCCCGGTGGATCTGACGGCAGACGTATGTCGCGAGCGTAACCTGAAAGTTGACGAAAAAGGCTTTGAAGCCGCAATGGAAGAACAGCGCCGTCGTGCGCGTGAATCCAGCGGTTTCGGCGCTGACTATAATGCGATGATTCGCGTCGACGGCAGCTCAGAATTTAAAGGCTATGACCATCTGGAACTGACCGGCAAAGTGACCGCGCTGTTTGTGGATGGAAAAGCCGTTAATGCGGTTAGCGCCGGTCAGGAAGCTGTTGTGATTCTGGATCAGACCCCGTTCTATGCAGAGTCCGGCGGTCAGGTGGGTGACAAAGGTGAACTCAAAGGCAACGGCTTTACCTTCACCGTCAATGACACGCAGAAATACGGCCAGGCGATTGGCCATCTGGGTCGTGTTGCCGCAGGTTCGCTGAAAGTCGGCGACGGTGTGAAAGCTGAGGTGGATGAGGCTCGCCGTTTGCGTATTCGTCTGAACCACTCTGCGACGCACCTGATGCATGCCGCGCTTCGTGATGTGCTGGGTACTCATGTCACGCAGAAAGGCTCACTGGTGAATGATAAGGCGCTGCGCTTCGACTTCTCCCATTTTGAAGCGATGAAACCGTCTGAAATCCGTGCGGTAGAAGATCTGGTGAACGCGCAAATTCGTCGCAACCTGCCTATCGAAACCAACATTATGGATATCGACGCGGCAAAAGCATCTGGCGCAATGGCGCTGTTTGGTGAGAAATATGATGACCGCGTGCGCGTTCTGCGCATGGGGGACTTCTCCACTGAACTGTGTGGTGGTACTCACGCGTCACGTACGGGCGATATCGGTCTGTTCCGCATTGTTTCTGAGTCCGGCACCGCTGCGGGTGTTCGTCGTATTGAGGCGGTCACTGGCGAAGGCGCAATTGCTGCACTGCATGCGCAAAGCGACCAGTTGCACGATATCGCACAGTTGCTGAAAGGCGATAGTACTAATCTCGGCGACAAAGTTCGTTCCGCGCTGGAGCGTACCCGTCAGCTTGAGAAAGAGTTGCAACAGCTTAAAGAACAACAGGCCGCTCAGGAAAGCGCAAGCTTGACCGGGAAGGCTGAGGATATCAACGGCGTTAAACTTCTTGTCAGCGTGCTGGAGGGGGTTGAACCGAAGATGCTGCGTACCATGGTCGACGATCTCAAGAACCAATTAGGTTCCGCCGTTATCGTGCTGGCCACAGTGGCAGAAGGTAAGGTTTCTCTGATTGCGGGTGTGTCTAAGGATGTGACCGACCGCGTCAAAGCAGGGGAACTGATTGGGATGGTTGCCCAGCAAGTGGGCGGTAAAGGTGGCGGGCGTCCGGATATGGCGCAAGCCGGCGGCACGGACGTGGCAGCGCTTCCTGCAGCAATGGCCAGCGTAAAAGGCTGGGTAGGCGCGAAACTGTAAAAACTACAAAGCGAATAGCAGTCGCCATGGTCTTACAGCCATGGCGTTCTTGCCACTACGCTATTGAAAACGATAAAGTCAGGTTGAAGTTGTGTATATCGGCTAAACTTACGTCTAACAGAATGTGATGCCGTGACTGCTTACACTTTACGTGTTTGTCATCGCTTACTTTTTGGCGTTATATGATGGAGAATGCCGGGATACAGAGAGACCCGACTCTTTTAATCTTTCAAGGAGCAAAGAATGCTGATTCTGACTCGTCGAGTTGGTGAGACCCTCATGATTGGGGATGAGGTCACTGTGACTGTTTTAGGGGTTAAAGGTAACCAAGTGCGTATTGGCGTTAACGCTCCTAAAGAAGTATCTGTTCATCGTGAAGAAATCTACCAGCGTATCCAGGCTGAAAAATCACAGCAGTCCAGTTATTGATATTACCGCGTCTCGCCCTCCCGGCGAGACGCAACATTTTTCCCCGATTCTCTCTTAGTCGCGTTACCTTTTTATTTCACACCCTCTATTGTCGCTCCTCTTTTTCTCGCTTTTGTCTGTACTGGTGTCCGGTGCGTAACATGTAATTTCTGCTGATAAAACATCCTTTTTGCGTTTTTATCCGGCTAATTGCCTGCGAAGTGTGCAAACGATTCAGGGGCTGGAAAAATTGTTTGACTTATAAGTCTCAGAAAGTAATATGTGCGCCACGCAGCGACGATGAGCAGAAACAAGTTCTTCGAAGCACTCGTAAGAGGCGTGTGGTGAGGTGGCCGAGAGGCTGAAGGCGCTCCCCTGCTAAGGGAGTATGCGGTCAAAAGCTGCATCCGGGGTTCGAATCCCCGCCTCACCGCCATTTGCATCCATAGCTCAGCTGGATAGAGTACTCGGCTACGAACCGAGCGGTCGGAGGTTCGAATCCTCCTGGATGCACCATCTTTATCAGTGTTGCGGTTT
>NZ_JBCIVJ010000019.1:0-90091 GCF_039409775.1 Phytobacter palmae | reverse complement strand
GGAGAACCCCGCTGACCCGGCGGCTTGTCAGCCGTTGTTCCGTGTCAGTGGAGGCGCATTATAGGGAGTTCCTGTGAAGTGACAAGCATAAAATTCAAAAAAATTATCGTTCGCTCAAATTTCATTCATAGCGGCGGTTAAACCGGCGCTTTGCTGTTTAACTGAGCGATTTTATGCGCAAATTCTGTCACCTGCTGCCAGTCGGTGTAGACCACTTCTTTACTGGTATCCGTTTCGCCACCCGTCATCTTCATAATGAGTCGAATCATCAGGCGATCAAACCAGCGATAACGTGGATAACGTAGCGCCCCTGCAAACACCACGCACTCATCAGGACGCCATGGTGAACGCAGCAAAAACTTACGAGTGTAGTTGTTGGTCTGAGGGGTACGTTTCTCGGGCTTACGTGCAACAAGGTTCACGGAGAAGAACGCACTGGGCAAGGCATTCAGTTTTTTCTGGTGCTGCTTTACGAAACTGTCCAGCGCCGGATGGAAATGACCATAGCGAATAGAAGCGCCGATAATGACGCGCTCATAGGCTGGCCAGTCAATCGCTCCGACGCGATTGAGGTTGAGCACATCGGTACTCACACCCAGTTCGTTTAATTGCGAGGCCAAACAGGCGGCAATCTCACGCGTTTGCCCATCACGAGTAGAAAACAAAATTAGCGTTTTCACTTATAGCTCCCTTATTCGCGCCAGAAGGTCGGCGTGAACAGTACCAATAAGGTAAAGACCTCAAGACGGCCAAACAGCATATTGGCAATCAGGATCCATTTCGCAATCGGGTTCATGCTGGCGAAGTTATCCGCCACTACGCCAAGCCCGGGTCCCAGGTTATTGAGCGTTGCCACTACAGAAGCGAATGCGGAGAAGTCATCCACGCCGGTCGCTATGATCGCCAGCATGCTGACGATAAACACCAATGCATAGGCGGAGAAGAAACCCCATACCGCTTCAAGGATACGCTCCGGCAGAGCGCGGTTACCCAGTTTAATGCTATATACCGCGTTCGGGTGCACCAGACGTTTCAGCTCACGGTTACCCTGTTTAAACAGTAGCAGGATACGAATGACTTTCAGGCCGCCCCCCGTCGATCCCGCACAGCCCCCGATAAAGGCTGAGCAAAGCAACAACACCGGCAGGAATAATGGCCAGCGAGAGATACTGTCGGTCGTAAAGCCAGCGGTTGTCGCCATCGACACCACCTGGAAAAAGGCCTGATTGAGCGTCGTCATCGCCGAGCTGTAGACATTATGGAACCACAGCACCACGGTGCAGATCACCACCAGCGTCAGTTGCACGCCGATGAACATGCGAAACTCAGGGTCGCGCCAGTACACTTTCAGGCTACGACCGCTGAGTAGAGAGAAGTGCAGGCCGTAGTTACAACCCGAGATCAGCAGAAAGATAGCAATAATGGTGTTAATCGTCGGGCTGTCGAAGTAACCCACACTGGCATCATGCGTCGAAAAGCCGCCAATCGCGATGGTCGAGAAGCTGTGCCCAATCGCATCGAAAGCAGGCATTCCGGCAAACCACAACGCCAGCGCACAGGCGATGGTCAGCAATACATAGATGAGCCAGAGCGTCTTTGCCGTTTCGGCAATACGCGGGCGCATTTTATTGTCTTTTAAGGGCCCGGGCATTTCCGCGCGATAGAGCTGCATGCCCCCAACGCCCAGAATAGGCAGGATGGCCACCGCCAGCACGATGATCCCCATACCACCAAACCACTGGAGCATCTGACGATAAAAGAGGATTGCATGAGGCAACGAGTCCAGCCCCACCAGCGTGGTGGCCCCCGTTGTCGTTAAACCAGAGAACGATTCGAAAAAGGCATCTGTCACCGTCAGGTTCGGGCTTTCAGAGAAGATAAAGGGCAGCGCCCCCACACTCCCCAGCACGGTCCAGAACAGCACAACGATCAGAAAGCCCTCGCGCGATTTCAGCTCGCTCTTTTCACGGCGGTTAGGCCACCACAGCAGGGAGCCTATCGCCAGCGCGACAAAGAATGTCTGTGTGAATGCCCTTCCTGCGCCATCACGATAGATAAGTGCAACCAGCCCTGGCAGAATCATCGTCCCGGAAAAGAGAATGATCAGAAGTCCAACAATTCGGGTTATGGCACGAAAATGCATCTCTGCCGCTTCCTTAGGTACGCAAAAATTAGGTGGGGATTATTCTTCAATCTTGTGTAATTGCAACGCACCACGACTGAAATCAGCAAGTTTTGTTGAAAAAGCAGCCTGTTCAGATTGTGGGAGCGCCACCCGAAGTCGAACAAACACCTCGTATTCACTCGCAACAATCTGGCCGGAAAACTGCCCCAGCAGGGTTTCAACCCCGCTCAACTGCCCATATTCACATTGCAAAGTATATTCGGTTAGTGGCGTCTTGCGCAGCGTCGTTAACTGCGCAAGTGCCTGGCTCACGCCACCGCCGTAAGCTTTGACCAGGCCACCGGTACCCAATAGCACGCCGCCGTAGTAGCGTACCACTACGGCGGTTATTTCTCCGATCCCACTTCCCATTAGCTGGGCGAGCATCGGTTTTCCGGCTGTTCCCGCAGGTTCACCATCGTCAGAAAAGCCCAGTTGCTGCGAATCATTTGGCGGTCCGGCAACCCAGGCCACGCAGTGATGTCGCGCATCCGGGTGTTCAGCACGCACTGACTCGACAAACGCCTTCGCCGCTTCCACCCCCTCAGTGTGAGCCAGGCATGTGATAAAACGGCTTTTCTTGATCTCTTCAACAAAGGTGACCGGCGCTGCCGGTATCAGCCAGTTATCCATTACGCCAGTTTCAAATCACGCGTCATGTTTTCGATGCCGTTTTCGTGAATGACGACGTTGTCTTCGATACGAATGCCGCCGAACGGTTTAAGCGCCTCAATTTTCTGCCAGTTGAAGTGCTTACTGAACTTGCCTTCACGCCAGTTTGCCAGCAGTGACTCAATAAAGTAGATGCCTGGTTCAATAGTCAGCACCATGCGCGGTTGCAATACACGCGTGCAACGCAAATAAGGGTATTTGGACGGCGCCGCCAGGTGCGTGCCGGTATCATCCTGCATAAAGCCTGCGACATCATGCACCTGCAGGCCTAGCGGGTGACCAATTCCGTGCGGCATAAACGGACCAGTCAGGTCGTTTTCGACCATCGCCTCTTCGCTTATATCAGAGATTATCTGATGTTTACGTAGCAGCTTCGCGATACGTTGATGGAACTGGAGGTGGTACTCGGTGTAGTTAACCCCCGCCTTCATTGTGGCAATCAGCGCCAGTTGTTCATCGTTAACATCTTTTACCAGATGGGCGTAATCGTTATCGCTGTTGGCGGACCATGTACGGGTCAGGTCTGCAGCATAACCGTTATATTCCGCCCCCGCATCCAGCAGGAAGCTACGCAGCTCAGCCGGCGCGCGGTGATCCAGCTTAGTGTAATGAAGTACGGCAGCGTGCTCATTGAGCGCCACGATATTGCTGTAAGGTACGTCGGTGTCGCGATGCCCGGTCGCCGTCAGATAAGCCAGGTTGATATCAAACTCACTCATCCCGGAACGAAACGCCTCTTCCGCCGCGCGATGACCCATCACCGCTGTTTTCTGTGCTTCCCGCATGCACGCCAGTTCATAATCCGTTTTATAGGCGCGGTAATAGTGCAGGTAATCGATCACCCCTTTCGGGTTAATGTTACTGGCGGCGATATCCAGCGAAAGCGCACGTTCCGGTACAGGGCCGATATACCCAATATTGCCGCGAGCAGCAGGCAACAGGCTGCCAATACCGTCGGCTTTCGGCAGGGCAATCACCTCAACGTCATCAGTCCAGAAAGAGGTAGGCAACGGTTCAACGTTGTGCCAGTAATCAACCGGCAGGTAGAACCACAGTTTCGGCTTGTTAACGCCATCAACCAACAACCAGCAATTTGGAACCTGTGTGACCGGCACCCAGGCTTTAAACTGCGGATTGACTTTGAAAGGGTACGGATGGTCGTCGAGAAAGACATTCAACAGTTCACCGGAGTGAATCAACAGCGCGTCCAGTTTAAAGCGGGCCAGTACGTCCCGGGTACGTTCCTGTAACGTAACGATATGACTTTTATACAGCGCAGCCAGTGAGTCCATCATTTTTCCTTCTGTTTTTTTGAGCTCAAGTTTTTGCATCTTAGCATACCTGATCCCGCCAGGGTGATTTCGGCTGAGCGTGATCAAACCAGCAATTTTTTAAAGATAAATTTGCAATTTATTAACATAAAAACCACACTCCGCTTCATCTGGTATGACCAGATCCCTTGCTGGATTCAGGAGACTGACATGCTCTACAAAGGCGATACCCTATATATCAACTGGCTGGAAGATGGCATTGCCGAACTGGTGTTCGATGCCCCCGGGTCGGTGAATAAATTAGATACGGCAACCGTAGCCAGCCTCGGCCAGGCGCTGGACGTGCTGGAAAAACAAGCGGATTTAAAAGGCCTGCTGCTTCGTTCAGAAAAAGCAGCGTTTATTGTCGGTGCCGACATTACCGAATTCCTCTCACTGTTCCTCGTTCCGGCAGAACAACTGAGTACCTGGCTGCACTTTGCCAATAGCGTGTTCAATCGCCTGGAAGATTTGCCAGTACCGACCCTCTCCGCCGTCAATGGCTATGCGCTGGGTGGTGGCTGCGAGTGTGTACTGGCGACCGACTACCGTCTGGCGACGCCGGATCTACGCATCGGCCTGCCGGAAACGAAGCTGGGCATCATGCCAGGTTTTGGCGGGTCCGTCCGTATGCCACGTCTGCTGGGTGCAGACAGTGCGCTGGAAATCATTGCTGCCGGGAAAGATGTCGGTGCCGAAGAGGCGCTGAAAATCGGCCTGGTCGATGGCGTGGTTCAGCCGGAAAAATTAAAAGCGGGTGCGGTGGCGATTTTACGCCAGGCGATTAACGGCGATCTTGACTGGAAAGCCAAACGTCAGCCGAAGCTGGAGCCACTGCACTTAAGTAAAATTGAAGCCACCATGAGCTTCACCATCGCCAAAGGCATGGTCGCGCAGACAGCTGGCAAACATTATCCCGCGCCCATGACAGCGGTTAAAACCATTGAAGCGGCTGCTCGCTTTGGTCGTGAAGAAGCCCTGAAGCTTGAAAATCAAAGTTTCGTTCCCCTGGCGCGCAGTAAAGAAGCCCGCGCACTGGTTGGTATCTTCCTTAATGATCAGTATGTGAAAGGAAAAGCGAAAAAACTGACCAGGGATGTTGAGACGCCAAAACAGGCCGCTGTACTGGGTGCAGGGATTATGGGCGGCGGGATAGCCTATCAGTCGGCCTGGAAAGGCGTGCCGGTCATCATGAAAGATATCAATGACAAATCGCTGAAGCTGGGTATGGGTGAAGCGGGTAAGTTACTCAATAAGCAGCTGGAACGCGGCAAGATCGACGGTTTGAAACTGGCGGGGGTAATTTCGACTATTCATCCGACCCTCGACTATGCCGGATTTGAGCGTGTGGATGTGGTGGTCGAAGCCGTTGTTGAAAACCCGAAAGTGAAAAAAGCGGTACTGGCGGAAACGGAGGAGAAGGTACGTCCCGACACCGTTCTGGCTTCGAATACCTCAACGATTCCTATTTCCGAGCTGGCCAGCGTGCTCAAACGCCCGGAAAACTTCTGCGGGATGCACTTCTTCAACCCGGTACACCGTATGCCGCTGGTTGAAGTCATTCGCGGTGAAAAAACGTCTGATGAGACCATCGCCAGCGTGGTGGCATGGGCAAGCAAAATGGGCAAAACGCCGATCGTGGTGAATGACTGTCCGGGCTTTTTCGTCAACCGCGTGCTGTTCCCTTATTTTGCCGGCTTTAGTCAGTTGCTGCGTGACGGCGCGGATTTCCGCAAGGTCGATAAAATCATGGAAAAAGTCTTCGGCTGGCCAATGGGTCCGGCATATTTGCTGGATGTGGTCGGTATCGACACAGCACATCACGCTCAGGCCGTGATGGCCGCTGGTTTCCCGCAGCGGATGCAGAAAGATTATCGCGATGCTATCGACGCGCTGTTCGACGCCAGCCGCTTCGGACAGAAAAATGGCCTTGGCTTCTGGCGCTATAAAGAAGACAGCAAAGGTAAGCCGAAGAAAGAAGAAGATGCCGAGGTGGATAGCCTGCTGGCAGAAGTTAGCCAGCCGAAGCGCGACTTTAGCGACGATGAGATTATCGCTCGCATGATGATCCCGATGGTCAACGAAGTTGTGCGCTGCCTGGAAGAGGGCATTATCGCCAGTCCGGCAGAAGCCGATATGGCGCTGGTCTACGGTCTCGGTTTCCCTCCGTTCCACGGTGGCGCATTCCGCTGGCTCGATACGCTCGGCAGCGCAAAATATCTCGATATGGCGCACCAGTTCCAGCATCTCGGCCCGCTTTATGAAGTTCCGGCCGGGCTGCGCGAGAAAGCGCGTCAGAACGAAGCGTATTATCCCCCGGTTGAACCTGCTCGTCCGGCAGGCGAACTGAAAACGGCTTAAGGAGTCACAATGGAACAGGTTGTCATTGTCGATGCAATTCGTACCCCGATGGGCCGTTCAAAAGGCGGCGCATTTCGCAATGTGCGCGCGGAAGATCTCTCCGCGCACCTGATGCGCAGCCTGCTGGCGCGTAACCCGGCGCTGGAGGCCTCTGCGATTGACGATATCTACTGGGGCTGTGTACAGCAGACTCTGGAGCAGGGTTTCAATATTGCCCGTAACGCGTCGCTGCTGGCGGAGATCCCCCATTCGGTTCCGGCAGTAACCGTTAACCGTCTGTGTGGTTCATCAATGCAGGCGCTGCATGATGCTGCCCGCATGATCATGACTGGCGATGCGCAGGTATGCCTGGTTGGCGGCGTGGAGCATATGGGCCATGTCCCCATGAGCCACGGCGTGGATTTTCATCCGGGCATGAGCCGTAATGTGGCAAAAGCCGCAGGAATGATGGGGCTTACCGCAGAGATGCTCTCACGCATGCATGGCATCAGCCGCGAAATGCAGGACGCGTTTGGCGCGCGTTCTCACGCCCGCGCCTGGGCCGCCACGCAGTCCGGGGCATTTAAAAACGAAATCATCCCCACGGGCGGCCACGATGCCGATGGCGTGTTAAAGCAATTTAATTATGACGAAGTTATCCGCCCGGAAACTACCGTTGAAGCGCTTTCGGCCTTAAGACCGGCGTTCGACCCGGTTAGCGGCACGGTCACTGCGGGAACCTCTTCCGCCCTTTCCGACGGCGCATCGGCAATGCTGGTCATGAGTGAAAGTCGTGCGCACGAGCTGGGTCTGAAACCACGTGCGCGCGTACGCTCCATGGCTGTCGTCGGGTGCGATCCGTCCATTATGGGTTATGGCCCGGTTCCGGCATCGAAACTGGCGCTGAAAAAAGCGGGCCTGACCACCAGCGACATCGACCTGTTTGAGATGAACGAGGCCTTTGCCGCGCAGATCCTGCCATGCATAAAAGATCTGGGACTCATGGAGCAGATTGACGAGAAGATCAACCTCAACGGTGGCGCGATCGCGCTCGGTCACCCGCTGGGTTGTTCCGGTACCCGTATCAGCACCACCCTGCTCAATCTGATGGAGCGCAAAGACGCCCAGTTTGGTCTGGCGACCATGTGTATCGGTCTGGGTCAGGGCATCGCGACGGTGTTCGAACGGGTATAACACGCGCCCCGGCATCGTAAGAAACGGTGCCGGGCCGTCCAGTATCACAGGCCGCGCAAGACGCACCCACATCGTCATCCGGCATGTTTGCCTGTAGCGCTTCGCTTGCCCGGCCTACAGGCATCACACCACAATGTTTAGTTGCCGTTTTCCCGCCTGTCAGGGGCGGGCTTTTTATTTCGCACCCCCACCCGATCCTTTACACTTCCCTCAGAGACTACCCATATACAAGTAAATGAAATGAAGAAAACGCGACTGATTTTATCCTGTCTTTTTGCCCTGCTCCCCGCCTTCGCTTTCGCAAACGGCGAGCCCCGTCAGGAACAGATCATGGCACAACGCTGCCTGACGTTTGGGCTCAACAAGCTCAGGGCTGACAATCAGGGGTTATATGCGAAACTACAAACCGCCAGGCCGAACGCCAGCACTGCGGTTATTGAACGTTTCGATGAAAACATCGGTAGCCAGCATATTGCGACCAGGGTGAAGGCAAGCCTCGAAACAAAAGAAGGCGCGACAGGAAAGATGATGTGTCTGTCAGAAAACGATAAGCCGCTGTTTGTTTACTTCTACAGCCTGGATGAGTGATTGCTGAAAACCACCCCTACCATGAAGGAGTGGTTTTCGGGAAGGCTTAAATAAATGCGAATGCATCGCCAAACAGACGGTCTTCACGCGCGCCACGTTCATTACAGAACAGGTCACGGGCGATTTTCGCCATCTCAAAACGTCCGGCAATATAAATATCATGCTCTGCCAGCGTACCGAAATCCTGCAATACCGCGGTCAGTACGGTTCCACTGCGCCCACGCCAGTTCTCTTCCGGCTGCTCAACAACCGGCACCACGCGCAGGTTCGGGTGATCAACGGACAGCGCTTCCAGCTCAGACAGGTCATACAAATGCTTCTCTTCACGCCCGCCCCAATAAATGGTGATATCACGGTTCGGGTTTTGCTCAAGCGCCGTCAGCAGAATGGAGCGCGCGTAGGAGAAGCCTGTCCCCCCGGCAATCAACACCAGCGGACGTTCTTCATCGTCACGCAGCCAGGCGTCACCATGCGGAAGATCCACCACAATTTCCCGGTCTTTCAGGATGCGGTCCATCACCGCCATGGCGTAAAGATTTAATTCGGATGCGCCAATATGCAGTTCGATAAAATCATGCTGGCTCGGCGTGGATGCCAGAGAGAAGGGGCGTTTATCTCGTTCATCCATCACTACCATTAAGTACTGGCCAGCGCGAAAAGAAAACGCCGCTTCCGGCACTAAACGGACGCGATATACGGTATCGGTGATGGCGTCTACCGAGGTCACTTTACAGCTTAAGGTTGTCATGCGCTCCCTCTGTCGGGTTCATACTCGTTGTCGTAATGTCTGGCGGAAAACGGTGGCGCGTCAGGCACCTTTACCGTTACTAAAAATGGCCAGATCCTCCCAGATAGCGTCGATACGCGCCGTCACGTCAGGATCTTTCCTGATGGGGCGTCCCCACTCTCGTTCGGTTTCGCCAGGCCATTTATTGGTGGCATCCAGGCCCATTTTAGAGCCAAGCCCGGAAACCGGCGAGGCAAAGTCCAGGTAATCAATTGGCGTGTTCTCCACCAGTACCGTGTCCCGTGCCGGGTCCATGCGGGTGGTGATAGCCCAAATAACATCGTTCCAGTCGCGCGCATTGACATCGTCGTCACAGACAATCACGAACTTGGTGTACATAAACTGGCGCAAGAACGACCAGACACCCATCATGACGCGTTTTGCATGACCTGCGTACTGTTTCTTCATCGTGACGACCGCAAGGCGATAAGAACACCCCTCCGGCGGCAGATAAAAATCGACAATTTCCGGGAACTGCTTTTGCAAAATCGGAACGAATACTTCATTGAGCGCCACACCCAACACGGCGGGTTCATCCGGTGGGCGTCCGGTGTAAGTCGAATGATAAATTGCATCTTCACGCTGGGTAATATGCGTGACGGTGAAAACCGGGAAGTTATCGACCTCATTATAGTAACCTGTATGGTCGCCATAGGGGCCTTCCGGCGCCATCTCCCCAGGCTCAATATAGCCCTCCAGTACTATTTCCGCACTGGCCGGGACTTCTAAATCATTGGACAGGCATTTGACGACTTCGGTTTTGGTGCCACGCAGTAACCCGGCGAAAGCATATTCCGACAGGGTATCCGGAACAGGCGTCACCGCGCCCAGAATCGTCGCCGGGTCTGCGCCCAGGGCTACAGAGACCGGGAAACGTTCGCCCGGATGCGCCGCGCACCACTCCTGAAAATCGAGTGCGCCGCCGCGATGTGACAACCAACGCATGATCAGCTTATTTTTACCAATCAGTTGCTGGCGATAAATGCCTAAATTCTGGCGCTCTTTTTGTGGGCCACGCGTAACCGTCAACCCCCACGTAATCAGCGGCGCGACATCATCGGGCCAGCACTGCATGACAGGGATTTTGGTCAGATCGACATCGTTACCCTGCACCACTTTTTGCTGGCAAGGCGCACCGCGCAGCCGTTTGGTCGGCATGTTCAGCACTTGTTTAAACTGGGGGAGCTTATCGAAGAGGTCGCGAAAGCCTTTCGGCGGCTCCGGCTCTTTCAGAAAGGCCAGTAATTTCCCCACTTCTCGCAGGGCGCTTACCTCTTCCTGCCCCATACCCAACGCAACCCGACGCGGTGTACCGAACAAATTGCATAGCACCGGCATCGTGTAACCTTTTGGGTTTTCGAACAGTAACGCCGGTCCCCCCGCGCGTAGGGTGCGGTCAGCAATTTCCGTCATCTCCAGATGGGGATCAACCGGTAATGTAATGCGTTTTAATTCGCCCTGCTGTTCAAGCAGCGTCAGAAAATCACGTAGGTCATGGTATTTCATGGGGTTTATAATGGCCTCTTGCTAAGCGCTCTATTATACGGTGTTCATCTTCACGTTGCTGTAATTTTGTTAAATCAAGGTGAAAGAGGACGGTAAGTATTGTCGCCAGTTATAATCAACTTCGCCATCGCCTCAGGCTTTTGGTATGCTTGCTCACCGAACTTTCGGAAAAGAACATTATGCAATCCTGGTATTTACTTTACTGCAAACGAGGCCAGCTCCAGCGCGCTCAGGAACATCTTCAACGTCAGGCGGTAAACTGCCTGACGCCAATGATCTCGCTGGAAAAAATGGTTCGGGGCAAACGTACCATGGTGAGCGAACCGCTATTCCCAAACTATCTGTTTGTCGAGTTCGATCCCGAGGTGATTCACACCACGACGATTAATGCTACCCGCGGCGTTAGCCACTTTGTCCGTTTTGGCGCGAGCCCGGCACAGGTTCCTTCGACGGTCATCCATCAACTTTCCCTGTATAAACCTGAGGGTGTTACCGACCCCGAAACGCCATACCCCGGCGATAGCGTAATCATTACCGAAGGGGCGCTGGAAGGGTTACAGGCTATCTTTAAAGAGCCAGACGGCGAGGCCCGTTCCATGCTGCTGCTTAATCTGCTGAATAAACAGGTGCTGCAGAGCATCAAAAACACCGACTTCCGTAAAGTCTGATCCCGCGTTAAAGCCTGATGCCAAACAGTGTTTGCACGTTTTGACTGGTCACGTCACTAAGCCACTGGACATCTTCACCGCGCAACTGAGCAACACGGGCCAGAATATGCCCCAGATAGGCGGGTTCGTTGCGACTTGATGCGGGTTTCGGCGACAAATCGCGTGGTAGCAAATACGGCGCATCCGTTTCAACAAACAGACGGTCTGCAGGGATATGCGGCAATACCTCGCGCAGTTCCAGTCCACGTCGTTCATCACACACCCAGCCGGTAATTCCCAGATAGATCCCCCGCGCCAGACACGCTTGTGCTTCCTGTAACGTGCCGGTAAAACAGTGCAGCACCGCGCCGGGCAAGCGAGGAAGCCACGGATCCAGCAGCGCCAGAAATCGGTCATGGGCATCGCGACAGTGTAAAAAAACGGGCATAGCAAGTTCTGCCGCCAGCGCCAGTTGCGCGGAAAAAGCCCGTTCCTGCTCTTCTGGGGTAGAGAAATTACGATTGAAATCGAGCCCACACTCTCCAATTGCCACCACTTCTGGCAGTCCGGCAAGTTGCCGCAGGGCGTCTGCCGTTTCCTGTGTCCAGCTACTGCTGTCGTGTGGGTGTACGCCGGCGGTGGACCAACAGCGCGAGTAGTGCTTTGCCAGTTGCTGTGCCTGCAGGCTTTCATGCAGACTGGTGCCCGTAAGCAGCATACCGCAGACACCCGCCGCCTGCGCACGCGCCACCACATCATCACGATCTTTGGCAAACCGGGAACTGGTGAGATTCACACCGATATCAAACATACAGCGCTCCAGACAACAACCGCCCTGACGGGCGGCTGGATTTACTCTTCTGTAGTGGTTTCTTCTTCGTCTTCGTCAACCTGACGGCGTTTGCCCGTATAGAAGCGTGCGAAAAAGACGCCCACCTCAAACAGACAATACATGGGGATAGCCAGCAGCGTCTGGGAGAAAACATCCGGCGGCGTCAGCAACATGCCCACCACAAATGCCCCCACCAGCACATACGGCCGTTTCTGACGCAGTGATTGCGGCGTAGTTACACCCATCCAGCACAGCAGCACAATGGCGACAGGGACTTCAAACGCGACGCCAAAGGCCATAAACAGCCCCATGACGAAATTCAAATAGCTGGCAATATCGGTCGAGACAAGTACCCCTTCCGGTGCCGTATGCGTCAGGAAGCCAAACGCCAGCGGGAACACCACGAAATAGGCGAATGCCATACCGATATAGAACAGCAGCGAACTGGAAACCAGCAACGGGATGATCAGACGGCGCTCATGTTTGTAGAGCGCCGGCGCCACAAATGCCCATACCTGATAAAGAATGACCGGTGCCGAAAGGATCAGCGACACCATGAAGGTCAATTTGATCGGCGTGAAAAAGGGCGATGCCACATCGGTTGCGATCATCGTCGCCCCCAGCGGCATCTGTTTAATCAATGGCGCTGAGACTATCTGATAGATGTCATTGGCGAAATAAACCAACGCCAGAAAAATCACGATAACTGCAATGATGCAGTTTAACAGGCGCTTACGTAGCTCAATCAAATGCGTGATGAGCGGTTGAGTATCATCGACAGCCATGTTCAGGATTTATCACTTGAAGAAGAGGTCGCCTCAGAAGCCGTTTTCGCTTCTGCAGCCTGAGTTACCGTTTTTTTCGCCTCGGGCGCATCCTGAATAGCAGGAGCCTGTTCCGGTGCGCTGGCCTGCGCTTCCGCCGTTGCCGGAGTGACGCCTTCGTGCTGCGCTTCGTTACCTTTCACTACCGGGTTATGGATTGTTTGCGCTTCATCGCTGGCCTTTTCCGGATCGTTGACGGTATATGAACGTTTCATCGACTCGGCCGCCTGACGCAGTTCGTCCATTGAAGCCTTCAGTTCCGGCGTCAGGTTTTCCAGGCTGGCTTTCTCAACTTTCTTCAGGCTGTCCTGAAATTCCTGCAGCTTAAGCTCCTGAGTCAGCTCATTTTGCACCGTCGTCGCCAGCGAGCGCAGCGCGCGGATCCAGCCAACAATCGTACGCACCGCAACGGGTAAACGCTGCGGCCCCAGTACGACCAGACCGATGACGAAGACTAATAACAGTTCGCTAAAACCAATATCAAACACGAATTACACCTGTTCTTTGTCGTGACGCTTTTCATCTTTCTTCGCGTCCTCTTGCTTATCAGCAAGAGATTTAGCAGTGAAATCCGCATCCTCTGCAGATTTGTCTTTGTCTTGCTTGTCATCATCGCTCATGGCCTTTTTAAAGCCTTTGATCGATGCACCTAAATCGGAACCGATAGAGCCGAGTTTTTTCGTTCCAAACAGCAGCACGACGATAACCGCAATAATCAACAACTGCCAAATACTGATACCACCCATACATAGTCCTCTGTAGGAGATGATGAAAACAAGCCACAGTATACGTTACCGTGCCTCCCAGGGGCGATGTGAAAATCAGCGAGTTTTGCGCCAACCGACAATCCAGGTTAACAAACCGATAGCCATTAACCAACCCGGCGAGTAACCCCACTCCGGTCGGTTAATCAGCAACAGGGTTCCACTCACCATCAGCGTCGCGCCGATGCCAAACAGATAACGGGATTGACCCTGGCGCACATGATGGGTCTGCAACTCGTTCGCAATCCTGTCGACGCTATGTTGCAATTGCTTACCCTGTCGCAAGCTGTTGTATACCAGTTCAGGAAGCTCTGGCATTTTCTCGATCCAGAAGGGGCCTTTCTCTTTCACCGCTTTTAACAACGCCGGTATACCCACCTGATCTTTAATCCACGACTCCAGGAATGGCTTCGCCGTTTTCCATAAATCCAGCTGCGGATAAAGCTGACGTCCCACGCCTTCAATATAAAGCAGGGTTTTCTGCAACAGTACCAGCTGCGGCTGGACTTCCATATTGAAGCGGCGTGCGGTGTTAAACAGGTTCAGCAACACATGGCCAAACGATATTTCCGCCAGCGGCTTTTCAAAAATCGGTTCGCACACGGTACGAATGGCGAACTCGAAATCTTCGACGTTGGTATCCGGCGGCACCCAGCCGGAATCAACATGCAGCTCAGCCACTTTACGGTAGTCACGATTGAAGAAAGCGATAAAGTTTTCCGCAAGATAACGCTTATCTTCTTTGTTCAGCGACCCGACGATCCCGCAGTCAATACCGATATACTGTGGATTTTCCGGGTGTTCAAAGCTGACGAAAATATTACCCGGATGCATATCTGCATGAAAGAAACTGTCGCGAAAGACCTGGGTGAAGAACACCTGAACACCACGTTCAGCCAACAATTTCATGTTGGTACCGTTTTTCTCCAGTGTCGCCACATCGGAGACAGGGATGCCGTAGATGCGCTCCATCACCATCATATTCTGGCTACAGTAGTCCGGATACACTTCGGGGATATAGAGCATCGGGCTATCTTCGAAATTACGTCGCAGCTGGATAGCGTTCGCCGATTCACGGAGTAAATCGAGTTCGTCGATCAACGTTTTTTCGTACTCGCGCACCACTTCTTGCGGGCGCAGACGACGCCCGTCCGGCAGCAAACGCGGCACCCAACCGGCCAGACGGTAAATCAATTTTAAGTCCGCTTTGATAATCGGCAGAATGTCCGGGCGGATAACTTTAATGACCACCTCTTTGCCGTTCTCTTTCAACCGCGCGGTATGAACCTGGGCAATGGAGGCGGATGCCAGCGGTTCAATCTCGAAATCATCAAACCATGCATCAACGGGCAGACCGCCCATCGCTTTTTCAATCTGTTGTTTGGCAAGAACGCCATCGAAAGGAGCCACTTTGTCCTGCAACATGGCCAGTTGATCGGCGATGTGCGGGGGGAAGAGGTCGCGTCGGGTAGAGAGCATTTGCCCGAATTTAATCCATACCGGACCTAACTCCTGTAGCGCCAGGCGTAAGCGTACCCCAAGCGCTTTCTCTTTATGCCGGTTGGGCATCCAGAAAAGCGTGCGTCGCCAGAGTCGCAGCGGCAACGTAATACGCATGACAGGGATAAGCTCATCAAGGCCGTAACTCAAAAAGGTCTGGATGATGAAATAGAGGCGCCGTATTTCTCCTGGCGTCATTTGCCCTCCAGTTTATCCAGGCGTTGGCTGAATGCCTCAACCGCACGTTCCATAGCGGCTGTTTCTTCCGCAAACCAGGCCACTTCCAGTGCCCCTGGAGCCAGACGCCATTCTTCGGTAATAACTTCTGCCACATAGCGCTGCTGGCGCTCAAAGCCATGGCGCACCAGAAACACGCCATTACGCAGCGCCTTGCCAATCCCCTCAGCAGCGACATCGCCGGTATAAGGGGCCAGCAGTTCCGCGACATCGAATTCGGCCAGGTCCATCAGCGCAACAAGATTTTGCACCACCTGGATATCGCCCTGCACTTCCAGTTCGCCCGAGCGAATCAGCGCAGTTAACTGCTTTCTGTCGCGCAGCCCGGGCAAAACGCGAAGCTGGGTAATTACCGTGCAATCAGCTTCGCCTTCCCATTCGCCCAGCACATCGACCTGGCGTTCACTAAAAGCCAGCACCAGCGGCGAAGCAAACTCTTTTAGCGCAATGCGCAACACTTTTCCCTGCAATCGCTGACGGGCAGGTTTAAGCGCCCGCTCGCGATAAAAAAAGGTATTCAGCACACGCTCAACACCCGCAGTCACCAGTGGCTTAAAAGGCATGTGAACTCCTGTCAGAACTTGTAGCCACGATGCAGCGCAACAATGCCTGCGGTCATGTTGTAGTAATCGACATTTTCAAACCCCGCGCTCTGCATCATCGCTTTCAGGGTTTCCTGATCCGGGTGCATGCGGATGGATTCCGCCAGATAGCGGTAACTTTCCGCATCGCTGGCTACCAGTTGCCCGATGCGCGGCAGCACATGGAACGAGTAGGCGTCATACACTTTGCTCAGCGGTTCAATAATCGGTTTGGAAAACTCCAGCACCAGCAGGCGTCCACCCGGTTTAAGAACGCGGTACATGGAACGCAGGGCGCTCTCTTTTTCAGTGACGTTACGCAAACCAAAAGAGATGGTGATGCAGTCAAAGGTGTTGTCCGGGAACGGCAACGCTTCGGCATTCGCCTGGACATATTCGACGTTGCCGATAACACCGATATTGCGCAGTTTTTCGCGGCCCATTTTGAGCATGGACTCGTTAATATCTGCCAGCACAACCTGACCTGTTTCGCCGACCAGACGAGAGAATTTAGCCGTCAGGTCGCCGGTTCCCCCGGCCAAATCGAGAACTTTTTGTCCGCGACGCACGCCGCTACAGTCGATCATAAAACGTTTCCACAAACGGTGAATGCCCATCGACATTAAGTCGTTCATGACATCATATTTTGCGGCCACCGAGTGGAACACATGTGCCACCATCTCGGCTTTTTGATCTTTGGCGACGGTCTGAAAACCAAAGTGCGTCGTCTCTTTTGAATCTTCCGCCATCTTAGTGCCTGCTATTGAAGAAAATGTTCGTGAAGTGTAACAGATTGGGCGAGATTGCCCTATGTTTCAACCTTCCGCTGAACAGTTCATTAAGCCCATGTTCGGAAAGTGTCGGGATTGAATCGGTTGTTTTTATTGTGAACTGCAAACGTGGCAGGCGGGCGAAATACGGATTAATCCCGCCTCTGGAAACAGCAGATAAACAAAAGGCCGGACATGCCGGCCTTCATACACAAGGAACCCTTTACAGCAGACGGCGCGCGGCTTCCACCACAATTTTCACCGCATGGCTTTCCGTTTGCTTCATGGTCTCAGCGTTTGGAATTTCCTGCTGAGTACGGTTGACGATAACGCCCGCCACCATCCCGGCACGCAGGCCCTGGCTGGAGCACATGGTCAGCAATGTTGCTGATTCCATTTCGTAGTTCATCACGCCCATTGACTGCCACTCTTCCATAGAACCTTTGAAACGGCTCACCACGCGACCAGAGAAGGTGTCATAACGTTCCTGGCCTGGATAGAAGGTATCCGATGAGGCGGTCACGCCGATATGGGTGGTTGCCCCAACCTCTTTCGCCGCAGCCACCAGCGCGGTGGTGCACTCGAAGTCAGCCACGGCCGGGTATTCCATCGGCGCAAAATGCAGGCTTGCACCGTCCAGACGTACGGAGGCGGTAGTCACCAGTACATCGCCAACGTTAATGTTTGGCTGAATAGCGCCTGTCGTACCGACACGCAGGAAAGTGCGGATACCCAGTTGGGCCAGTTCTTCCACAGCGATAGAGGTTGACGGGCCGCCGATACCGGTGGAGCAGACAATGACAGCTTTGCCATCCAGTTCAGCGCGCCAGGAGGTGAACTCGCGATGAGATGCCAGCTTAACCGGCTTATCCATCAGCGCGGCGATCTTTTCCACACGCTCTGGATCGCCCGGAACGATGGCAAGCGTAGCCCCTTGTAAATCGTTTTTGGTGAGGCCGAGATGAAAAACATCAGACTTGGACATAAAAACTCCTCTGTGATCAGGTTTAGTCAGAAGAAGCAAAACGGTACTTTACAGAAGGCATGCGCTTAATTTCGTGACTCAGATCGCCATGATGCAATTTGTTTGCATAACATTTCCATAAAATAGTGATAAACATCACATTAACACATTCAACCTTTTCGCCCTGCTCAAAAGATAGCCTTTTTCGTACAGGATGATTTGCGCTCTGTCGGACTATAGTTAGTGGAGCGCTAAATAAAGGGTATGGAGAACGCCATGACAACAAATACATTACCGGGCTTCGCACCGGCGGCATCACCTCACGCTTCAACCACACTACACACCCCGGAAGACGCCATCATCGCAGGCGAAACCACGATTCCAAGCCAGGGCGACAGCATGCCTGCCTACCATGCGCGGCCTAAAAATGCCTCAGATCCCCTGCCCGTTGTACTGGTGATTCAGGAAATCTTTGGCGTACATGAGCATATTCGCGACCTTTGCCGTCGCCTTGCCCTCGAAGGGTATCTGGCCGTGGCACCGGAACTCTATTTTCGTCAGGGCGATCCGAATGATTTCGCCGATATTCAGACCCTTTATGATGGACTGGTCATGAAGGTACCCGATGCGCAAGTGCTGGCCGACCTCGACCATGTTGCCAACTGGGCGGCACGTAACGGCGGTGATGCCCATCGCCTGCTGGCGACCGGTTTTTGCTGGGGGGGAAGGATTGCCTGGCTGTACGCGGCGCATAACCCGCAACTGAAGGCAGCGGTCGCCTGGTATGGAAAACTGGTGGGACAAAAATCACTGAATTCACCGAAACATCCGGTAGATATCGCCACCGACCTCAATGCGCCAGTGCTTGGTCTGTATGGCGCGCAGGATACCGGGATCTCTCTGGAGACTGTCGACATAATGCGTCAGGCGTTACGCGCCGCCAACGCGCACGCCGAGATCGTTGTTTACCCTGATGCCGGGCACGCGTTTAACGCCGATTATCGTCCAAGCTACCATGAAGAATCGGCCAAAGATGGCTGGCGCCGGATGCTGGAGTGGTTCGCCCGCTACGGCGGCGTATCACGCTAATACTGCCCATGCGGTGCGACACAGGAAAATATGGCCTGTGTTGCCCGCAGCACTTCTTGTATCTCGTGCCGCTTAATCGCGTTCCGCCAGTGGGACAATCTGCCACTCTTGTGGCGTTTCGCCGGGAGAGATCCACATAGGCACCGCGTTACCCACGCGATCGCCATAAGGCGTGCCGAAGGCGTGGTAACGGATCACCCGGTAAACACCGGAATGCGCCACAATCAACGGCGTGTCATATTTTTCCAGCAGGCTGTTAAGGGCATCCGTGACGCGGGTGCAAAACGTCTCCCAGCTTTCGCCGCCAGGAGGCGTGCTTTCATAGGGGGTCAGCTCGGCCAGCGGACGGTTTTCCAGCTCGCCCCAGTCGCGTTCACATAAATCCGGCATAACAACATGCTCCGCGCCAGGCAGTGCCAGTTCAAGGGTACGCTGAGCCCGCCTGAGCGAACTCACCGCCACCCCATTCCAGTCATAACGGCCCAGAATGGGTGCAGCGGAACGCGCCTGCTGCTCCCCTTCGTCGGTCAGCGGCACATCCGTACTCCCGCCAATCACTTTATCGCGGTTAAGCGGCGTCTCGCCGTGGCGAACGAAAACAAAGGGTTTGCATATCAGTGGCATAGTTCCACCCCCAAAATATTCTGTGTAACGATGTGACATCCAGGTGCGAACTGCCAGTGCTGAATGTCCTCTACATGAGTAAACATCGGCACCAGCCTGCTGCACTTTAGCATCGACACTAACAACATTAAGGTATTGAGAGTTGGATGCACATTCCAGCGACAAAAATCCACATCACCGGCCAGCCATTGTTGATGATTAAGGCGATTCATATGACCCGTAAACAGCGTTCGGTGATGGAAATCTTTGCGTCGACGCAGTTCGCCCGCCATCCCACTTTGCCCATCAGGATCTGCTGCCAGTATCAGCGATGACTGAGCGGAAAACGCCGGAAGCGTGCGCAAAAGCTGCTGCAAATCCGCCTCCACCTCCTGGCGCAAACTGCCGTCATTATGCGCGGCCATTTGCCTGAGCATCTCCTGACAAGGCGCATCAAGTACGATGTCGGTACGTCCCTCACGCGCTAACAGCAGCGCCAGTTCCACCGCCCGGCCTGACGGCGGCACCGGACACAGCACAGGCAGCGTCAGACGTTCGCGCAATTTATCCCACTGCTGACGTTGCGAAACGTTATAGAGCCCGTATGACGCATCCACCAGCGCTGTCTGTGCAGGCGGCGGTGTGTCAAAGCGAAACAGCGCCGATTCCATGCTGATATCGCCGCTATAAAACAGGCCGCCTGCCACATCAAGATGAAACCACACCCCACCCCAGGCGTGTCCGCAACTGCCCGTTGTCACCGTTATGTCGCCCAATCGGAATTGGCCACGCACCGCAATAGGGTGGACGTTATGCCCAGCGGGTAATGATTGTGCCGTGGTCTGCGTACAATAAACCGGAATGTGCGGCGCAAGACGATGTAAACCGCCAATATGATCGACATGATCATGGCTTAACAGGATCGCATCGATCTTTTCCGGTACTGGCCAGAGTTCCGCATGCGGATCCAGCGCACCGCCTGCATCCAGTAAAATACGTTGCCGGGGCGTAGAAACCAGAATCGCTGCGGGAGCTTTATGTCCTGTCCCGCTGATAATCTCAATCTGTACCGTCACGCCGCCTCCAGGCACCATCCCTGCATCAGGCGCACGCCTGTGCTCTGCTGTTCTCGCAACGGTAAAGAATGGAAAGCACTTAAGCGCTGTCCGTCCGGCAGACGCAGTTCCAGCAGGTAGCGTTCTCCCTGGAAAATGCAACTTTCCACCGTTGCCTGTAAGCCCGTATCACCCACCACGACATGTTCCGGACGAACCAGGACCTGCTGACGCGGCTGGGTAGTGTCGGGCGCGAGACCTTCATGCAGTTGCAGACTATCCAATTGCGATGCCGGGTGCCGGGCCGCCAGCGACAGAATGCTTCCTTTGCCGATAAACCTGGCCACCCAGGCATTTTGTGGATGCTGATACAGCGTCTGCGGCGCACCCCACTGCATTAATTCCCCCTGATGCATCACTGCAATATGGCTGGCCAGCGCCATCGCTTCGGCCTGATCATGGGTGACATAGACGAATGTCGCCCCGGTACGACGGTGAAACTCGCGAAACGTCTGCTCCATGGTGGCGCGCAGATGACGGTCAAGGTTCGCCAGCGGTTCATCCAGTAACACCACTTCCGGTTCCGACACCAGGCAACGGGCCAGTGCCACACGCTGACGTTGACCGCCGCTGAGTTCCTGCGGCGAGCGCCCGGCATAAGCGCCAAGTTCCACCACATCCAGCGCTTCCATCACCTGCTTCTGGCGCGCAGCGCCATTCACTTTGCGCAATTTCAGCGGATAACCCACGTTTTCCGCCACTGTCATATGTGGCCAGAGGGCATAAGACTGAAACACCATTCCCATATCGCGGGTCTCCGGCGGCATATGCACCCGCGCGTCTGCCAGCAGGCGATCCCCCAGCAACAAACGTCCGGAGGAGAGATGTTCAAGCCCGGCGAGTATCCGCAGTGTGGTGGTTTTGCCGCAGCCACTCGGCCCCAGCAGCGCGGTGAACGCCCCTTCTGGAATGGTCAGGTTCAGATCCCGCACGACAGCCTGTTCACCAAATACCTTGTTCAGCCGTTCCAGTTTTAGCTCTGCCACGGGATAACTCCTTTGGGTAAATATTTGCCAAGACTACTCAGCAATAACATGACGCAGGCCACCAGCCCCACGACTAACACGGAAATCGCCGAGGCCAGCACCTTGTTGCCGCTTTCGTCGAGATTAAAAATCACCACGCCGAGCGTCTCTTTGCCCGCGCTCCACAATAGCGCCGAGACGGTCAGTTCATTAACGGCGGTCAGAAAGACCAGCAGCGCCCCGGCAAATGCGGCGGGAGCGAGCAACGGCAGCACAATATGGCGTAGACGCTGAGAGAAGTTGGCACCGGCCAGACTTGCCGCCTCTTCCATCGCCGGATCGAGCTGCAGCATGCTGTTATGCACCGGCTTTAGGCAGACCGTCAGGAAGCGGGCAAGGTAGGCGAGGAAAATGATGGTCAGCGTCCCGCTCAGGCTGATGCCCACCAGCGGCAGCGGACGGGCAAACAGCAAAATAAAAGCAATTGCCAGCACCACGCCCGGCAGGGTGTAGGGAATATCAATAACGCTGTACAACCACCGTAGCGGGCGGCTGGGGAAACGCACCAGCAGCCACGCCAGCGGCAGACACAGCAACATCAAAACCAGCGAGGCGCTCACGGAAAGCGTGATGCTGTTAGTAAGTGCTCGCCAGGTGGCGCTCTGGTTATCAAACATCGCTCCCCAGGCGGCAAAGGTCAGCGTATCGGCATTCAGCGGCACGCCCAGGGTGGGGACCAGTGACGTTGCAATCAACGCCAGCAGCGGTGCCAGCAGAATGGCGAATAACACCATCCCCAGCAGCACTTCGGTCGCCAGTCGCCATTTGCCTAACTGAAAACTGAGCGCCCGCCCGGCCATTCCGATAAGCGGTAAAGCATGGCGGCGCTGCATAACGCCCTGCAAGGTCACGATACCAATGGCGAGAATGCCCATCAGCACAGACAGCGCCGCAACGTCATTTAGCATCGACGGACCAAAGCTGGAGAGCGTCTGGTAAATCTGAATCGGCAGAACGAAATAGGAAATGGGTATACCGAGCATGGCGGGAATACCGAAGTTACCCAGTGCGGAGACAAACGCAATCGCCGCTCCGGCCCACAGCGCGGTGCGGCATAGCGGCAATACGATATCAATAAATACCCGCCACAACGACGCGCCATTCAGACGCGCGGCTTCTATTTGCTCTTTTGGCAGGCACTGTAACTGCGTGCGCAGGGCCAGAAAGACCAGCGGTGCATGCTGGATCCCAAGCAACAGCGCTATGCCTTCCGGCGAATAAAGAGGATTGCTACTGCCAAACCCCGGCGCAAGCCCGATACTGTTGAGCAAAATGCTGCTGGGGCCAAACAGCTGCAGCCAGCTCAGGGCGGTGACCTGCGGGGGGATCATCATCGGCAACATGAACAAAAAGACCCAAATCCGCTTGCCGCGAATATCGGTCAGGGCCAGGCAAAAGGCAAAAAAACTGCCCAACAGCAGCGACAGCACCGTGCCCAGGCCGCTGGTATAGAGACTGTTGTACAGCGCAACCCAGGTGGATTCACTGCTCAACACTCGCCACAGGCTACTGTGGCTACCTTGCTGCCAGTCAAAGAGGGCGGAAAAAAGCAGTCGCAGGCTGGGAAGCAGGCTCAGCAAAGCGATCAGCGCGAGTAAAAGCCATAGCAGCCCTTTCGGCGGGCTGCTGGCGGCAGACTGATTCAGTGTCATGTCCGTCATGACTTAGCGGTTCCCGAACAGATCGGCAAAACGCTTTTTGTTTGCTTCGGTATCAGCCAGCGCTTTTGCCGGGTCGTATGGCATCAGTTTAATGGTGTCACGCGCCGGGAAACCCTGCGGAACCGGCAAACTGGCGTCCGCCGTCAGGTAGCCCTGTTTGAGCACCAGCTTCTGCCCGTCTGCGGAGAGGACAAAATCAATGAAGGCTTTCGCACCCTCAGGGTTTTTCGCCCCTTTCATCATGGCAACCGGCTCGGTGACGATGCTGACACCCTCTTTCGGGAAGACGAACTCAATCGGCGCGCCTTTGGCTTTCTCGCGGATCGCCATGTAATCCACCAGTACGCCGTAGGCTTTGCTGCCGGAGGTGATAGCACTCATCACGCCGCCATTACCACTCTGCGGCATCGCGCCGTTTTCTTTCAGTTTCTCGTAATACTGCCAGCCCAGTTGCGGATCATTCATTAACGTCGCCATATGAATCTGCGCGGCGCCGGAATAGAGCGGGCTTGGTAAGGTGGTCATGTTTTTCAGCTCAGGCTTGAGCAGATCCTGCCAGGATTCTGGCTTCACCGGGGCTTTGCTGTGATACGCAATGCCCGTGGTGATAAGTTTCGTGCCGTAGTAGTAACCATCTTTATCATACAACTGTGCATCGTAGCGGCTGGCCTGCGGTGATTTGTAAGCCGTCAGCAGATTTTGCTGTTTCAGAGACTCCATCGACACGCTATCAGCAATGAGTAAGACATCCGGGCTGGCGCCACCGGCAGAAATTTCGGCCTGCATACGGGCAATCAGCTTTGCGGTCCCATCGCGAATCCATTTTACTTCGACGTCCGGGTGCGCCTGTTCAAAAGCGCTCACCGTCATTTGCGCGTCTTCGGTTGGCTGGCTGGTATAAAGCGTCAGAGTGGATTTTGCGAAAGCGCTACCACTCATGAAAGCCAGCAAAGCCGCTGCCAGCGCAATTTTCTTACTCATGGTTTCGTCCCCTTGGTTTTCGTTGTGACGATTAAAACAAGGGAATCTGACAGAAATATGACCCGTTTTTTTCGTAGTAATAATTTCATATTCGCCGGATAGCATGAGCGCAAATCCCCACTGCCGGATGCAAATATGACTCCAGAAGCACGTCGCAGCGCGATTGTCGCCATCGTGACAGAGCACGGTGAGAGTAGCATTGAACAACTGGCGCACTATTTCGGCGTCTCGCTGCAAACCGTGCGCAGCGATTTGCGTGAACTCACCGCGCAAGGGCTGTTATTGCGCCGTCATGGCATGGTCGCCCCTTTCGCTCGCGAAAATATTGGTTATCAACAGCGCGAGATCGTCAACGTTAACGGCAAACGCTGGATTGGCGAACGGGTCGCGCAGTTACTCAGCGAGGCGCAAAGCTGCTTTCTCGGTACCGGCACCACGGTGGAAATGGTAGCGCGTGCCCTGCCGGACGATATCCGTCTGGCGGTGTGTACCAATAACCTGCACGCCGCCACCCCGCTTAGTCTGCTCCCTGGTTGCGCACTGACTGTCGCAGGCGGTCGTGTGCGTAAGCGCGATCTGGATGTGATCGGCAGTGACGCTCTGACCTTCTTTCGCCGTTATCGCGTGGATATCGGCGTGGTGTCTGTCGGCGGCATTGGCGAAGAGGGTGAGTTATATGATTTCAACGACGAAGAGGTGGTGGCACGTCAGGCGCTGGTCGCCAGCGCGGAAGTCAATGTGCTGGTGGTCGACAGCACCAAGTTTGGCCGCCGGGCGATGTGCCGCAACGGCGATATCGGCGACTTTCATTATGTGGTGAGCGACAGAGCCCCCACAGGCCGCCAGCGCGACTTGCTGACACAGCGCCGTACACAGTGGCTGTGTCGGGAAGAGGAATAGCGCACCATCCTGACCGGACGGTGTGCTGAGCATTACGCCTGGCGCAGGTTCTGCGCCGCTTTTACCATGTTTGCCAGCGCGGCGCGGGTCTCTGGCCAGCCGCGCGTTTTCAGGCCGCAGTCCGGGTTCACCCACAGACGCTCAGCCGGAACACGCTGCGCCGCTTTTTTCAGTAAGGCTTCGATCCACTCCACGCTCGGTACGTTCGGCGAGTGAATGTCATATACGCCCGGCCCGATTTCATTCGGATAATCGAACTCTTTGAACGACTCCAGTAGTTCCATATCAGAACGCGAAGTCTCAATAGTGATCACATCGGCATCCAGCGCAGCGATGGAATCCATGATGTCGTTAAACTCGCAATAACACATGTGGGTGTGGATCTGGGTGTCATCTCTCACCACGGCCGCACTGATGCGAAAAGCCTCCACGCCCCACTCCAGATACGCATCCCAGTCGCGACGGCGCAGCGGCAGCCCTTCACGCAGGGCCGGTTCGTCAATCTGGATGATGCCAATACCGGCGGCTTCCAGATCTGCTACTTCATCGCGCAGCGCCAGCGCAATCTGTCTGGCGATGGTTTCCCGGCTCACGTCTTCACGCGGGAAGGACCAGCACAGAATCGTCACCGGTCCTGTCAGCATGCCTTTTACCGGCTTGTTGGTGAGTGACTGGGCGTACTTCGCCCACTCCACGGTGATCGCTTCCGGTCGGCTGACATCGCCAATCACCACCGGCGGCTTCACGCAGCGGGAGCCGTAGCTCTGCACCCAACCGTTCTGGGTAAAGACAAAACCGTCGAGATGCTCGCCAAAGTATTCCACCATATCGTTACGCTCGGCCTCACCGTGGACCAGCACGTCCAGGCCTAAATGCTCCTGCTCTACAATCGCCTGCCTGATGTGTTCAGCGATACCGGTACGGTAGTTGTTCGCATCCAGATTGCCCTTTTTAAAGTCCAGGCGCAGACCACGGATCTCGGTGGTCTGCGGGAAGGAGCCGATGGTCGTCGTCGGCCATGCGGGCAGGTTAAAGCGGGCGCGCTGTGCTTTGGCACGCTCTTCATAAGTGCTGGTACGCTGGCTGTCCTCTGCAGTTATAGCTGCAAGACGCTGCGCAACAGCGGTATTGTGCACACGGGTTGAGTGGCGGCGCGCCTGAATCGGGGCGCTCCATGCCTCAATTGCAGTGGTATCTCCGCTGTTCAGCGCATCACGCAATAGCGCCAACTCTTCACATTTTTGCAGAGCGAAGGCAAACCAGCTCTTCACCTCCGCATCGAGACGCGTCTCCACGCTCAGATCAATCGGGCTGTGCAGCAGGGAACACGAAGAGGCTACCCACAACGGGCGTTGCCCTGCCACCGCTTTAATCTGTGCATATTTCGCGCTCAAATCGGCACGCCAGACGTTACGACCGTTCACCAGCCCTGCCGAGAGCAGCCAGTCAGCGGGCAGGCGTGCGTGCAGTTCAGCAACGTCATCTTTACCGTGAATCAGATCAACGTGCAGACCCTGCACTGGCAGCGTGATAATGGTGTCGAGGTTCGGCGTCACACCTTCGAAATAGGTGGTCAACAGCAGTTTCACCTGGCCTGTAAGTGCGTCATAAGCCGGTCTGAAGGCATCCAGCCATTCTTGTGGCAGCTCAAGTACCAGCGCGGGTTCGTCGATCTGTACCCACCCGATGCCGCGTTTTGCCAGCTCAGCCAGCACCTGCTGGTAGACCGGCAGGATGTCATTGAGCAGGCTCAGGCGGTCAAACGGCTCACCTTTCACTTTCCCCAGCCACAGGTACGTCACTGGCCCCAGCAGGACAGGCTTCACCTTGTGGCCCAGCGCCAGCGCCTCATCCACTTCATCCAGCAGTTGCGTCCAGGTCAGTTTGAACTGCTGACCTTTCACGAACTCCGGCACCATATAGTGATAGTTGGTGTTGAACCATTTAGTCATTTCCGCCGCTGCCGCCGGTTCACCGGTGGGTGCGCGGCCACGACCTATGCGAAACAGGGTGTCGATATCGACGGAGCCGTCGCTGTTCTGATGACGAGCCGGGACGTTGCCGAGCAGCAGGCTGGTGGTCAGAACATGGTCGTACCAGGCGAAATCCCCCACCGGCAGCAGATCGATGCCCGCCGCTTTTTGCTGATCCCAGTGGCGAGCACGCAGTTCGCGCCCTGTCGCCAGCAGCTCTTCACGGGAGGAGTTACCCGCCCAGTAACTTTCTTGCGCTTTTTTCAGCTCGCGACGCAGGCCAACGCGAGGAAAACCGAGGGTGTGATTCAGTATTGTCATTTTACTTCCTCTAATTATATGTAAAGCCTATGGATTTTGAATTCAGGGAAGGCTGCCAGGTTGCTCATCCCCGGCTGCTTACTGGGGTAAGTGACCGGGGCGAGTAAACGCAGCCAACGCACCATAAATTTAAAAGACGAAGGATTTTGGACGTCCAGATGTTTACACATCCATATTTGGCGGTTACTGTATATTCCTCAAGCGCAAATTTGTCATGCCGAAGTGAAGGACTTTCATGATCGAAATTAAACATCTGAAAACGCTACAGGCGTTACGGAACTGCGGGTCGCTGGCTGCCGCGGCGGCGGCATTGCATCAGACGCAATCCGCACTTTCCCACCAGTTCAGCGATCTGGAACAGCGCCTTGGCTTTCGGCTCTTTGTGCGCAAAAGCCAGCCTCTACGCTTTACGCCGCAAGGAGAAATCCTGCTGCAACTGGCGAATCAGGTACTGCCGCAAATCAGCAGCGCATTACAGGCCTGCAATGAGCCGCAACAGACCCGCCTGCGAATCGCGATTGAATGCCATAGCTGTATTCAGTGGCTGACCCCGGCGCTGGAGAGTTTCCGCACCCAATGGCCACATGTGGAAATGGATTTTAAATCGGGCGTCACCTTCGACCCGCAACCCGCTCTTTCGCAGGGCGAGCTGGATCTGGTGATGACCTCTGACATCCTGCCGCGCAGCGGTTTGCACTATTCGCCGATGTTTGATTTTGAAGTGCGTCTGGTACTCTCCCCGGATCACCCACTGGCCTCACGCACACGGATCACCCCGGAAGATCTGGCTACAGAGACATTACTGATTTATCCGGTGCAGCGTAGCCGCCTTGATATCTGGCGTCATTTTCTGCAACCGGCAGGCATCAGCCCGCAGCTTAAAAGCGTGGACAATACGCTGCTGTTGATTCAGATGGTGGCGGCGCGGATGGGCATAGCCGCCCTGCCGCACTGGGTAGTAGAAAGTTTTGAACGCCAGGGTCTGGTGGTGACCAAAACCCTGGGCGAGGGATTATGGAGCCGGTTGTACGCTGCTGTACGCGATGGCGAGCAGCGCCAGCCAGTCACCGAGGCATTTATTCGCTCAGCGCGGAACCACGCGTGCGACCATCTGCCCTTTGTGCGGAGCGCGGAGCGACCCAGCGCCGATGGACCCATAGCGAGGCCAGTATCACCGTCCCACCAATGATAAAACTCGGCCAGTGCGGCTGCTCCTGCCAAATGGCAAGGTTAACCAGCAGCCCGGCCGGGACATGTACGTTATTCATGATGCCAAGCGTACCGGCATCCACCTGCGTAGCCCCGTAGTTCCACATAAAATAGCCCAGCCCGGAAGCCACTACTCCCAGCCACACCAGAATGCCCCATTGCAGGTTGGTGGTCGGCAGTTTTTGCGCATTCCCCAGCAGGAACCAGGCGATAACAGCCACGATAGCGGCACCAAGATAAAACCACGCAAATGCGTTGTGCTGCGGCATCGGGCGCGTTTCCATCAGACGCTTATACCCCACCATGCCAATGGCAAAACTGATATTGGCGAGCTGCACAAACATCAGGCCCGTCCAGAAGTGATCGCTGACTTTGTCATAGCGGATAATCGCCGCGCCAACTACCGCCAGTAGCGCGCTGAGGGCGTAGCCCCAGCGTAAGCGCCGCTTGCTGAGAAGATCATAAATCAGCGTGATATAAAGCGGCGTCAAAACGGTGAATAGCAGGAATTCCGACACGCTCAAATAGAGGTAAGCACGGAAGCTGAACAGGTACATGATGCCAAGCTGCATCGCCCCCACCAGCATATAGAGCAGGATCGTTTTAAGCGTCTGTCCACGGGGGCGCAGGAACGGTAAGAAAACCAGAGCCGCCAGCCCCACGCGCATCAGCACCGAAAAATAGCTGTCGACGTGCCCGGCAAGATACTCGCCAATCAGGCTAAAGGAAAAGGCCCACAGGATGGTGGTGATGATGAGTAACGCCACAATGAATGTCTCTCAGGATAAGGAACACTCATTGTAGCGAAGTATTAAGTTGACAACTGGTCAATAAACGACCATTAGATCAGCTCAGATAGAGTTTACGCAGGTAATTCGGCACGGCGTTATCGGCGTTGGTGCCAATGACTTCCAGTTCCGGATGCAAATCCTTCAGGCGCTGATGCGCATTACCCATAATGCAACCTTTACCGGCCATGGAGAGCATTTCCGCATCATTCATGCCATCGCCAAACGCAATGCACTCTTGCAGACTGTAACCGAGCGCTTTCGAAACAGCTTCCAGCGCGTGCCCTTTCGACACACCGCCGGCCATGACTTCCAGGCAGGTCAGCGTCGAGAAACTGACATTCACGCGATCGCCCCAGCGGGCATTAATCGCCTGCTCCAGCGGCAGCAATTGTTCGTGGGTTTCGCAGGTAAAGAAGACTTTGCTGATACCCTCAGGCTCCAGCATGCCCGGCTCATACAGGGAATACTGGAAAATCGCCTCTTTGAAGAAACGCATTTCATCCGGGCGGTGGCGGTTCATAAACCACTCATCATCGCGATACACATTAGTGATGATGTCCGGGTTGTTATGCACCACGCCAAACAGATCGCTGGCAATATCCCGATCCAGGTTATGAGTGAACACCAGATTGCCATCGGTATCGTGAACACGCGCGCCGTTAGAGGTGATCATGTATGCCTTGATCCCCAGATTATCGCGGATTTGCCCGACATCCACGTGATGGCGACCCGTCGCGAAAACGAAGTTCACTCCGCGCCCGGTGAGCAGCTTCAACGTTTCTTTCGCGTATGGGGAGAGTGTGTGGTCGGGGGAGAGCAATGTGCCGTCTAAATCAGACGCAACAACCTGATACATAGGAAACGTTAACCTCAATAATTCATTTAGTTATACCGATCGAAAAAATCGACGATAGCGTTGAGCGCGACTGAGCGCATGGCGTCCTCTTCAAAGAGGATCTCATGGTACGCGCCCTTGATGACAAGCGGCTTCCCCCCTTCGCAGGGATGGCCCGCCGCGGCGCGCATTTCACAAAAGCGATCGTGCATGCGGTTATCAACAACACGCTCTTCTTCTGCCTGAATAATTAACATGGGCGAAGTATCTGATGCGGCACCTGCCAGCACCTGCTCCCCGGCCAGGATGCCTTCCCGCACCCAGTGCCAGGTTGGGCCTCCCACGCGCAGTTGAGGTTCGTCGGCGTAAAAACGAAGATTGCGCCGATAGCGTTCGCGGCTGTGGGTCAGCGTGTTAATCGCAAAGGGCAGTGCATGCCAGCGACCGGTGCCAATGGCATAATTCTCGCGAATACGCGGGTAACCTTCCGCCCAGTCCAGCAGCGGACGCACCATCCAGTCCGGCAGATGGATAATAATGCCGAACATCGGCGCGCAGAGGGCGATGGCATCACAGTTGGCCTGTGGATAGCGTTGCACAAAGAGCGTGGCAATCGCTCCTCCCATCGAATGGGCCAGAATATAACGCTTACGCCACGGGCCGGGAGCTACCTCCTGTTCCCAGAACGCCGTCAGATCATCAACATAATCACTGAAATTGACCACATGGCCGCGATGAGAATCTTCCAGCAAGCGACCGGAACGCCCCTGACCGCGGTGGTCGATGATGAGCACATCAAAGCCGAGATGGAAGAGGTCATACGCCAGTTCAGCATACTTCACGTAGCTTTCAATTCGACCCGGGCAAACCACGATAACCCTGTCATGCCTGGCGGCATGGAAACGGACAAAGCGCACCGGGACATTATCCACACCGGTAAATTCTGCCTCTTCCCGTTGCCGCCAGAAGTCGGTTAACGGGCCAGTGGCAAAGGCGGCAAACGCGCTTTCTCTGGTTTCCCACTCCTTGTTTCGCCGGAACATTGGCTACGCCCTCACTTGCGCAACAAAAACGTTTTTGTGACCTGTAGCTAATTCCGCTAACAATAGCGTATTGTGGCATAAAAACAGACAATCAGGGAGTTTCTCATGACCTTCGAGTGGTGGTTCGCTTATCTGCTGACATCGATCATTCTCAGCTTATCACCCGGCTCCGGCGCGATTAATACCATGACCACCTCGATAAGCCACGGTTATCGCGGCGCTGCGGCGTCCATTGCCGGGCTACAAACCGGCTTAGGCATTCACATTGTGCTGGTCGGCGTGGGTCTGGGTACCCTCTTCTCACGCTCGGTACTGGCATTTGAAGTGCTGAAATGGGCCGGGGCTGCTTATCTGATTTGGCTCGGTATCCAGCAGTGGCGCGCTGCGGGGGCGATAGATCTCAACACCCTTGCACATACGCAATCACGTACACGTCTGTTTAAACGCGCGGTTTTCGTCAACCTGACGAACCCCAAAAGCATCGTTTTTCTGGCCGCACTGTTCCCGCAATTTATTGTGCCAAATCAGCCGCAGGTGATGCAGTACGTGGTACTCGGCGTAACCACTATCGTTGTGGATATTATCGTGATGATTGGCTATGCGACGCTGGCGCAACGTATTGCCGCATGGATTAAAGGTCCGCGCCAGATGAAAGCGTTGAATAAGGTGTTTGGTTCGTTGTTTATGCTGGTGGGAGCGCTACTGGCATCGGCAAGACATGCCTGAGGTGACGGTAATGTCGTCCGCGTGAACGCCTTATCCTGTCTATCATCGTAGCCCCGGCCAGCGGTCGCGCCACCGGGCATATGGCCGGATGGTAGGCGCCATCCGGTATAACCCTCAGCGCGAAATAATCAGATGGATGCCGAAACCTGCGAACAGCGCACCGGCAAAACCATCAATCCACTTCGCCAGACGCTGATAACCACGGCGCATCGCCGGTAAGGCAAACAGACTTGCCACCACGGTAAACCAGGCGAAGGTTTCCAGCGTGATCAGCATAAAGATCCCCCAGCGCGCACCTGCGCCCACGCTGTCGCCGACAAACAGTGAAAACACCGAACCGAAATAGATAATCGCTTTTGGATTCGCAAGGTTCGTCAGAAGCCCCTTCATAAAGCTTCGACCGCTGCTGGTTGCCAGTTCAATCTGCGGCGCATCGGCTTTTTTCTCTTCTTTTTTCAGCGCGCCACGCAGCATCTGGTAACCCATCCAGCACAGGTACAGGCCGCCGCCGACCATGATAATACTGTGCAGCCACGCCATTTTTTCGAGGATCAGGTTAAGACCAAGCAGAGCAACGCCTGCCCACACCATCACGCCAGTGGTAATCCCGAGCACACCCATCATCGCCTCTTTGCGGGAGCGGCTGACGGCAGTTTGCGACACAAAGAAGAAATCCGGACCGGGGCTCATCAGGGCAACAATGTGCACCAGGGCGACGGTGAAAAACAGCATTAACATGGTTAACTCGCGGGAAAATAATAAAGTGAGTCACTATCCTGGCACTTTTCGTCCGTGCTGACTACTCATCATCACCATCAACATGGGCACGAATCAGCGCCATAAACTCCTGGCCAAAGCGCTCAAGCTTACGAACCCCAACACCGTTAACACCGAGCATTTCGCCTGGCGTAATGGGCATCTGTTCGGCCATCTCTATCAGCGTTGCGTCATTGAATACCACGTACGGCGGCACGTTATTTTCATCGGCAATCGCTTTACGCAATTTGCGTAGCTTCGCAAAGAGTTTGCGGTCATAGTTGCCGACCGCCGCCTTTTGCATCACGCGGGATTTCAGGGCCACCATGCGCGGTACAGCCAACTGGAGCGGTACTTCGGCACGCAGCACCGGGCGAGCGGCTTCGGTCAGTTGTAATGCGGAGTGCTGCGCAATGTTTTGCGTGACCAGGCCTAAATGAATAAGCTGGCGGATCACACTTACCCAATGCTCATGGCTCTGCTCACGGCCAATACCGTAGACCGGCAGTTTGTCATGACCAAGGTCGCGGATACGCTGGCTGTTGGCGCCCCGCAGCACTTCTACCACATAGCCCATACCGAAACGCTGATTCACCCGATAGATAGCGGAAAGTGCCTTCTGCGCATCTTTTAGTCCGTCATACTGACGTGGTGGATCAAGGCAAATATCGCAGTTACCGCAAGCTTCCTGGCGCCCTTCGCCAAAGTAATTGAGCAAGACCAGGCGGCGGCAGGTTTGCGCTTCGGCAAACGCTCCCATCGCATTGAGCTTATGGCGCTCAATGTCCTGCAACTGTCCGGGGGGTTTTTCTTCAAGACAACGACGCAGCCAGGCCATATCTTCCGGCGCGTAAAACAGCATCGCCTCGGCGGGCAGACCATCACGCCCGGCACGACCAGTTTCCTGGTAGTAAGACTCGATATTACGTGGAATGTCAAAGTGAACCACAAATCGCACGTTGGGTTTGTTGATCCCCATGCCGAACGCGACGGTCGCGACCACGATTTGCAGATCGTCGCGCTGGAACTTCTCCTGCACGCTGGCGCGTACCTCGTTTTCCAGCCCGGCATGATACGCCGCAGCGCTAAAGCCCCGGCTTTGCAGGCGAGCGGCAGTGTCTTCCACTTTCGCCCGGCTGTTGCAGTATATAATTCCGGACTTGCCGCGCTGGTCATGTACGTAGCGTAGAAGCTGATCGAGCGGTTTGAATTTCTCCATCAGCATATAGCGGATATTGGGGCGGTCAAAACTGCTGATCTGAATCAGCGGATCGTTCAATCCCAGCAGACGTTCAATATCGCGACGTGTGGTGTCATCCGCCGTGGCGGTCAATGCCATAAAAGGCACAGACGGCAGATACTGACGAAGCTGGCCGAGTGCGGCATATTCCGGGCGGAAATCATGACCCCACTGCGAGATACAGTGCGCTTCATCGACCGCCAGCAGTACCGGATTCCAGTGCGTCAGTTGCTCAAGGAAGTTATCAAGCATCAGCCGCTCGGGAGCAATATAAAGCAGACGGATTTGTCCGGTGCGGCAGCCAGCCATCACCTCAAGCTGCTGTTCACGACTTTGGGTTGAGTTCAGGCAGGCCGCGGACACGCCATTCGCCAGTAACTGATCAACCTGATCTTTCATCAGGGAGATCAGCGGCGATACCACCACCGTAAGACCGGGCAGAATCAGTGCCGGAATTTGATAACAGAGCGATTTGCCGCCACCGGTAGGCATGACAACCAGACAGTCGCGGCCGCCGAGCACGGTATCAATGATATGTTGCTGACCCGGACGGAACTGCTGGTAGCCGAAGGTTTCCCGTAAAACTTCCAGGGCTGTCGATTCCAGATTCAATACTTCCGCCTGCGCCACATGTACTCCACTCGACAAAATAAAACAGGCGCTATTTTCAGCGCCTGCTCATGAAACTGCAATGCTTAAAACAGATCGTTAAGCATAACGCCGACACCGACACGCGTCTGATTGAAATTGTAGTCAATTAACGACTCGCCATAACCGCTGTACACCTGGGTGTAGAAGCGGACATGTTTGGTAATCGGATAGCTTACGCCGACCTCTGCACCACCGTAGCCAGTGTTCCAGTTGTACTGTCCTTTGACGCTGAAAATGGCATCGCCATACTGGTAACCGACGCGCAGTTGATAGTGGCCCAGATATTTAGTGATATCCGGGTTATCGTCGGTGTTCCCCACAACATACCAGGGTTTTACTTCCACCAGCCAGTTGCCGTTTTGCGCCATCAAACGCGTATAGAGGCGGTTCCAGCTACGCGATGTGGGATCAGAACGGCCATTGGAGTCATGGTTAAAGCCAAACTCAATATCGCGCAACGTCCAGCCCGCAAAGCTGTAATCGGTGGCGAAACCGAGAAACATTTGAGGTTCATAGTTAGTTTCACGAAATGGCGAAGAAGCCGGCTCCTTCGTATTAGAAAGCTGCCACCACGATTTTTGTGTATAGGAAGCGCCCAACACGGAATTCGGACCGAGTATTCCGCGCCACAGAGGGAATGCCAGGCTGAGCTGGAATTTTACTTCATCCTTACGCGCTTCATCAGACCAGCTATACGAACGAATGGCTTCCTTGTTCATGTCGCTGGTGTAGGTATAAAGCAGGTAGTTCGATTCGTACGGATAGAGCGTGAACGGATTATCATGCTCCTGCAGCATATTCGCGATAATACTACCGCGCACAGCTGGCGCATCATGAACTTCTTTTACTGTCGCTTCCTGCGCAAAAGCCGCAAAAGGCAGCGCACACAATGCCACAAACCAACCCAGAAACGTCCGCATCGGTTTTCTTCCCCTGAACAATGTTGATGAACTGAATATTTTTACAACATCTATTCTACATATTTATTGAGACGCTGCGCAGGTATCCTTTCTTAAACTGGAATTCAACAATTTAGAGGCATAAAATCAACATTTCATTAACCTAACGGAAGAGCCACTATGTCTGCCGTCCTCACAGCAGAATCCGCATTAAAACTGGTGGGTGAGATTTTCGTCTACCATATGCCCTTCAATCGCGCGCTGGGTCTGGAGCTTACTCGCTACGAGAAGGATTTTGCCCAACTCAGCTTCAATAATCAGCCCATGATGGTGGGAAACTGGGCGCAGAGCATTTTACACGGCGGGGTTATTGCCTCCGCGCTGGATGTCGCCGCAGGTCTGGTGTGCGTTGGCAGCACGCTGACGCGCCATGAAACCATCACCGAAGAGGAATTGCGCGCTCGTCTGTCGCGAATGGGCACCATTGATTTGCGTGTCGACTATTTACGCCCGGGTCGAGGCAATCGCTTCACCGCCACCAGTACGCTACTGCGTGCTGGAAATAAAGTTGCGGTCGCCCGTGTTGAGCTACATAACGAAGAGCAGCTCTATATCGCCAGCGCTACAGCAACCTATATGGTGGGTTGAGCGGCAATAATCGGGTAAAATGTCGATACTTTTCAGCAAAGAGTTTTCCTGATGGATGCAAAACAGACGCGGTTGGGAGTGATACTTGCTCTGGCCGCTTATTTTATTTGGGGTGTCGCGCCAGCCTATTTCAAAGTCATATGGTTTGTTCCCGCCGACGAAATTCTGACTCACCGAATTATCTGGTCCTTCTTCTTTATGATCGCCCTGATAAGCCTCAGCCGTCAGTGGTCGCAGGTGAAACAGCTTTTACGTACGCCAAAGAAAATCTTTCTGTTAGCGGTATCCGCCGTTCTCGTTGGCGGAAACTGGCTGCTCTTTATCTGGTCAGTTAACAACCACCATCTCCTGGAAGCAAGCCTGGGCTATTTTATTAACCCGCTGGTTAATATCCTGCTGGGAATGCTCTTCCTTGGTGAACGTTTCCGACGCATGCAGTGGCTGGCGGTAATACTGGCTGCCAGTGGCGTATTAGTACAGTTATGGGCCTTCGGTTCCTTGCCGATTATCTCGCTGGGTCTGGCCTTTAGCTTCGCCTTCTATGGGCTACTGCGTAAAAAAATCGCCGTCGACGCGCAAACCGGAATGCTGGTGGAAACACTGTGGTTGCTCCCTGTTGCGGCTATCTGGCTGTTTGGGTTTGCCAACAGCGCTACCAGCCATATGACGCAAAATAGCTGGTCGCTTAATTTGCTCTTGATGGCTGCCGGGGTGGTCACCACTGTTCCTCTGCTGTGCTTTACCGGGGCGGCGATGCGTCTGCGCCTGTCGACGCTGGGTTTCTTCCAGTACATTGGCCCAACGCTGATGTTCCTGCTGGCGGTGACGTTTTATGACGAACATCCGGGCATGGATAAAATGGTGACATTCGGGTTTATTTGGGTAGCTCTCGCTATATTCGTGATGGACGCACTGTACACTCAGCGCAGAGGTCGATAATTCCCGGCATCGGGCGGCAGACGCTTCGGCCTTTCTCGTTGCGGATGACAATCCGCAAACAGGCGGCATCAGGACTCCGTATCGCTGAGGTCGCAAAGCTGGCTAATCACGACAACCTCGACGACGATATCTGCTTTAGGCATGTCGAACGTCTTACAACCCGCCTTTGGACATTTTAATCCCGCTGTATTTATCTTTGTCTGGCAAGGATAAATACACGGGTGAAATGGCTAGTTGTCTACCTTTCCCTTGCCTTCAATCTGGATAAACGCCCTATCACGCTATTGTTGTGTATGCTGCTATTTACTTATCTGAAGGTGAATATAAATGCACAACGGGCGCGGGGCAGCGGATTAAAAATCCGCTAAGAGTATTCAGAGCTGGGGTTTGTAAATAAAAAGGTTCAGCAGAATGGCTGAACCTTTTTATTTTAGCTTTACAGCCAGTTACGACGTTTGAAGTAGAGATAAGGCGCCAGCCCGGCGAGGATCATAAAGACAATCGCGCCCGGGTAGCCAAAACTCCAGTGCAGCTCAGGCATAAACTCAAAGTTCATCCCGTAACTGGACGCCACCAGCGTCGGCGGCAGGAAGACAACAGAAACGACCGAGAAGATCTTGATGATCCGGTTCTGCTCAATATTGATAAAGCCCATTGCCGCCTGCATCAGGAAGTTCACTTTCTGGAACAGGGATTCGTTATGCGGCAACAGGGATTCGATATCGCGCAGGATTTCGCGGGCCTGTTCCAGCTGGCCGCCTGGCAAACGTGCTTTACGGACCAGGAAGTTCAGCGCACGCTGGGTATCCATCAGACACAGACGCACCTTCCAGCCGATATCTTCCAGCTCCGCCAGCGTTGACAGCGCTTCGTCATATTCATCGCCCTGATGGCCTTCCATGATCACACGGCTCAGTTTTTCCAGGTCGCTATAGATGTTTTCAATTTCATCGGCGAGCTGTTCGATTTTGGTCTCGAAAAGATCAAGCAGTAATTCATAGGCGTTGCCATCTACCATTGCCTGACTACGGGCACGCATGCGGTAGAGACGAAATGCCGGCAACTCACGCTCACGCAGGGTGAACAGGCGACCTTCGCGGATAGTAAATGCCACGGTGGAGTTACCGGCGTGGTCTTCCGCATCTTCAAAGAAGAAGAAGGAGTGAATGTGTAAGCCGTCTTCATCTTCAAAAAAACGCGCAGACGCTTCGATGTCTTCCAGTTCCGGGCGTGTGGCCAGGTTCTGCCCCAATTCAGACTGCACGCGGGTTCGCTCGTCATCGTCCGGCTCGACCAGATCAACCCAGACGGAACTGGCGAGGTGCTTTATTTCGTCAGCTTCGAGACGGGTTAAACGATTATTTTCCAGTTGAAATGCGCTCAGCATAGCCGGGACTCCCAATGCAAAAATGACTGGACAGTTCGGTTGGGCACACAAGAAACATTTGGCGTTTCAGACCATTAAACAGCCTGACTCAGCGCGACGGGAATACAGCAGGTCGCTGACAACCACTAAGGCCATCAGCATAAGGAGATAGCCTTAGGAGTTGTTCCTGGATGACAGGGAATTGAGCCAGTATCTACTGGGTGTGTCCAAGGCGAATGTCCTCTTAGCGTGATCGTGCGCGCATGTTACGCCAGCAAAAATGAGGCGTCAACACGCAACGAAACGCTAAAGGGTAATATTTCCCCCTCAGCGTATAAGGCTAGCAGAATATTACAAAATAATGATATTTTTCTGAAAGTTACACTGTTTCAAGGCGCGCATAGGCAGCCACCAGCCATTTAATGCCCTGCCCCTGGAACGCCACCTGCAAACGACTGTGTTCGCCGCTGCCTTCAAGATTAACAATTGTCCCTTCGCCGAACTTCGGATGACGCACACGCTGGCCCAGCTTATAACCCGTATCGTTCTCTGAAATCGGCGCGCCAAGACGTTGATGACTGACCGGACGACTGACGGTAGCGCGCAGACGTACCTCTTCCACACAGTTTTCCGGCAGCTCGCCGATAAAGCGCGACGGACGGTGATAGGCTTCTTTACCATACAGACGGCGGGTTTCCGCATATGTCAGCGTCAGTTTCTGCATAGCGCGAGTCACACCAACGTAGGCCAGGCGACGCTCCTCTTCCAGACGTCCGCCTTCATCCAGCGACATCTGGCTGGGGAACATCCCCTCTTCCATCCCGACAATAAACACCTGTGGGAACTCCAGTCCCTTGGCGGAGTGCAGTGTCATCAGTTGTACTGCATCCTGCCAGGTATCTGCTTGCCCTTCGCCCGCCTCCAGCGCGGCATGGGAGAGAAACGCCTGCAATGGCATGAGATCTTCGTCTTCTTCGTTGTAGCTGAACTGGCGGGTTGCCGTCACCAGTTCCTCTAAGTTCTCAATACGCGTCTGGCCTTTCTCGCCTTTCTCCTGCTCGTACATCATCCAGAGGCCGGAATCTTTCACCACCCGGTCCGTTTGTACGTGTAACGGCATATCGGCCGTCTCCTGTGCCAACGCGTCAATGAGCTCCATAAAGCGCTGTAATGCACTTGCCGCGCGACCGGCCAGTACTTTTTCCTGTAATAATTCGCGAGTCGCCTGCCACAGCGTCAGCTGGCGATCGCGCGAAGTCTGGCGCACAACATCCAGTGTTCTGTCGCCAATCCCACGCGTCGGCGTATTCACCACACGTTCAAAAGCGGCATCGTCATTGCGGTTTGCAATCAGGCGCAAATAGGAGAGCGCATCTTTGATTTCCTGGCGTTCAAAGAAGCGCATCCCGCCATAAATACGATACGGCATGCTTGCCTGTAACAGCGCCTCTTCCAGCACGCGTGACTGGGCGTTACTACGATAGAGAATGGCACAGTGCTCCAGCGCACCGCCGCTCTCCTGCCAGGTTTTAATACGGTTAACAACAAAACGTGCCTCATCGAGTTCATTGAAAGCACAGTAGAGTGAAATCGGCTCGCCATCGGCGCCGTCAGTCCACAGGTTTTTACCCAGACGACCGTTATTGTTTTCGATCAGGGCGTTCGCCGCGCTGAGGATATTGCTGGTTGAGCGGTAGTTCTGCTCCAGGCGAATCGTCTGCGCGCCGGGGAAATCGTTAAGGAAGCGCTGGATATTTTCTACCTGTGCCCCGCGCCAGCCGTAGATCGACTGATCATCGTCGCCAACAATCATCACTTTGCCGGTGTCGCCTGCCAGCAGGCGGATCCAGGCATACTGAATGTTGTTGGTATCCTGGAATTCATCCACCAGGATATTGGTGAAGCGCTCGCGGTAGTGCTGCAGGATATGCGGCTTATTGAGCCACAATTCGTGCGCGCGCAGCAGCAGTTCGGCGAAGTCCACCAGTCCGGCGCGATCACAGGCTTCCTGGTAAGCCTGGTAAACCTTCTGCCAGGTCTGTTCGACCGGGTTACCGTAGCTTTGAATATGGTGCGGACGAATGCCTTCGTCTTTCTGGCCATTGATGTACCACATGGCCTGACGCGGCGGCCACTGCTTCTCATCCAGGTTCATCGCCTTGATCAGACGCTTAAGCAAACGCAACTGGTCTTCGCTGTCGAGGATCTGGAAATCCTGCGGCAAATTGGCATCCATATGGTGCGCACGCAGCAGGCGGTGCGCCAGCCCGTGGAAAGTACCAACCCACATACCACCCTGGCTGGTCCCCATGAGTTGACCGATACGGTGGCGCATTTCCGCCGCGGCTTTGTTGGTAAATGTCACCGCCATAATAGAATAGGGCGAGCAGTTTTCCACGGTCATCAGCCAGGCGATGCGATGCACCAGCACGCGAGTCTTGCCACTGCCTGCCCCGGCCAGCACCAGCATGTTGCTACGCGACGCGGCAACCGCGTCACGCTGTTTGTCATTAAGGCTGTCGAGCAGGTAAGAAACGTCCATTGGCACCGCCGCACGAAAATAAGTATGGGGCCACTACGCGCAATAACCACGATCCGCAGGGCGCTAAACGCACCTGCGGGCCAAAGGATGACGCGAAGAAACCCTGGGAATTTATACAGAACTTGTGGTGATTATATCAGCGTGGTGAGGGATGCCAACCGCGAAATCTCCAGATGTGGCAGCAATCGGCTATCAGAAGCCGTCAACAGGTCAGCCCCTTCCGGTTTGATCCAGCAGGCCTGCATACCACAGCGAATGGCGCCGGCGACATCGGTCGTCAGATCATCCCCGACGTGCAGAATTTCACCCAGCGGAATGTTCAGGCGTTCCGCCGCAAGGTGGTACATATCGTTAAATGGCTTCGCACGTCCGTCAGGACCCGCGCGCAGCACAAACTCAAAGTAATCGGCCAGGCCGAACAACGCCGGTTGCGCGTTGCCGTTGGTGATCGCGACCAGCGGCCATTTTTCAGCTAGTTTCGCCAGGGTTTCATGGGTCTCTTGCGGCACATCAACACGGCTACGCCATTTCGCGAAATGCTGCATTGCGGCTTGTGCCCCTTCTGCCGCCTCATCCGCCGTTAGCCCCGCATCCAGCATGGCGCGTTCGACCGCACGACGGCGCCATTCGGTCACATCGTGGTAGATCTCCGGTTCTGTGAGCAGCAGCGACTGGCGAATGCGTTTCAAGTCCGTGTTTTCCAGCGCATTCAGAGACGGATGATATTGTTGAACAAACAACAGGGATTCTTGCTCAGTTCGCAGAATAACCGGGCGGTTATCGTAAAGCGTGTCGTCGAGATCAAAAGTGATAGCCGAGATATGGCCCCTGGGCCGGTAAAATCGCATTATTTCCCCCGTTTGGCGCGTGGATGCGCTGCGTCATACACCGAGGCAAGGTGTTGAAAATCAAGATGGGTATAGATTTGTGTGGTGGAAAGGTTAGCATGCCCCAGGAGTTCCTGCACGCCGCGTAGATCGCCGCTGGACTCCAGCATATGGGTGGCAAAGGAGTGACGCAATTTATGCGGGTGCACATGGCTATTCAGCCCCTGCCTGATGCCCCACTCGGCAAAGCGTTTTTGCACATTACGCGCGGAAATACGTTTCCCCAGTTTCGAGAGAAACAGCGCCTCTTCTTCGGTACCAAATAACCCGCGCAGATCCAGCCAGTGTTCAATCCAGATGACCGCATTACGCCCAACAGGTAAACGGCGCTCTTTGCTGCCTTTCCCCATCACCCAGACTTCACCACTTTCCAAATCAAGGTGTTTGATATCCAGCCCCACCAGTTCGGATAAACGCAGCCCGGCGCCGTACATCACCTCCAGCATCGCCCTGTCGCGGACGGCCAGCGGATCGTTAAGATCGATATCCAGCAGACGGTTGACGTCATCCACATCGATATTTTTTGGCAGGTGACGCGGTGTTTTCGGGGCGGAAACGCCCTTCGCGGGATTGGCAGGAAGCTCGCCCTGGCTCACCAGCCAGTCAAAGAAGCTGCGCAAAGCCGAAAGGCGAAGCGCCAGGCTGGCGGCACCCAGACCTTTGCGGCGACTGCGTACGGCAAAAGCCCGTACCATGGCGGCATCACATTGTTGCCAGCGCTGCAAACCGATTTCCCCGGCAAGCGCAATGATGGCATCAAGCTGACGCTGATAATTGAGAAGCGTGATAGGGCTTAGCTGACGCTCCACGCCCAGATAGCGCAGGAAACGCGTGACAGCCTGGTGCAGGGGTGAATCAGTCATACGCGCTCGATCCAGCGCTCCAGCAGGTCCGGTAACATCATGGCGATCTCTTCCAGCAGCTGCGTGCCCTGTCCATGCTGGTAGTGATGTGGGTCGCGACTACTGAACAGAACCACGCCCAGATCGGCGTCTGGCCCCATCATTGTTACCGCCACAGAACCGATCGCTTTCGCTTCCGGCAAGAGTAAGAGTAACTCCGGTCCGTTCAGTGAACCGAGATAATGCTGTTGTTGACCCAGGCGCTGAATACGCAGCGGCTCAAAGGCCTGACGAGAGAGCGCAAGATGGGTAAAACCGGAGGGTGCGCCAAGACGCCAGCGGTCAGGGAACAGGCGGACGGTCGCCCCTGCCAGCCCCAAATCTCTGGCCCACCGCTGGAAGCGATTCAACATTTCCTCAAGGCTTTTGGCCGAAGCCAGTTTGCCCTGCAGACGCAACAGGCGATAGAACAGCCCTTCATTGGCGCTGGCCTGCTCCATCAGCAACGTCATGTTCTCTTCCAGCACGTTGATATGGTTACGTGCCCGAACCATGTGCCACTCGACTAACGAAATCGAACCGCGTACGGGATGAGGAACACGAATAGCTTCAACAGCGTGTGCGTTACGGATAAAAAACTCAGGATTACGCAACAGATAATCGACGACAGCGTGGTCATCCAGTTCCATAAACGTTTCCTGCAGTTCTTCCCCTGGTTGCTTCATAGATGAATAAACCCGTCGTAGACATGTGCCGCCGGGCCAGTCATAAACAACGGTTGGCCCGGTCCTTTCCATGCGATATCCAGCCGACCGCCTGGGAGTTCCACATGTACTTCCTCTGCCAGCAAACCTTGCTGGATGCCGACAGCGACCGCCGCGCAAGCGCCACTTCCGCAAGCCTGCGTTTCGCCCGCGCCACGTTCATACACGCGCAGTCGGATGTGATCGCGTTTGACCACTTGCATGAAACCAATGTTAGCGCGCTCAGGAAAGCGTTCGTGGCTCTCCATTACCGGCCCCAACGTTTCAACCGGAGCGGTATCGACATCATCGACCTGGATAACGCAGTGCGGATTGCCCATTGAGACAACGCCGCACAATATTGTTTGTTCCGCCGCACGCATAATATAGGTCTTTTCCGCTTTGTTCGCCCGGAACGGAACCTGTGACGGCTCGAAATTGGGCTCGCCCATATTCACACGCACCAGCTCGTCATCCGTTACGGTTAATACCATGCGGCCATTTGCGGTGCTGACGCGAATGTCACGTTTATTGGTCAACCCTTTTAAACGCACAAAACGGGCAAAACAACGTGCGCCGTTTCCGCACTGGGAGACTTCGCTGCCGTCAGCATTAAAGATGCGATAGTGGAAATCAAGTTCAGGATCATAGGGTGGCTCGACCACCAGCAGCTGATCGAACCCCACCCCGAGATGCCTGTCAGCCATACGGCGGATCAGATCAGGGGAAAAAAAGACATTCTGCGTTACCGCGTCGACGACCATAAAATCGTTGCCAAGGCCATGCATTTTAGAGAACTGCATCATCTACTCCATATACGCGGATACAGCACGGGAACGTTAGTAATTCACCTGCGTTGGGCCATCATTATCGCCACGATCGTTGCGGTCCGGGGTGGTTGTCTGAATGGCACTTTCGGTTTTTTTGGTTGGCGGCGGCGCATTTTTGTCAGCCGGCGGGAAATAGAGCGGCCCTTTCAGACCACAGCCCGTCAGGCTAAATAAGGTTAATAATACAGCCAGGGTTCGACACACGTCTTTCATTGTAGGTTGCCTGTTGGTTCATTCTTTCTGCTTTCTATCATCGCAGGAGAAGACACAAAAGCAAGCGTTTAGCACGTCTTTATAAAATCGGAAAAGCCGCCCGTTTAGCTGCTTACGGCACATTCTCAGCACCAAATATGCTTTGCTACACCTTCTCTTCTCATGGCCATGATGGCGTGATGAAAATTAACCAGCTGTTTTATCTCCTTTCTCTCTTGTTACAGCCCGCCCTGGCATGCCGCCTGTGGACATCCCCCTCTTTTCAAATTTTCGAGAGCTTTGCCGCTGATAAACATAGCCTTTACTACGATGGCAGACGTACTGGCGATAACAGTACTGAAAGGCCTGTGAATGTGGCCAGGCTGCGCAAAAATCCTGGGAGCAGCGCGGCAAATTTTCTGCGGCGTTTAACCCCTGCGTCGCGCTGCCTTTCGGTCCCAGGGATACTCTGGCGTGAACACGTATGGATTATCGCGTACCAGATGAAAAGGAAGCACACCTGGACAATAACCCCCTATCTTCGAAATTGGTTCGCCCCATCACCAGGCGTATCGGGCGTTATCAAAACCGCCTGTACATCGCTACGTTATCTCCCTCAGGCGAAGAATATTTGAACTGAGTTCATCCGCACCCTTTGTCAGTAAGTGGACGCATAACAGAACAGAGGACGAAAAATGAAAGCACAGGCGCGGCTTTGATGCGATTCGCTCCTGCGGCTATACTGCCGCCATCACGTAAAACGGGAAACGACAATGAACGACAGTGAATTTCATCGCCTTGCTGACACTCTTTGGATGACTATTGAAGAGCGTCTGGACGACTGGGATGGCGACAGCGATATCGACTGCGAAATCAACGGTGGCATATTGACCATCACCTTTGAAAACGGCAGTAAAATCATCATCAACCGCCAGGAACCCCTGCATCAGGTATGGCTGGCGGCCAAACAAGGCGGTTATCATTTCGATCTGAAAGGAGACGAGTGGGTTTGCGACCGTTCAGGCGAAACCTTCTGGGATCTGCTGGAACAGGCGGCAACGCAACAGGCAGGCGAAAAGGTGAGCTTTCGCGGCTAATACATAGCCTGGATAAAACATCAGGCCGCATCCGGGAGCCCCGGGTGCGCTTACCCGGGCTACCAGCAAAAATGTCAGGAGAAGTACTGCTGCAACAGTGGCGTGTCGTTATCCTGATTGGCAGACGCAACGGGCGCAATAGCCTGATTGCGGAACGGAATCACCTGTGCCCGGCCATCAACGTTCACGATTTGATAGAACTGCGGCAAGTTGAAGTTGATAAAGCTGGAGCCATAAGTAAATCGGTCGTGCGAGGACGAATAGAAGCGGCTAACGTCACGCACCAGCTCCTCTTTGCTACCTTCGCAGTGGTGATACACTTCCGCACGGTTGCTTTCATCCAGAATATAAATATTAAAACCGTCATCGCCGGTCTCTTCGAAGAAGAACTGGATAATCCCTTCGCTGGCAAACCCGTCCACCACCTGCGGCAGTTTAACGTGGTTCGTTTCGACCTGAACCGACAGCCCGTGCAATTTGTTATGCGAAATCGCGCCATAAAATTCAATCGCGTTTTCCAGTTTCTGCACTGACACATTCAGACGCTCGAAGAAGAGTCCCCAGGTCTGTCCGGCTACACGTAACGCTTTGAAACGTCCGGTCTCCTGACGGGTACTGGACAGGCGCAACTCAATGCATTCAGAAACCAGTTGCTGTACACGGGTACGGATCAAACCGCGCAGATGCTGGCTATAACAGAAGACTTCAACGCTATCCGGCGGCGCGGCATCCTGATGCATTTTTCCCAAAATGGTTTTCAGTGCTTCAATCATCGCCTGCTCGCCGTTGAAATGCAGTGTACGCACTTCATTCCAGGAGTTGCGATAAAGCAGGTCTACACTGCCAACCAGACAGTTTTGCTGCTCGCCGAAGCTGAATACATCAAGCTTACGGAAATCGAAATGCACTACCTGGTTTCGGAATGCCGCAGTCGGGTCATATTCCAGATTGACAATAATTGCCAGATGGCGGATTTCGCAGGGGCTATATAGCGCTTTCGGCGTTGGCGCAGGCAGACGCAGCGGGAAGTGATGGGACACATTTGCTACCATCTCCTGCAGTTTTGCAAAATCAACAATGCCATTACCTTTAATAAACAGGCGCGTACGTGAAGTCAGCAAACCATTAAACCACGCCCACGCCACCAGTTTGTTCAGGTAACGGTTATATTCCAGCGGCTGATGGCTAACGATAGAGTCCATGTTTGGGGCACGGTTATACAGGTACCAACCCGTACGATTCGCCCGGCCCGGGGGCACATAGATAAAGGTTAAATTGGGCTCGGAGAGATCCGGAGAAATCTGCGGATTCACCAGGGTGACTTTACCCGGCAACGCTTCAAAAGCGGCATATAACTTACGGGTCAACACCCCGATGTCCTGCGGACTGGCGGAAACGCTCAGGTTGTTGCGGCGCGCAAAACGAATCAGATTACGATAGCTCTGCATCATGGCATCGAGCAGTTCGTTATGCGCTTCACGCACCTGGTCGATTTTCCAGTTTGCCCGATTATCCAGCATGGTGAGACGCGCTTCGTCCCAACCCCACTCTTTCACTAGCTGACTGACGACTTCACGCCGCCAGCCCACACAGGCACGCTCACGGCTCAGTTTCTCACACACTTTTAAATAGAAACATCGACGTACAAGGTCGAGACGGGTGAAATCTTCAATGGCTGTCAGATAATGGGTGACGCGCTCCAGCATCATGCAGTAGTGATCAAGGCCGAACGAAACGATTTCACCATCGTGCAGACGCTGTTTAATGTCTTTCGCCAACAGGCGGGTGTTCGGATACTCCCAGGAATACGCTTCCAGCAGCAGGGTTTTCAGGACTGCTTTATAGGGGGAGTCGATACTTTTATAAAGTTGCCACAGGCTGGCCCCGAAGTACTCTTCGGCGGACAGGGAACTCAGTCCACCCAGATCCAGCCATTCATTTGGCGTCAGTACGCCCTGTGCATAGAGCGTCATGACGTAATCGTCATAGTGCTCCTCTTCATCGCCCGGCACCATATTCCACAGAATACGCTTACCAGCCAGACGCACAGCAGTACGATAGAATTCATCAAGCAACAGAATATGCTGCGTCGAGCCACAGTCTTCACCCCCCAGACTGCCGCTTTCATTATGGCGGAAACGGTTCTCATCAATTAAGAAGAAGCTGACTTCCACACCCAGTGACGCAGCCCAGCTTTCAAGCAGGCTGCATTTACGTTGCAATAGCTGACGCTCTTCGTTATCGAGCCACGACTGATGGCAAACCCAGATATCCAGGTCAGAAGAACAGCTTTGTCCTACCGATGAAGTACTGCCCATGGAGTAGACGCCGGTTATCGGCAATTCACCTTTTGGCGATTCCTGCGGGGGCATTCCACGATAGAGCTCAAGCTCGTTGAGGTAGTGGCGCTGGGTTTCATCAGGCGTGTAGAGACAGATGCCTTTGGGAACGTTACCTTCGAGGTAGCCCGGCATCAACGGATGATGGTAGTGCAAAAGCGTGGGCAGCAGGCTGTAAACCTGCTGGAAAGCAGGGCCCATGGCCGCTAGCGCGCGATCCACACGCAATTGGTTGATGGCATCCAGCCTCTGTTTCAGAGTCTCAATATAGAGGTACAAGACGTATCGCCTGATGTTTACAGAAAGTCCAAAATCGCCGTCACCTTTTTTCGCCCTTGTCTTTGTGGTGGTACAGACGAAAAAATGGTCTAAAACGTGATCAATTTAACACCTTGCTGATTGACCGTAAAGAAAGATGCGCTACATACCAGTTTAGCACCATTTACAATCTGTAAATTCCCACTTACGGCTGAGGGTGTGTCTCGTATTGACGGGACCGTGCTCGCCTTACCTATGCAATCACCACGAACACTGACACCCTAAGACAAGAATGTTAGGATGGTCGATGGATGATAATGACGGTAACAAGCATGTTAGACAATGTTCTGAGAATTGCCACACGGCAAAGTCCCCTTGCACTTTGGCAGGCACAATATGTTAAGCAGCGCCTTGAGGCGCTCCACCCAGGCCTGACGGTCGAACTGGTGCCTATGGTCACGCGTGGTGATGTCATTCTGGACACGCCCCTGGCGAAGGTCGGCGGTAAGGGCCTGTTTGTGAAGGAACTTGAGCTGGCATTGCTTGAAAACCGCGCCGATATCGCCGTGCACTCGATGAAAGATGTCCCCGTCGAGTTCCCGGAAGGGCTGGGGCTGGTGACGATTTGTGAGCGTGAAGATCCACGCGACGCCTTCGTCTCTAATCACTACAGCGATATCGACGCGTTGCCTGCCGGGAGCATAGTTGGCACATCAAGTTTACGCCGACAATGCCAGCTGGCGGCACGCCGCCCGGATCTGGTGATCCGCTCTTTGCGCGGCAACGTCGGTACCCGTCTGTCGAAACTCGATAATGGAGATTATGACGCTATCATCCTGGCGGTGGCTGGTCTGAAACGTCTGGGGCTCGAATCGCGTATTCGCGTCGCGCTGCCGGCAGAGCTGTCTCTTCCGGCAGTCGGTCAGGGTGCCGTTGGCATTGAGTGTCGTCTTGCAGACGAACGCACCCGTATGCTGCTCGCCCCGCTTAACCATCACGAAACCACCGTGCGGGTTGCCGCAGAGCGTGCCATGAATACCCGCCTCGAAGGTGGCTGCCAGGTGCCGATTGGCAGCTATGCTGAATTACATGACGGTGAACTGTGGCTGCGCGCGCTGGTTGGCGCGCCGGACGGTTCAAAAATGGTTCGCGGCGAACGCCGTGGCCACCCGGACGACGCCGTCCAGCTTGGTATCTCGCTTGCAGAGGAACTTCTGGATAACGGCGCACGTGAAATTCTGGCAGACGTCTACAACGGAGATGCGCCCGCATGAATATCCTTGTCACCCGCCCATCCCCGGCAGGGGAAATGTTAGTGAGCCGACTGCGCGCACTGGGACAGGTGGCATGGAGTTTTCCGTTGATCGAATTCACTCCGGGCAGGGAACTGAACACGCTGCCCGAGCGTCTGTCGGCGCTGGGCAAAGACGATATGGTTTTTGCCTTATCTCAACATGCCGTGACTTTTGCCCACGCACATTTACAGCAAACTCACACTCGCTGGCCTTTACACCCAGCCTATTTTGCTATTGGTCGCACGACCGCGCTGGCGTTACATACTGCAAGCGGTATTGAGGTACGCTATCCGCTGGATCAGGAAATCAGCGAAGTCTTACTACAATTGCCTGAATTACAAAACATTCAGGGCAAACGTGCGCTAATCTTACGAGGAAACGGTGGGCGCGAGTTATTAGGTGAAACGCTGGTCGCTCGTGGTGCTCAGGTTGAATTTTGCGAATGTTATCAACGCTGTGGGAAATTGTACGACGGGGCACAAGAGGCCATGCGCTGGCATACGCGCGGTGTCGATACGGTAGTTGTCACCAGCGGTGAGATGCTGCAACAGCTTTTTACGCTTATTCCGCTCTGGTATCGCGAAAATTGGTTACTACGCTGTCGGCTGTTGGTCGTCAGCGAGCGTCTGGCGAACCTCGCCCGGGAACTGGGCTGGCAAGATATTCAGGTCGCTGAAAACGCAGACAACGATGCGCTGCTTCGCGCATTACAATAACACTCATAATGGGAAGCCATAATGACGGAACAACAACACTCCTCTGCCGTGGTTGAAGAAACCAAACAGGCTGATGGCTACACGCCGCCGCCGAAAAACGCCGAGAAGAACAACCGCGCGGGCAAGACAAGTCTTGCTCTTAGCGTAATTGCTATTGCGATTGCGCTGGCAGCAGGCGTCGGTCTTTATGGCTGGGTAAAACAGCAAACAACTGTACTGCGCGCAACAAATGATGAGCTGGCAAACCAGGTCATTGCGATGCAACAGGCACAGGACAAACAAAAAGCCGCGCTGGAAGGTGTCATTAAACAGCAGGCAACGCAACTTGATGAGGCCAAACGCCAGCAAGACGCGCTCGCCAGGCAGTTAAATGAGGTACAGCAAAAGGTTGCCACGATTTCCGGCACCGATGCGAAAACCTGGCTGCTGGCGCAGGCTGACTTCCTGGTCAAACTGGCCGGACGTAAACTGTGGAGCGACCAGGATGTCACCACCGCCGCAGCGCTGCTGAAAAGCGCAGATGCCAGCCTGGCGGACATGAATGATCCCAGCCTTATTACTGCGCGCCGCGCTATTACGGATGATGTCGCCAGCCTCTCTGCGATTTCCCAGGTGGACTATGACGGCATCATCCTGAAAGTAAACCAACTCTCGAACCAGATTGATAATCTGCGTCTGGCAGATAACAACGACGACGACTCCCCGATGGACTCGGATAGCAGTGAGCTGTCGAGTTCCCTTAGCGAATGGCGCGTGAATCTGCAAAAAAGCTGGCAGAACTTTATGGACAGTTTCATCACGATTCGTCGTCGCGATGAAACCGCTGTGCCACTGTTAGCCCCGAACCAGGACATCTACCTGCGCGAAAATATCCGCTCACGGCTGTTGGTTGCGGCGCAGGCCGTACCTCGCCATCAGGAAGAGACCTACAAGCAGGCGCTGGATAATGTCTCCACCTGGATTCGAGCTTATTACGATACGGATGATTCCACCACCAAAGCGTTTCTTGAAGAAATTGACAAGCTTGAGCAGCAGTCCATCGCCATGGCGGTACCTGAGTCGCTGAAAAGCCAGCCGATTCTGGAGAAGCTGATGCAGACTCGTGTGCGTAATCTTCTGGCGCAGCCTGGTGTTGCCCAGGATCCAAATGCACCCGCTCTAGCGCCGCAAGGAGAATAATCATGCTGAAAGTATTATTACTCTTTGCGCTGTTGCTAGCTGGCATCGTGCTGGGTCCGATGATCGCGGGTCATCAGGGCTATGTACTTATCCAGACTGACAATTACAACATTGAAACCAGCGTCACTGGCCTGGTCATTATTCTGGTACTGGCGCTGTTGGTGCTTTTTGCCCTTGAATGGCTGTTGCGCCGTATTTTCCGCACCGGTGCGCATACGCGTGGCTGGTTCGTTGGCCGTAAACGTCGCCGCGCACGTAAACAGACAGAGCTGGCGCTCATCAAGCTGGCAGAAGGTGATTATCAGCAGGTTGAAAAGCTGATGGCGAAAAATGCCGATCACGCACAACAACCCGTGGTGAACTACTTACTGGCGGCCGAAGCAGCACAACAGCGTGGCGATGAAGTGCGTGCGAATCAGCATCTTGAGCGTGCCGCAGAGCTGTCGGAAAACGATCCAATTCCGGTCGAAATTACCCGCGTCCGTCTGCAACTGGCACGTAATGAAAATCATGCCGCGCGCCATGGTGTTGACCGACTGCTGGAGATTACTCCGCGCCATCCGGAAGTATTGCGTCTGGCGGAACAGGCTTACATCCGCACCGGCGCATGGAGTTCACTGCTGGATATCATTCCATCGATGGCAAAAGCGAACGTTGGCGATGAGGCGCATCGCGAAGCACTCCAGCAACAAGCCTGGATCGGGCAAATGGATCAGGCGCGTGCCGATCTGGGAAGCGAGGGGCTAAGAAGCTGGTGGAAAAATCAGAGTCGCAAAACCCGTCATCAAATTCCCTTGCAGGTAGCAATGGCAGAACACCTTATCGAATGTGAAGATCACGATACGGCCCAGGCGATCCTTCTGGATGGGCTAAAACGGCAGTATGACGACCGCCTGGTTTTGGTGATCCCGCGCCTGAAAACCAATAATCCTGAGCAGGTAGAAAAAGTCCTGCGCCAGCAAATCAAAACGCAGGGCGACCGACCAATGCTCTGGAGTACGCTGGGACAATCGCTGATGAAACACGGCGAGTGGAAAGAGGCCTGCCTGGCGTTTCGTGCTGCGCTGAAACAACGCCCGGATGCATTCGATTATGCCTGGCTTGCAGACTGCCTCGATCGGCTGCACCAGCCGGAAGAGGCGGCGGCGATGCGTCGTGATGGCCTGCTACTCACGTTGCAGAACAATCCACCTTCCTGATCGTCTGCCGGGGTCGTAAGACCCCGGTTTTTTTTGCCTGGCTGACATTTCTGAATATCCTGTGCTAGAGTTTTCCAGTCTCTGTTAATGGAATCCTTTTCCCAATGTAACGATCTCCCCGGGTTAACTCTTTTCTGTCTATGCAGCGCCTGCTGCAGGAAATAACTCGCTTTGGGAAATCGTCATTATGAATACCCTGTTATTCGCGCTCATCCGTGCGCTGCGCACGCACCGCTGGCTGCGGCTGCTCCTTTGCGCATTTGTCTTATCTTCACTGGGTAATGGCCTGACACAGATTCTGGTCTTCGGTCAGCTCTTGCGCTGGCACGCCTCACCTTCAACGCTCACTCTCGCTTATATGCTGGCAACACTACCGGGCTTTGTGGGTAGCCTGGCGGGAGAAAAGCTCTGTCGCCGCCTGTCGCCCGTGTCTCTTTTAATCTTCGCAGAACTGTTGGGTATGCTCGCCCTCGTCCTTCCGTTGACTGGACTCGTCTGTCACAACATTCCTGCGTTGCTGATGGTTCAGTCGACAGAGGCGTTTCCTGGCGGGATGTCCTGGCCTGCTCTGGCGTTAGTATTCAAGCGAGGGCTCACACATGATGAACTGCCTGCGGCTACGGGAATGGAGAGCGTTATTTTTGCCTCTCAGGTATTACTGGGAACGGGAGCCGGCGTGCTGTTGTTCGACCATGTTGCGCCGTTAATATTGCTGAGTATCGATGCACTTAGTTTTCTGGCATCGGTGGTTCTGCTCATACTGACACGGGCACGTTATCACGCCCATAACAGCGGCAATAGCGATAACGGCCAACTCTCACTCACCGTAGCATGGCCTTCGCTGACCGCCGCACAAAAACGCAGCCTGCTGATCCTGCCTGCCCTTGCCGCAGTCGGCTCGCCAGCCATGGCATTATTACCCGCGCTGGCGCAGCAGATACGCCCTGACGACGCTACCGGGCTGGCATTGCCCCTATTGTTCGCCCGTAGCCTGGGACAGCTTTGTGGTCCGCTGCTGCTAAATGGTGAGAAATTGCCGCACTATGCCCGCCGCAATTACCTGTTACTGCTGTGCCTGGCTATTTTCCTTGGAGCATACGGTCTTCTGCCATTGCTCTCAGGTGAGAAGACTGCGGCGCTGGGGCTTATTTTTATCGCCCATCTGGCCTCGAATGTGGTCTTTGCTGTCGGTACGTTTAGTCTGCTTGCCGGGTTTAGCGGAGATGAGATACCGGCGGCCAGCGCAAAAGCGTGGCGCTGGCAAACGTTGACAGCCACTTTGATGACGACCATTGCGGCCTGGCTTGCCAGCGAATGGGGTGCAACTCAGGCACTCTATAGCGTATCACTAAGCGCATTGCTTCTGATGAGTGTTGTGATGGCGCGCTACCGATAATAAGACATAAAAAAACGCCTGCTCAAGAGCAGGCGTTAAAACAGGTCTGTTTGACAACATAAATGGGTGCTTCACTCAACGTAGTGTCCATGGTGTTTGATGAGGCCGAAGCGACATCTGTCAGTGGACGATAAGCACCGTAAACGGCTCTGCATCATTCCGGAGTTTATGAGGCCAGAAGGCGAACATAAGAGGTGGAATGAGCATCTACACGTATATTATTGCACATAATGTGCCAGGTTGGCATTAGCAAAACAGCACGCTTAAGTTGTTTTCAGATAACAGGAAATTCGCGCTCTGCGGCGGTAATCGCCCCTGTTTCGCCGTCGTACCCGACCCTTTATTGTCGTCGTCAGGAGACAGCCACAATGCCAGGCAGCCTAATCCTTATAAAACAAAGAATTACATGTCGCCAATCGACGACAAAGGTGAGTTGAGTTGTCGCTGATACGCAACACCGTAAAAGGAGAGGTTTTCCAGAATGGAAAAACAAAAAACCCCGCTTTATTCAAGCGGGGTTCAAAAGTGGTCGGCGAGAGAGGATTCGAACCTCCGACCCACTGGTCCCAAACCAGTTGCGCTACCAAGCTGCGCTACTCGCCGATGTACTGCTTTTTGAATTTTTTGTTCAATCTAAGTTGTGGTGCGAGGGGGGGGACTCGAACCCCCACATCCTAAGGACACTAACACCTGAAGCTAGCGCGTCTACCAATTCCGCCACCTTCGCATTCCACTAAACTTTTACTACTAAATAATGGGGTGGCTAATGGGACTCGAACCCACGACAACTGGAATCACAATCCAGGGCTCTACCAACTGAGCTATAGCCACCACTACAAATCTTTTCACGCGGCCCTGCAAGTTTCACAGGCCACCGCAGCTCAAGCGCCGAATTTAATGGCGCGCCCGACAGGATTCGAACCTGAGACCTCTGCCTCCGGAGGGCAGCGCTCTATCCAGCTGAGCTACGGGCGCTTAGCGCCGTTGCGGGGGTGGATAATACTGACTTCCCCCCCCTCTGTCTAGTGCCTTTTTAAATAAAATGCGCGTTTGGTTATGCTTTGCGCATTTTGCTGATTATTCCCCCACTCGCTGCGTCACAGCGTGGCGGTTTAACCCCAGCACTTTATAGATAACGCTTACCGCTGCCATGAAGATGATACCGACAAACAGCGACATACGCGTATCTTCATTGAAAGCCATACCAATCAGTACGCACACCAGGAATGCCATGGTCGCGTAGTTCGCCCACGGAAACATCACGGAGCGGAACGGATGGCTGGCAATCGCCTGACGATGCGCATGGCGGAATCGCAATTGGCTAATCAGAATCACAAACCACGGTACCATGCCGGGTAATACGCTGGCGCTGTAGACATAGACAAACACGCGCTGCGGGTTAGGAATGATGTAGTTCAGACAGGAGCCAATCAGCAGGATAATGATAGAAATGGTCACACCAGCAACGGGAACACCGTTTTTTGACACTTTCGCCACACCCGCCGGTAACTGGCGGTTTTTCGCCAGTGCGTAGAGCATGCGTCCACAGCTGTACATACCGCTGTTACAGCCAGACAGTGCAGCCGTCAGTACAACAAAGTTGATGATACCTGCCGCTGCGGTAATGCCGATTTTGGCGAAGGTCAGAACAAAGGGGCTACCGTTCGTTCCGATCTCATTCCACGGGAAGATAGTCACGATAACGAAAATCGCGCCCACATAAAAAATCAGGATACGCCATAGCACCTTGCTTACCGCGCTGCGCAGCGTTACCTGCGGGTTTTTCGCCTCACCGGCTGTGATACCAATAAGTTCTACGCCCTGGTATGAAGCCACAACGATACACAGCGCCGTCAGAAAGCCCTTCCAGCCGCCGGCAAAGAAGCCGCCATGTTCGGTCAGGTTGCTAAAGCCAATTGCGTGGCCGCCATTACCGAAGCCAAAGAAGATAACGCCCAGCCCCACGATGATCATCACGATAATGGTGGTGACTTTGATCATTGCAAACCAGAATTCAATTTCCCCGTACAGGCGCACCGCGGCCAGGTTCGCTACTGCGACCAGCCCAACGGCAATCAGCGCGGGTATCCACTGCGCCAGGTCAGGGAACCAAAACTGTACATAGACGCCGATGGCCGTAATTTCGGAGATACCCACCGCCATCCACATAAACCAGTATGACCAGGCGGTAAGATAACCAAAAAAGGGGCTCATATAACGGTGCGCGTAAACGGCGAAGGAACCGGTGACGGGCTCCAGGAAGAGCATTTCGCCCATTGAGCGCATGATAAAGAAGACAAAAAGACCGGCGATGATGTACGCCAGTAGCACGGAAGGGCCAGCCCATTTTAATGTGCTTGCGGCTCCCATAAAGAGCCCTACACCTATCGTGCCGCCCAGGGCAATCAATTCAATGTGACGAGACTCCAGGCCGCGCTGGAGCTCGGGTTTGTTTTCAGCCATATAACCTCTGTCGTGTTTGCAACTTTCCCGCTGTACGGGTTGTTTTTATGAGAATAACGTGCGTCAACACTCATCCGGAGGCGATAACCGCGCAAAATATACCGGGATGATGCATTGAGTGAGCGAATGGTTTCTTAAAATGACAAAAATGGCAAATGATGTGTAAAAAAAATCTGGGTATCGCACAATAAAAAAGCGAATGCCCCGTATCAACGGGGCATGTCAGGAGATAATTACAGATTACCGCGATAATGCCAGGACAAATAACGCAGCAGACGTAGCTGTCGCGTGACGCGGCTTGGCTGTGAAAGCAGGCGATACAGCCACTCAAGCCCCAGCCGCTGCCAGATGCCTGGCGCCCGTTTTACATAACCGGTAAAGACATCGTAGGTACCGCCGACCCCCATATAGAGGGCGTGAGCATAGACTTCGCGGCAGTCGCGCATCAATATCTCCTGACGCGGTGAACCCATCGCGACGGTCACTATTTTCGCCCCGCTCGCGCGGATCCGCTCAAACAGGCTCTGCCTGTCTTCGGCACGGAAATAACCGTCCTGGCTGCCAACGATATTGACCTGCCACTGTTTACGCAGCTTATCTTCCGTTTGCTCCAGCACTTCTGGCTTTCCACCTAACAAAAATACCGGCGTCCCTTCACGTCCCGCTCTTTCCATCAGCGCTTCCCAGAGATCGGCCCCCGCAACACGTTCAACGCGTGCCTGCGGAAATTTCTTACGAATTGACCGTACCACGCTAATACCATCGGCATATTTGAATTCAGCCGCCTCAATCAGCGACCTCACTTGCGGGCTGTCCTCAATCGTGAGCATTTTTTCAGCGTTGATGGCGACCAGCGTTCCTTCCCTGAGTGCGCCACCGGCATATAAATAGTCCAGTGCATGTTGCATATCACGCCAGCCAATCAATTTCAGCCCACGCAGCTCATACACCGGAGCCACAGTGTTGTCAGCCATTCGTATCCTTAGTCAGACCTGCGACAGAGAGGTGCCGCGCTTGTTAATCAACCCGGCACTATCAAAAAGCCAGTACAACAGTTTCGCCATCAGCAGGCAGGCGCCAAAGATGACGAGGAAAAAGACCACTCGAGAAGCAAATGCATCCAGCCCTTCACGCGCCAGCACGATCATATTGAAAATGGCACCAAAACAGAAGCTGTGCAAAATGGCGGCCTTGTAGCGGTTGGTCTCCCGGTTGGCAAGGGTATACAACCAGTCAAACCACTTGATAATCAGCCCGACCACTACCGCGCCCAGCGGAATAAACCAGACACCGCCCATCACCACCAGTGAGCCAATCAGGGTTGGAGAAATCGCCAGACCCGAGTGGTTATTCAACACTTCCCACGTAAAATAGTTGGCCGAATTCAATACAATGCCCGGGCGTGAAGGCCACAACCAGGTGGGGATAAAGACATAGAAATCACGGACTATCGGGGCTAACCCCTGGAAATCGATCTTGTCGTAATTCTGCAGCAGCAACGACAGGTTCTCCCAGGGCGAGAAGGTATCGCGGGTGAGATACAGGAAGGTATAAAACGCCTCATCGCCGCTGACATTGAGCCCGTAGCGTTTAAGCGCCAGCCAGAACATGCCGACAATGCCCATCACCCCTGCCGCTGCAAGCATCCACAGCGAAATCCAGCCACGAATAATCCCGATAAACAAGAAGATAGCGAAAGCAATGATGATGTTCGCGCGCGTCCCGCCCACAATCATGTAGGTCAGCAGGCCAAACGCCACGGTACTGACCAGGAAAAACAGCCACGCCCGTCCATCCTGACGCAGAAAATAGACCACCAGCATGGCGGGAATGAAGAAATAGAAGAACCGCTTGAGCGCGACACCGGAGACTTCGCTGGAAAAAATCTGGCTATAAGAATGCAGACGGAACAGTAAAAAGCCGTTATGCATGAAAAAGATCCCCACGCTTACCAGCGCAAGAATCATCAGCATCGCACAGGTTAAATGCGTTTCCACCCGATTTACGGTAAACAGAGGACGGCGCGCGTCCACACGGGATGACGCACGCAACCGCGTTTTATACGTCACATAGTAAACACCGTAAAAACAGGCCGCAGCCAGCAATGACTGTAGCATAACGCCTGGCGGTGCCACGCCAACATCGAAGCGAAACACCAGAATACTGGTCAATGGAAAACCGAAGAAAAACGTTAGCAAAAACAGCAATGAAAAGAAGACATTGAAATTAAAGCGCACGCGGCGGAACTCAAACCACGTCAGCGTAGCGATAAACAACGTCGCCAGCAGCCAGATGATCAGCAACCCACTGAATTCAAGCGGACTCATCACGCCTCCCCTGCGGCAATACGCAACGCCTGGTGCCAGGGTGCAATAAAGTTTGGGCTAAAGAAGGTGATACCGTCTTTGTCGACCACCAGCAACTGACGCTGCGCCTCACGAATGACCGCTTCATTCAGCATATCATCGGTGAACAGCACCGGAACGCCTTCTTCCACCATATCCCGCCAGAACGGGTTCTTGCGGTTTAGCACACAGGGCACTCCTGCCTGAATCAACAGACACAGCGTGCCGATCCCTTGCTGGCGCGCGAAGATACAATAGCCCAGGTCGCACTGGCTCAACAGCGCCAGGTAATCATCAAATGCCATCTTCTCGTTAAGGATACGCAAATTGTCCGGGCTAAACAGTGCGAGCCCGGCCTGACGAACCTGCTCAATGTAGGCTTCGTTATTTGCCGGGTAGCCCATTGGCACAATAATGTTTACCGTATCGCCAAACTGGCGATGAATCGCTTTTAAGGCTGCGATATGTTCATTGCTCGGATCGCCGGAATTCCCTACCAGGAGCGTCAACGTGCCCTCGCGCTGAATTTCATAGCCCAGAGTGTTGAGTGCCGGGTCCATACGCGTTGGAAAGTACAGTAACTCACCGCGTACATCCGGGTGTTGGTCTGCGAACCAGGCCAGATCGCCACGGGTCGCGAAAATAGTGCCAACCCTTCCCTGTGCCAGACGCCGCAACGGGTAAAACAGGCGGAATTTCAGACTACGGGAGACCTCATACAGATCGGCACCCCAGGCGTGCCAGTGAAATTGTGAGTGCTTAATCGCCCCGCGTAACAGTGCCAGCCAGATACCCGTGTTGAATTGACCATGAAAAAAGAAACGCTGCTGCCTGTTGGCCTGCGCTTTGGCAATAACTGCCTTCGCCAGCGCCTGTTTACTACCATAAAAATGCAGATGCAGGTCAGGATAAGCCTCACTCATGCCATTATCCTGCCCGGCGAGCATAAATTCACGGGCATGAATGCCCGTTGCTGCGAGATGTTCATTAAAGAAACGCAGCACGGTTTGATTATGATGAGGGATATCCGATCCCAGTACGTGTATGAGTGCCGTCATGCCCGTCTACGCCAGAGTAAAAACACGCCACAACAGAGGGCGAAATAAATAATGTAGGTTGCCATATAGGCCTGTGCCGCTCCTGCCGCACCGTGGGCCGGGATCAGGAGGCGGGAAAAAAAGGTCAGCAATACAAACTGGCTCACCTCCGCCAGGATATAAAACCGCAGCGAGGCTTTCGCGATAACCAGATAACCAAAAACGTAAGCGCCCACTTTCAATACGTCCCCCACCAGTTGCCAGGCAAACAGGTCACGCATCGCCATAAATTTGTCAGAAAAGAGCAGCCAGATCGCCACGTCACGCAACAACCATACACAGAAACTCACAGCAGCCACTGCTGGTAATACAAAGCGCAGTGACTTCACGATCTCACGGGTAATGTCCTGTTTTGTGGCGAGCCTCGAGAGAGTAGGTAGCAGATAGACGCTAAACGAGGCGGTAATAAATTGTAGATAAGCATCGGAGATGCTGCTTACCCCTTGCCAGATTCCCACGTCATCCCAGCTGTAATGGGCAGCCAGCAGGTTTCGCATCATCACATAGGCCAGCGGGATCGTGACTGAGGTAATAAGCGCCATCAGGGTGAATTTGCTGAGTTGCCCGGCCAGTCCGTTATCCCAGCGCGGGCGAAAATAGCTTAACGGGACGTGGCTACGGCGCGCCAGCAATAGCATTGCCGGGAAGACCACCAGCGCAGGCACCAGCGCCATACCCAGCAACGCCCCCTGATAATCACCCAATTTATAGCAAAGATACCAGGCGGCCACTCCCACCACGCTGCCTATAATCAGTGACAGCGCGTTACCCGCCGCATCGCGAAAACCTTTCATCACCGCCAGCAGCAGGTTCGCCCAGGCAATTCCCATTTGCACCAGCGCCACCAGCCGCACCAGCCCCTGATAATCGGCATGGCCAAACAAACCGCGACTTACAGGGCCCGCCGCCAACAAAAAGATCAGCGCCAGCAGCATGGAGAAGCCCAGTACTATGGCTGAAGACGTGCCGACAACCTCGCGTAACCGCGAGGGGTCGTCATGGTGTTGGGAGACAAATTTCGTCACGCCATTAAAGATACCCGCACCTGCAAGCACACCCAGCACAATGATCAACTGACGAAAATTACCCGCCTGCCCAACCCCGGAGGGACCATAGGCCAGCGCCAGCAATTTGACCACCAGTAACCCGGCGCCAATCTTGACAAGCGTACTTGCCGCCGTCCAGACAGAAGCTTTTGCCAGCGACATGTTAGCGGAAGTAACTCAGTAGCGTGTTAATCACGGTACGCTGGTTAACAGGGGCGAGATTGTAGAACAGAGGCAGACGAAGCAAACGCTCACTTTCCTGCGTCGTATAACGATCCTCACCGTGGAACTCACCAAATTTCGCCCCGGCAGGTGATGCATGTAGCGGAATATAATGGAACACAGAGAGAATCTCGGCCTCTTTCAGGAAGGCGATGAGCTTGCTGCGATCCTCTTCATCACGCAGTTTGATATAAAACATATGGGCGTTATGACCGCACTCTTCGGGGATCGATGGCAGCGTAATCCGCCCGGCACGTGCCAGCGGCGACAATGCGTCGAAATAGGTTTGCCACAGGGACAAACGTTGCTGATTGATACGATCTGCTGCTTCAAGCTGCGCCCATAAATAAGCCGCCTGTAAATCCGCCATCAGATAGCTCGAGCCAATATCGCGCCAGGTGTATTTATCCACCTGCCCACGGAAGAACTGACTACGGTTAGTCCCTTTTTCGCGGATGACTTCCGCACGCTCAATCAGCGCGCGATCATTAATCAGCGTCGCGCCGCCTTCGCCACCCGCAGTATAGTTTTTCGTTTCATGGAAGCTAAAGCAGCCAATATGCCCGATAGTACCCAACGCCCGGCCTTTATAGGTGGACATCACTCCCTGCGCGGCATCTTCCACCACAAACAGGTCATGCCGTTTGGCAATGGCCATAATCGTGTCCATTTCACAGGCCACGCCGGCATAATGAACCGGCACAATGGCACGGGTATTTTCGGTGATTGCCTCTTCAATACGGGTTTCGTCGATATTGAGCGTATCCGGGCGGATATCCACAAAGACGATCTTCGCGCCACGCAGTACGAAAGCATTAGCCGTAGAAACAAAGGTATAGCTTGGCATGATCACTTCATCGCCAGGCTGAATATCCAGCAGCAGTGCCGCCATCTCCAGTGATGCGGTACAGGAGGGGGTCAGTAGCACTTTCGGGCTATGGAAACGCTGTTCCATCCACTGCTGGCAGCGACGGGTAAAACCACCGTCACCGCACAGCTTGCCGCTGCTCATCGCCGACTGCATGAAGTCGAGTTCCGTTCCCACCACAGGAGGGGCATTAAAAGGGATCATAGAGTCACCTGTATAACCAGTAGGCGGTACTTTCCATTATCGCACCGCTGCGAGTGTAGCGTCTGATAGCCGCAAGGTTGCCCATCTGAGTCGCCACACGAATTGTCTTAAGCTGCCGCTGTTGTGCCCAATAACAGGCTGCCTGCATCAGTTTTTCGCCCGCGCCGCGCCCGCCCAGCAAACCAATCCGGGCTTCCTGTGCATCGAGTTGACGCATGGAGACAAAAGCCTCGATATCGCCATTTGTTCCGCGAAATAGCAGACATTCATGGTCAAATACGCCTTTCACCGCGTTTTCAATCCATTGCGCGTAAAAACGCCCGCTGGCATCTTCGGGATACCAGGGCGCGCGGAATCGGCTCTGGCTGAACATTATCGCCGCCATCTGACGCAACGGGGCGATATCGCCTGTTACTGCCGTCTGTGCCTGTGGATCGACGACCTGTACCGGAACCGATAATGCGAAATCAGCTTCACCTTCAACCAGTCGAAAGCCAAGTTGCTGCAACGCATCAAGTTGTTGCGCACTGGATGCGGAGATTTTTGCCTGTATACGCGGCCAACTGTCGAAAGCAGAAGCATTAAGCACCGGGCCATCGTCCTGCAAACGCACGATGGCGCTGCGCAGACCAAAGAATTCACTTTCCCATGCCAGTTCGTCGATATTGCCATGTAGTGTCATGGGAAGTGACCTCAGCGCCATACGCCTTTGGTATCAACAATATATTGCTGGCGCACATTATCGCCCGCGATAGCTTTGAATTCTTTGTGATCGACCAGCATGACCAGCACATCAGCTTGCGACATTGCATCCTCGAGGCTGACCAGCATGCTTTGGCCTGCCAGGCGGGGGGGCAACTGATGAATATTCGGCTCTACCACCAGCGTTTCGCCGCTATGCCACTGGGCTATGCTGTGGGCAATTTCCATTGCCGGGCTTTCTCGCAGGTCGTCAATATTGGGTTTAAATGCCAGACCAAAACAGGCAATTTTTACGTCGCTGGCGCGCTTATCACTTGCTGCCAGACAATCGGCGACGGTTGCTTTAACCTGGTTCATTACCCAGTGTGGCTTACTGTCATTCACTTCACGTGCGGTTCGAATCAGGCGGGCCTGCTGTGGGTTCTGTGCCACGATAAACCACGGATCAACGGCAATACAGTGACCGCCAACGCCGGGGCCGGGCTGCAGAATATTCACGCGCGGGTGGCGATTTGCCAGACGAATCAGTTCCCAGACATTAATGCCCTGGTCAGCGCAAATGAGCGACAATTCATTGGCAAACGCGATGTTGACGTCACGGAAGCTATTTTCCGTCAGTTTGCACATTTCAGCGGTACGGGAGTTCGTCACCACACACTCGCCTTCAAGAAAAATGTTATACAGCTCGCTGGCGCGTGCCGAGCATACGGGCGTCATACCACCAATAACCCGGTCATTTTTGATAAGCTCAACCATGACCTGGCCTGGCAATACACGCTCCGGGCAATAGGCAATATTGATATCTGCCTGCTCTCCCGCCTGCTGCGGGAAAGTTAAGTCCGGGCGAGCCGCAGCCAGCCAGTCTGCCATTTGTTCCGTCGCCCCGACTGGCGATGTTGATTCAAGGATAACCAGCGATCCTTTTTTCAGCACGGGCGCAATGGATTTTGCCGCTGCTTCAACAAATGTCATATCCGGCTCATGTTCGCCTTTAAAAGGGGTCGGAACGGCAATCAAATAGGCATCTGCTGCTACCGGTGTCGTGCTGGCACGTAGCCAGCCGCTTTCAACAGCGGTTTTGACGACCTTGTCCAGTTCAGGCTCAACAATATGAATCTCCCCGCGATTAATGGTCTCCACGGCATGAGGATTGATATCAATCCCTACCACTTCTTTTTGCTGTGAGGCGAAAGCCGCCGCAGTTGGCAGTCCAATATAGCCAAGGCCAATGACGGAAATCGTTTTGAAACTCATAGTGTTACCCGATTGTTTTTTAGTGCATGCAAAATTCGACCACAGGCCTGCCCGTCTCCGTACGGATTGTGCGCACGGCTCATGGCCTGCCAGGCATCATTGTCATAAAGCAGGCGTGATACCTCTTCAACGATACGCAGGCTGTCTGTACCAATTAACCTGACGGTTCCGGCTTCAATGGCTTCCGGACGTTCTGTGGTGTCACGCATCACCAGAACAGGCTTACCAAGCGAAGGGGCTTCTTCCTGAATACCACCGGAGTCAGTGAGAATCAGCCAGGCGCGATTCATTAACCACAGGAAGGGCAAATAGTCTTGCGGTTCTATCAGCGTGACATTTTCCACATGACCGAGAATACGGTTCACTGGTTCGCTGACATTAGGATTAAGGTGTACCGGATAAACAATCTGCACATTGTCATGCTGGGAGGCAATTTCCGCCAGCGCATGACAGATATGTTCAAAGCCGAGACCGAAACTCTCCCGACGATGTCCGGTAACCAGAATCAGTTTTTTGTTGTTATCAAGGAAGGGATAACGTGACGCCAGCTCTTCCTCAAGTGAAGGGTTGTTCAGCACACTATCACGCACCCAAAACAGCGCATCAATAACGGTATTGCCGGTAACAAAAATATGTTTATCCGCGACGTTTTCACGCAGCAAGTTATGGCGGGAGTTTTCCGTCGGCGCGAAATGGTACAGCGCCAGATGACCAGTTAACGTGCGATTGGCCTCTTCCGGCCATGGCGATGACAGATCTCCCGTACGCAACCCTGCCTCCACATGCCCGACAGGAATGCGCTGGTAAAACGCAGCCAGACTTGCGGCGATAGTGGTTGTCGTGTCGCCGTGAACCAGTAGGACATCGGGACGGAAAGATTCCAGGATAGGTTTAAGCCCTTCCAGAATACGACAAGTAATTTCTGTCAGCCCCTGCCCGGGCCGCATAATATTCAGGTCATAATCCGGAACAATAGAAAAAAGATTCAATACCTGATCGAGCATTTCCCGATGCTGCGCAGTGACGCATACCTTCGCGTCGAAATCAGGGTCCCTTGCCAGCGCGTGTACCAGAGGCGCCATCTTAATGGCTTCTGGTCGTGTGCCAAATACGGTCAGTACTTTCACAACGATTCTCTTCGATTAGGTAATGAAGGCACGAAGCCTTCATCTTAGACTGCGTGTCAAAATGATCGACGACGCGTTAATGCAACACCAGCTCCGATGAGGGCCCCCACCACACCCCACATGATCATAAGGAAGGCACGACGCGGGCTGTCGCGTTTTACCGGTTCTTCAGGTGTGCGCAAATATCGATAAGTCTGAAAACGGGGATCAAACGTAGGGCCCACATTCAGCGTATTAAGCATGGCTCGGTTTTGGAAGTAGTCCAGATCGTACTCAGGCCCTACCGCACGCAAATTTTCCAGGCGCGCCTGCAACATCGGGCGACCTAATAAAAACATTTCCGAATCCGGCAATTCATCCGCCGGTACTTCTGTTTCACTACGGGAGATATTGTGTTCTTCTGCCACCTTCAGCGCCTGCTCGACGTTGCTCACGCGACGCTTGAAAAGGCTATTGGCAACTTCTTCCTGACGCTTGACCTGCGCTTTCATTTGAATCGTACGAGCCGCCCACGCCCCTTTAAGCTCATCGTTCAGATGGCGTGCAGCGCGCTGGCTGGCAAAAGCCACATACTGGCGCAGCAAATTATTAGCATCAGGCGCAGTTTCAGCCGTCAGCTTGACATTGTCGTTAAGGTTGCGCGTAACATCTCCCGGCGTGTACTGGATGTAGTTGATTAAATCATCCAGCATGGCGGCGTCTGCTTTGCTGTTGCCGACTTTTCGCTGCTTGAAATAGTCTGTCTGCATCCAGAAGTCACGCCGTGTATCCCATGACGCCAGTTGCATCACAAACTCTTTATACGCCTCATCCATGACAGAAATCTGGTCTACAGGTGCGAGATTCGCCTTAACGTCCAGGTTACGCAGGAATTGTTGCTGTGAATAAAACCCACCCAACATATTTACCGTGGGCCGATCGGTGATGGCTGTAGCCCCCCACTCCTGACGAGCAAAGAACGTCCAGGTTAAGGCGATTAACGCAAAAAGTAGCGCAATCCCGCAAATCCATAATTTCCCGGCCCATAAAGTACGAAACAGACCACGAATATCCAGCTCGTTTTCCGTACCCGCTGTAGGTATTCCCGACAATGGTTGAGTCATCGCTTTCCCAGATTTACTTGGTTAAGGTTGGTTTTTGACCGCTATTACGGCGCATTCTGCGCTTCACACGCTTTATCAACCGCGCCACTTTCCATGCGCGTTTGATGCAGTAGCCATATAAGAAAAAGGATAGCAAAAATAATGCCAACATCACCCATTCAGGAATGAAGTGGAGGTACTCGGTTAACACGCCAACCGACGCCAGCAACGCCGCCGCAAGTGTGATCAACACAAAGGCCTGCCGCGAGGTAAACCCGGCACGCATAATAAGATGGTGAATATGCTGACGGTCCGCTGAGAACGGACTCATCCCTTTTCGCAAGCGACGATACATGATCGCCACCATGTCCATTAATGGGATTGCGATAATCCACAATGCGGTAACCGGGCTAATAGGGTGGGTCTTACCCTGCGTAGTTTCGAGCAAAATCCAGATAAGTGTGAAACCGATAAAGGTGCTGCCGGCATCGCCCATAAAAACTTTGTAGCGCCTTCCCAGTACGCCGAGGTTTAACATAATGTACGGGAGGATCGCGGCAATCATGGCAAAACACCACATCGCGAGGCTGATTTGACCGTCAAACCATAAGATGATGCCGATAGCGGCAAAGGAGACACAGGACAACCCCCCCAACAAACCATCAATGCCATCAACCATGTTGAAAGCGTTAATGGCAGCCCAGACGGCAAAGAGTGTCAGCAAATAACCAAACGGCCCCAGTACCATTTCCCAGGTACCAAAGATGTAGCCCAGGCTACTGAGATAGAGTTTACCGACCGACATCATAACTATCGCAACAAGCGCCTGAATCATTGCGCGAATTTTGACACTGATGTCGTAGCGATCATCAAGCGCTCCCACGAACACCAGAATCCCGGCGCAGAGCAGATACAAGACCGCATGGGGAATGTAGTAATCAGCAATACCGAAAGTGAAGCAGATACCTGCGAAAACTGAGATACCCCCAACCAGCGGAATCAAACCCTGATGCCGTTTACGAAAGTTGGGCTTATCCACCAGACCGACGCGCTTCGCTACTTTTCGGGCGAAGAATAAAAACGCGGTCGTGAATAAGAAAATACTGAATAATTCAGTAAACGCAGTGAGTAAATTCACAATGCATGCTCTCAGCGAATGTTAATCCTGGCAGTATAACGACGATGCCTCACTCCAAAAAGAAGAAAGCAGGTCATTCACAGGCGTTTTAGTATGTTTCTTAAGCAATCAGGATATTGATTGCTTAGGTATTTGTGTTGAGCTGGCCTGTAGCGGACGGTGCCTGTCCCAATGCATATAGCGTATAGTCCATAAAAGAAAAACGCCACGTAAAAACGTGGCGTTTCCTGGCTTTATTTCTATTAAGAGCGCTTCATCATGTCGAAGAATTCATCATTCGTCTTCGTCATTGCCAACTTATTAATGAGAAACTCCATTGCGTCGATTTCACCCATCGGATGGATGATTTTGCGCAGGATCCACATTTTTTGTAACTCTTCTTGCGTGGTAAGCAGCTCTTCCTTACGGGTACCGGAACGGTTGTAGTCGATTGCCGGGAAGACGCGTTTTTCAGCGATCTTACGAGAGAGATGCAGCTCCATGTTACCGGTGCCTTTAAACTCTTCGTAGATAACTTCGTCCATTTTGGAACCGGTATCGATAAGGGCAGTAGCGATAATGGTCAGGCTGCCGCCCTCTTCAACGTTACGCGCAGCACCGAAGAAACGCTTCGGACGGTGCAGGGCGTTGGCATCCACACCACCGGTCAATACTTTACCGGAAGCGGGAACCACGGTGTTGTATGCACGCGCCAGACGAGTGATAGAGTCAAGCAGAATGATAACGTCTTTCTTGTGCTCAACCAGGCGTTTCGCCTTCTCAATCACCATTTCCGCAACCTGAACGTGACGAGATGCTGGTTCGTCGAAGGTGGAAGCAACAACTTCGCCTTTCACCAGACGCTGCATCTCGGTCACTTCTTCCGGACGTTCGTCGATGAGCAGAACCATCAGTACGCAATCCGGGTGGTTGTAGGCAATGCTCTGCGCAATATTCTGCAACAGCATCGTTTTACCGGCTTTCGGCGGTGCAACAATCAGACCGCGCTGACCGCGACCAATTGGCGAAGCCAGATCCAGCACACGTGCCGTTAAATCTTCGGTGGAACCGTTACCCCGTTCCATGCGCAGGCGAGAGTTCGCGTGCAGCGGCGTTAAGTTCTCAAACAGAATCTTGTTACGCGCGTTCTCCGGCTTGTCGTAGTTAACCTCGTTAACTTTCAACAATGCAAAGTAACGTTCACCCTCTTTCGGAGGACGAATCTTACCAGAAATGGTGTCACCAGTGCGGAGGTTGAAACGGCGGATTTGGCTGGGGGATACGTAGATGTCATCAGGACCGGCGAGGTAGGAGCTGTCTGCGGAGCGGAGGAAACCAAATCCATCCTGCAGAATCTCCAGCACACCGTCGCCAAAGATATCTTCGCCACTCTTTGCGTGCTGCTTCAGGATGGCAAAAATAATGTCCTGTTTGCGCATACGGGCCAGGTTTTCCAGCCCCATATTTTCGCCGAGAGTGATCAGCTCAGAAACCGGCGTATTCTTTAATTCGGTAAGATTCATAGTGGTGTGGGTTCTTAAACTCGGGGTAAAACTCGAACTTAATGTTGTGAATGGTATGGCAGGGTCATCCATGCCTGTTAACGGCCATCACTTATGTCCAATCGCTGCCTGGTCAAAGGTAAATACGCAGAACTGAAACGACAAGACGGAAAAGTGACAAGCCCGGAATCTATCCACTTCTCTCGCGAGGCTAAGCTCAACGGGAAGCGTCGGGTAAAACAAGATTCAAACTACAAGGTATGTTTACAACGAAGTCAAAACTAAATTAGCACGACTGAAGCCGGGCGTCCAGCGATCCACATAATTTAGAAGGCTGGCGCACCGGCTGAGATTCGAGGAGTTACGCCAGATTAGCGTCCAGGAACTCTTTCAGTTGCCCTTTAGACAGCGCGCCCACTTTGGTCGCAGCCACTTCGCCGTTTTTGAACAGCAGCAGGGTCGGAATACCACGGATACCGTACTTCGGCGCAGTACCTGGATTCTGGTCGATATTCAGCTTCGCGACGGTCAGTTTACCTTCGTATTCGCTAGCGACTTCATCCAGGATCGGGGCGATCATTTTGCACGGACCGCACCACTCTGCCCAGAAATCGACGAGAACCAGCCCGTCCGCTTTGAGTACATCCGTGTCAAAACTATCGTCAGTCAGGTGAATAATTTTATCGCTCATATATAACTCCACAGGAATAAGCCTGGTATGTTGGTGTAGCATAAAACAACAACGTGTTGATGCCACATTAACCAACTAAAGGTTGACTTTATTTCACCGGATACGCTTTCGTAAAGCAATAGTAAGCTGATATTCTACCACACTATGAGCAAAACACATTTAACTGAACAGAAGTTTTCCGACTTCGCCCTGCACCCTAAGGTGATTGAAGCCCTTGAAACTAAAGGGTTTCATAATTGTACGCCCATACAGGCACTGGCCCTTCCGCTGACGCTGGAAGGTCGTGATGTAGCAGGGCAGGCGCAAACCGGTACTGGCAAAACGATGGCGTTTTTAACGTCAACGTTTCATTATCTTCTTTCTCATCCGGCGATTGATGATCGCAAGGTGAATCAGCCGCGCGCGCTTATTATGGCGCCAACCCGTGAATTGGCTGTGCAAATCCACGCTGATGCGGAACCGCTGGCGCAATCTACCGGCATGAAGCTGGGCCTGGCCTATGGCGGCGACGGTTATGACAAGCAGTTAAAAGTGCTTGAGAGCGGCGTCGATATTCTTATCGGCACCACCGGTCGCCTTATCGATTACGCAAAACAGAACCATATTAACCTGGGCGCGATTCAGGTCGTGGTTCTCGACGAAGCCGATCGCATGTACGATCTGGGCTTTATCAAAGATATCCGCTGGTTGTTCCGCCGCATGCCGCCAGCAACTGCGCGTCTGAATATGCTTTTCTCCGCAACGCTCTCTTACCGTGTACGCGAACTGGCCTTCGAGCAGATGAACAACGCCGAGTATGTTGAAGTCGAACCAGAGCAGAAAACAGGCCACCGTATTAAAGAAGAACTCTTCTACCCTTCGAATGAAGAGAAGATGCGTCTGCTACAAACCTTAATCGAAGAAGAGTGGCCGGATCGCGCTATCATCTTTGCCAATACCAAACACCGTTGTGAAGATATCTGGGGTAGTCTTGCCGCAGACGGTCATCGTGTTGGTTTGCTGACGGGCGATGTCGCACAGAAGAAGCGCCTGCGTATTCTGGATGAATTTACCCGCGGCGATCTGGATATTCTGGTCGCGACTGACGTTGCGGCGCGCGGTCTGCATATCCCGGCGGTAACGCATGTATTTAACTACGATCTGCCGGACGACTGTGAAGACTACGTCCACCGTATTGGTCGTACCGGTCGCGCTGGCGCCAGTGGTCACTCTATCAGCCTGGCGTGTGAAGAATACGCACTGAACCTGCCGGCGATTGAAACCTACATAGGACACTCTATTCCGGTGAGCAAGTACAACCCGGATGCTCTGCTAAGTGATCTGCCACCCGCGAAACGCCTGACGCGTGCGCGTTCCGGCAATGGCCCGCGCCGCAGCGGTGCACCACGTAATCGTCGTCGTTCAGGTTAAAGATATGCTCGCTTCCGCCTCGCTCTATGCGGCTATTGATTTAGGCTCAAACAGTTTTCATATGCTGGTTGTGCGCGAGGTGGCTGGAAGCATCCAGACGCTTACCCGCATCAAACGTAAGGTTCGCCTGGCTGCGGGCTTGAGTCAGGAAAACGTACTTTCGCAGGAAGCAATGGAGCGCGGCTGGCAGTGTCTGCGCCTTTTTTCAGAACGGCTTCAGGATATTCCTCCGGCGCAAATTCGTGTCGTCGCCACAGCGACGCTTCGTCTGGCAGTCAATGCCAGTGAATTCATCAGCAGAGCGCAGGAAATCCTCGGCTGCCCGGTGCAGGTCATCAGCGGAGAGGAAGAAGCACGTCTTATTTATCAGGGTGTTGCGCATACTACCGGCGGATCCGATCAGCGGCTTGTGGTCGATATTGGTGGTGCCAGTACAGAGCTTGTTACCGGAACAGGTGCTCAGGCTACATCACTGTTCAGCCTGTCCATGGGTTGCGTAACCTGGCTTGAACGCTTTTTCACCGATCGTAATCTTGGGCAGGAAAATTTCGACGCTGCGGAAAAAGCCGCGCGCGATGTTTTACGCCCGGTTGCCGATGAGCTTCGCCATCACGGCTGGCAGGTCTGCGTCGGTGCTTCTGGCACCGTACAGGCATTGCAGGAAATCATGATGGCGCAGGGGATGGATGAACGCATCACCCTGCCCAAACTCCAGCAGTTGAAACAGCGCGCCATCCAGTGTGGACGTCTTGAAGAACTGGAGATCGAAGGCCTTACGCTGGAACGTACCCTGGTTTTTCCGAGCGGACTGGCTATTCTCATCGCTATTTTCACCGAGATGAATATCCAGAGTATGACGCTGGCCGGCGGCGCGCTGCGCGAAGGGCTGGTCTATGGCATGCTGCATCTGACCGTTGATCAAGATATCCGCCGCCGTACGCTGCGTAATATCCAGCGCCGTTTTATCATCGACACCGATCAGGCAAAACGCGTTTCTACCCTGGCGACGCAGTTTGCCAGTGCGGTCGCTAATGAGTGGGATTTAGATGCCTATAGCATCGAAATTCTGCAAGTTGCCAGCGAACTGCATGAAATTGGTCTAAGCATTGAATTTAAGCAGGCACCCCTTCACGCGGCCTGGCTGGTACGCAATCTGGACTTACCAGGATTTACACCAGCGCAGAAAAAGTTGCTCGCAACGCTGTTATTAAACCAGACGAACCCGGTTGATCTCTCTTCTTTGCATCAACAAAACGCTGTCCCACCGCGGGTCGCAGAACATCTTTGTCGCTTACTGCGCCTGGCGATTATTTTTGCCAGCCGCCGCCGCGATGATCTCCTGCCTAAGATCGATATTTCCGCCAAAGGGGAAGCATTGACTCTGGTCTTACCGCACGGCTGGCTGGAAAGTCATCCGTTAGGCGCCGAAGTCATTGAGCAGGAAAGCCAGTGGCAAAGTTACGTTCACTGGCCGCTTGAGTTGAAATAAATCGCTTCTGCCTCTCACGGTCGGGAGAGGCAGGGATTTCACTTTTCTTTCGCTTTAGCCATCATCGCCCGTATATTGGCAATACTGGCCTGTCCCTTTTGCATCCTTTCTTCCGCAGTAATGACCTTGCGCTCTTGCTCCCAAATCACATCATCTTGCGGCAATTCAAGCAAAAATCGACTCGGTTCAGGACGCACCAGTTCACCATACTGACGGCGTTCTTTGCATAAGGTGAAGATAAGTTCTTTCTGCGCGCGGGTAATGCCCACGTAGGCAAGGCGGCGCTCTTCATCAATATTATCTTCATCAATACTGCTCTGGTGCGGCAGGAAGCCTTCCTCCATCCCCACCATAAAGACGTACGGAAACTCCAGCCCTTTTGAGGCGTGTAACGTCATCAGTTGCACTTGATCCAACTCTTCATCGCTTTCTCCGCGCTCCATCATGTCACGCAGAGTAAAGCGGGTAACAACCTGGTCCAGCGTCATCGGCTCGTTGAGCTCATCCCCTTCCAGCATTTCTGTCATCCAGGAAAAGAGCGTGTTGACGTTTTTCATTCGCATTTCAGCGGCTTTTGGGCTGGGAGAGGTTTCAAACAGCCAGGATTCATAATCAATACCATGAATCAGATCGCGCACGGCAGCGATCGGCTCCCGTTCTGCCAGACGCTGGATTTCACCAAGCCAGTGGGTAAAGCGGGTCAGTGATTCATAGCCGCGCCCGGTCAGGGTCTGTGTGAGTCCCATATCAAAGCTGGCGGCAAATAAGCTTTTGTTGCGTGTGGTGGCCCACTCCCCCAGCTTTTGTAATGTCGCAGGGCCAATCTCGCGCTTCGGCGTATTCACGATACGCAGGAATGCGCTGTCATCATCCGGATTAGTGAGTATGCGTAAGTAAGCCAACAGATCCTTGATCTCGGGGCGAGAGAAAAAAGAGGTGCCGCCCGAAATACGATACGGAATGCGGTTTTGCATCAGGAATTTTTCGAACACACGCGACTGGTGGTTGCCACGATAGAGGATGGCGTAGTCCTTATATTCGGTCTTATTGATAAAGTGATGAGCAATCAATTCACCGGTCACACGCTCCGCTTCATGTTCCTCATTATTCGCCGTCAGAACCTTAAGCTCAGTACCGTAGCCCAGCTCAGAGAAAAGGCGTTTTTCAAACACATGGGGATTATTCGCAATCAGGATGTTCGCGGCTTTCAGAATGCGTCCCGAGGAGCGATAGTTTTGCTCGAGCTTTATCACCCGCAATGCCGGAAAATCTTCGTTCAGCAGCACAAGGTTTTGGGGACGCGCGCCGCGCCAGGAATAGATGGACTGGTCATCATCACCAACAACGGTAAAACGCGCTCGCTGCCCTACCAGCAGCCTGACCAGCTCATATTGGCTGGTGTTGGTATCCTGATACTCATCCACCAGCAGATAACGGATTTTGTTCTGCCAGCGCTCGCGTACCTCTTCATTACGCTGCAGCAGCAGTGTCGGTAACAGAATCAGGTCATCGAAGTCGAGAACGTTGCACGCTTTCAGATGTGCATCGTAAAGCCCATAGCAGTGGGCAAAAATACGATCCCGTTCCCCCATCGCTTTTGCCGCCGCCTGGGAGGGGGTCAGGAGATCGTTTTTCCAGTTGGAGATCGTCGAGATCAGCTGTTGCAGTACCACTTTGTCATCATCGATCAACCCTTCGGTCAGCTCTTTGAGCAACGCCACTTGATCGGTATCGTCAAAGAGAGAGAAATTGGATTTCATCCCCAGTGCGGCAAACTCCCGCTTAATAATATCAAGGCCCAATGTGTGAAACGTTGAAATCATCAGACCGCGCGCTTCTTTACGCCCAAGTGTCTGCGCCACACGTTCTTTCATTTCGCGCGCGGCTTTGTTAGTGAAGGTGACCGCCGCGATATGCCGCGCCTGATAGCCGCACTCTCGAATTAAGTGGGCAATTTTATTAGTAATCACACGGGTTTTACCCGAGCCAGCACCTGCCAGCACCAGGCAGGGTCCGGTAACAAATTCGACAGCTTGTTGTTGGCCAGGATTTAAACGCATGGAGGTATTGCTCAATCTTCGAACGGGGGAAGGATTGTAGCAGAAAGCCTGCCAGAGATTTACCCGCCAATGGTAAAGTGTGGAGACGACTCTTAACTACGGAACGCGAACATGGCGAAGACAGCGGCAGCGCTGCATATTCTGGTGAAAACTGAAAAACTGGCGCAGGAAATCATGGCTAAGCTTGAGAAAGGATCGAGTTTCGACCATCTGGCAAAGCGCTATTCCACCTGCCCTTCGGCGCGTAACGGCGGCGATCTGGGTGAATTCAAAGAAGGCGTGATGGTGGGGCCTTTCAATAAAGCTGTGTTCAGTTGTCCCTTATTACAGCCTTTCGGTCCGGTTAAAACCCGGTTCGGTTATCACATTATCAAAGTGCTGTATCGCCGCTAACGCGTGCTACTATTGCGCCCGTATTTATACAACCTCATCAAGGCGTAATCATGGCAAAAACAGCGGCAGCAATGCATATTCTGGTGAAAGAAGAGAAACTGGCACTCGATCTTCTGGAACAGCTTAAAAATGGCGGAGATTTCGAGAAACTGGCAAAAAAACACTCAACTTGCCCTTCCGGTAAGAAAGGTGGCCATTTAGGCGAGTTTAAACAGGGCCAGATGGTGCCGGCGTTTGATAAAGTGGTCTTCTCCTGCCCTGAGCTGGAGCCAACCGGCCCGCTGCATACCCAGTTCGGTTACCACATCATCAAAGTGCTGTACCGGAAATAATTTGGCTACAGAGCCTCTCTGTTCATGAGAGGCTATCTTGTTTCATTTATGGGATTGCAGCGTTTTTTGCGCTTCGAATTTCATCACGTGTGTACTGACTGCCGCCTGAAAAACGTTAAACATCAGGCCACAAATCAAGGTTGTAAGGGTAATGGTAATAAATGCCGTCATCACCCAGTCAATCAACGCAAAACCGCTTTGCAGTAACGCCGGGCGATAAACCAGCATCCCGCCAAATACCACCCAATGACTCAGGCAATAAAAGCACTGGAAAAGGTGCCCCATCATTGCGTTCTTTTTGATTGTCCATTCACGAAATGCGGCAAACAGTTCAGTTTGCGTTATCGTCACTGAGATGCTGCTGGCTGCCAGTGCGATCATCAGGCAGGTCGTCAGTTCAGTCATTAATGTGGAAATCATGGTTATGCCCTTTTTCACTAAAGTAACTGGTAAATTCTGTCCCCACATCCTGCAACGTCAGCTTTTTAAAGCGCTCCAGGATCAGCGACTGCGCATCAGCCAGCGTGGATGACATCACCCGGTTAACGCCTTGCTCAACCAGGCACTGAGGATTCTCGCTACGATTTCCCAGGGCAAACAACGCCGGGGAACCTAAAGCGATATAGATATCGTGGAGAGTGACCTCGCTGGAGGGGCGACAAAGCCGCCAGCCGCCGTGATGCCCTTTTGTCGCATACACAATCTGCCTTTCCCGCAGTCCGGCAAGAAGTTTACGGATAAATGCCGGGTTACCGTCGATATAAGCAGCCATCTGTTCCGAAGTCATCGGTTTATCCGCCTGCTCCATGTGCAGCAGAATGTGTAATGTTGCGGAGAATGAGTTATTTATTTTCATGTAACTTACGATATTACATAAAAAATTAAATAACAATAACGCTAATGAGAAACGTGCGAAGGAAATAACTATCCTTTTGATAAAACTCTATTTTTATGTGTAGTAAATGAAAAAACCTGACGGCGTTTCCGCACATCAGGTTTATAAACAGGAAAGTTGCAGGTCAGATCAGCAAAACAGTCGTCGTGCGATCAGCCAGCGACCGCGATACGTTTCATATCGGTCATGTAGCCACGCAGCTTCTTACCAACCGCTTCAATTGGATGAGCCTGAATGGCTTCGTTTACATCACGCAGTTGCGCATTATCAACGGAACCTTCGGCAATAGCCTGGCCCAGGTCACCTTTCTGCAGGGTGGTCATGAACTCTTTCAGCAGTGGAACGCACGCATAAGAGAACAGATAGTTACCGTACTCAGCGGTATCAGAGATAACCACGTTCATTTCGTACAGACGCTTACGGGCGATGGTGTTCGCAATCAGCGGCAGTTCGTGCAGTGATTCGTAGTAAGCAGACTCTTCGATGATGCCGGAATCCACCATGGTTTCGAACGCCAGCTCAACGCCCGCCTTGACCATAGCAATCATCAGAACGCCTTTATCGAAGTATTCCTGCTCGCCGATTTTACCTTCGTACTGTGGCGCGGTTTCGAACGCGGTTTTACCGGTCTCTTCACGCCAGGTCAGCAGTTTCTTATCGTCGTTCGCCCAGTCTGCCATCATGCCGGAAGAGAATTCGCCGGAGATGATGTCATCCATGTGTTTCTGGAACAGCGGCGCCATGATTTCTTTCAGCTGTTCGGACAACGCGTAAGCGCGCAGTTTCGCCGGGTTGGACAGACGGTCCATCATCAGCGTGATACCGCCCTGCTTCAGCGCTTCGGTAATGGTTTCCCAGCCGAACTGAATCAGTTTTTCTGCGTATGCCGGATCGGTACCTTCTTCCACCAGCTTATCGAAGCACAGCAGAGATCCCGCCTGCAGCATGCCGCACAGAATGGTCTGCTCACCCATCAGGTCAGATTTCACTTCGGCAACGAAGGACGATTCCAGCACGCCCGCACGGTGACCACCCGTTGCCGCTGCCCATGCTTTGGCGATTGCCATGCCTTCGCCTTTCGGATCGTTCTCCGGGTGAACAGCGATCAGGGTCGGCACGCCGAAACCACGCTTATACTCTTCGCGTACTTCGGTACCCGGGCATTTCGGCGCCACCATCACCACGGTGATGTCTTTACGGATCTGCTCGCCCACTTCCACGATGTTGAAGCCGTGGGAGTAACCCAGCGCCGCGCCATCTTTCATCAGCGGCTGTACGGAACGCACAACGTCAGAGTGCTGTTTGTCCGGCGTCAGGTTAACCACCAGATCCGCCTGCGGGATCAGCTCTTCGTAAGTCCCAACTTTGAAACCGTTCTCGGTCGCCTTGCGCCAGGAAGCACGTTTTTCCGCAATCGCTTCTGCGCGCAGAGCGTAGGAGATATCCAGACCGGAGTCACGCATGTTCAGGCCCTGGTTCAGACCCTGCGCGCCACAGCCGACGATGACCACTTTTTTACCCTGCAGGTAGCTTGCGCCATCGGCGAATTCGTCGCGCGCCATAAAGCGACATTTACCCAGTTGCGCCAGTTGCTGACGCAGATTCAGTGTATTGAAGTAGTTAGCCATGGTGATTCCTCGTCGATGTGTCGTGCTTTTGTTATTCGGTTCGCTGTATTGCGAGAATGTACCCACATTACAACAGGAAATGCGTTGCTTAAATTGATATATTAACAATGTGACATTGCAATTTATGCAACGTAAAAATGTGGAGTCTGTCTCATGGATTTACGCGACCTGAAAACCTTCCTGCACCTGGCGGAGAGCCGCCATTTCGGCCGCAGTGCGCGCGCCATGCACGTTAGTCCATCCACACTTTCAAGACAGATTCAGCGCCTGGAAGAAGATCTTGGTCAGGCGCTTTTTGTCCGCGATAACCGCACTGTTACGCTCACCGAAGCGGGTGAAGAGTTGCGGGCATTTGCTCATCAAACTTTATTGCAGTATCAGCAACTGCGCCATGCCATCGATCAGAAAGGCCCGTCGTTGTCAGGTGAGTTGCATATCTTCTGTTCGGTCACGGCAGCCTACAGCCATCTGCCACCCATTCTCGATCGCTTCCGCGCCGCGCATCCTTCGGTAGAAATCAAGCTCACCACCGGTGACGCTGCTGATGCGATGGAAAAAGTGGTTACCGGAGAAGCCGATCTGGCGATTGCCGGAAAACCTGAAACATTGCCGGGCGCAGTCGCGTTTTCTATGCTGGAGAATCTGGCGGTGGTATTGATTGCTCCGGCGTTGCCTTGCCCTGTTCGCAGCCAGGTCTCGGTGGATAATCCCGACTGGGCCACGGTGCCATTTATCATGGCCGATCAGGGCCCCGTACGCCGCCGCATTGAACTCTGGTTTCGTCGCCATAAAATCAGTAATCCGTCGATTTACGCGACAGTCGGAGGTCATGAGGCAATGGTCTCCATGGTGGCGCTTGGCTGTGGCGTGGCGCTAATCCCTGAAGTGGTGCTAGAAAATAGCCCTGAACCCGTACGCAACCGTGTCATGATTCTGGAGCGCAGCGACGAAAAAACCCCCTTCGAACTGGGCGTTTGTGCGCCCAAAAAGCGGCTGCATGAACCATTGATTAATGCATTCTGGGAAATTGTTCAGGCTAAATAAGGAGAAAATGATGCGTTTACAGGCCCTGTTATTAACCATAGCCGTTGCGGCGTGTTGTACTGCTCAGGCTAAACCAAAGGACGTTACCGTACAGGATGTAAAACATCTGGCGCTGAAACAATGCCTGGTAGCGAATTACCAGGCCCGAACGCCAGAAGGCATAAAAGCAGCCCCCTCTCAGGATGCATCATTCCTTGTGGAGAGTTACGCATTAGACAATGCCGGCGTCTGGAAGGAATTTCAGAAATTCGTCGCCAAAGAGACGAAAAATTTCGACAAGCTAACCATGTCATTACATCCCGAGCATGCCCAAACCGCTAATAACGTGCTGGCGCAATGCATCAGCTTTTATGAATCAGATAAGCTGGATAAGTATGTACGAGAGACGGTGATGAAGTGACACAAGGCATGCCCCTTCTCACTTATTCTTGCAGTGTGGATTTATAAATCATCGGGATCGATTTGTTTCATCGTTTCCACTGTCATCAGCCACTGATACAACGGCTCCAGTTGACGAAATCCCTCTGCCAGCAAATTAACTAACCCGGCGTGGAACAGCTTTTCCACGTCGTTATCGGTCACCATCACCGCGAACGTTTTACACTGGTACCACCGGGCAATCGCCGCATCGAGATCTTTCACTAATGGCCGCTTATAACGCTGAGCCTCCAGGGTAAACGGCGGCTGGCAGCATTCCTCGGCTATCTCCAGAAACTGTGTCGGGCGTTGCTTCAACGTATGACGAAAAAGGTCCATCGTCGCTTTGCTGGCACTGTAATACCCCAGGCCGTAGCGCAGGGTGTCCGGGCTGATTTCGAAAAAGAAAACCGGCGCATCCGTCCAGTTTTTTGCTGAACGTTTGAAGGTCAGCCACATTCGGCTGCGATAAAGGGATTTGTCGTGAGAAAAGCGGGTATCGCGATGAATGCGCGATAAAGTCTTACCTATCGCGGAGCGTGTTTCAAGCAGCGAATCAATTTCCAGCATTGTGGGAGCTAAGTCATCCACCAGCGAACGAAAAGGGGTCAGGACACTACGGTCATAGATAAAACGATGCTCTTCAAACCAGGTCTTATCGTTTTCGATGCGGACTTGCTGGAGAAAGTCGAGCCCTTCCTGAGCAAACCCCTGAAAGCGTCCTGCCATGTGGTTCACCTGCTTTAGAGGAAATCTGTTACCACATTATGCCGCCGTGCCCGCCAGACAAACAAGGCACGAAATATCGTGCCTTGTTTTTTTCAGCCTGACGCTAGCCTGCAAGGAAAAAGCGAAATGCCGGATTGTTGGTCTCATCATGGCAGTCGTAGCCGAGCTCATTGAGACGGGTTTCAAAATCTGGCTCGTGGTCGCCCAGTTCGAATGCCGCCAGCACGCGACCATAGTCGGTACCATGGCTGCGGTAGTGGAACAGCGAAATATTCCAGTGAGTACCAAGCGTATGCAGGAATTTCAGCAGCGCGCCGGGCGATTCCGGGAACTCGAAGCTGAAAAGTCGCTCGGTAAGCGGTTTCGAAGGACGGCCACCAACCATATAGCGCACATGCAGCTTCGCCATTTCGTCATCGGACAGATCCACCACGCTATAACCGCCTTCATTCAACAGTTGCAGGATCTCTTTACGCTCTTCCAGCCCACGGCTTAACCGCACCCCCACAAAAATGCAGGCATCTTTCGCATCGGCAAAGCGATAGTTGAATTCGGTGACGGAGCGTCCACCCAATAGCTGACAGAATTTCAGGAAGCTACCCTTCTCTTCCGGAATGGTGACGGCCAGCAGCGCTTCGCGTTGTTCACCCAGCTCACAGCGTTCGGAAACATAACGCAGACCGTGGAAATTCACGTTAGCGCCAGACAGTACATGCGCCAGACGTTCGCCGCGGATCTTATGCTGAGCGACGTACTTCTTCATCCCCGCCAGCGCCAGTGCGCCGGACGGTTCAGCCACTGCGCGAACGTCTTCAAACAGGTCTTTCATGGCCGCGCAGATGGCGTCACTGTCGACCGTCACAATGTCATCAAGATATTCCTGACACAAACGGAAAGTCTCATCGCCAATACGTTTGACGGCAACCCCTTCGGCAAACAACCCCACACGTGGCAGGTCTACCGGATGACCAGCTTCCAGCGCCGCTTTCAGGCAGGCAGAATCTTCGGCCTCAACAGCGATGACTTTGATTTGCGGCATCAATTGCTTAATCAGCACCGCTACACCCGCAGCCAGGCCACCGCCGCCCACGGGTACAAAAACGCGGTCAATATGGGCATCCTGCTGCAACAGCTCCAGTGCCAGCGTGCCCTGACCGGCAATCACCATCGGGTGATCAAACGGTGGCACCCAGGTGAAACCCTGTTGCTGAGAGAGTTCAAGCGCCCTGGCTTTTGCTTCATCGAAGTTTGCTCCATGCAACAGCACTTCACCACCAAAGCCGCGTACTGCATCCACTTTGATATCCGCGGTTGCAGTTGGCATAACGATCAACGCTTTGACACCAAGACGGGCAGAAGAGTAAGCCACCCCCTGCGCATGGTTGCCTGCCGATGCGGTAATCACACCACGCGCTTTCTGCTCGGCGGTTAAGCCCGCCATCATGGCGTAAGCGCCACGAAGCTTAAAGCTGTGCACCGGCTGACGGTCTTCACGCTTCACCAGTACAATGTTGTCGAGGCGCGAAGAGAGTTTTTCCATTTTCTGCAATGGGGAAACCTGCACCGCTTCATAGACCGGCGCGCGCAGCACCGCCCTGAGATACTCGGCTCCCTCAGGGGAGCCGGATAGGGGTTGTGAGTCTGCCATGATTAGCCACCCAGTTTAGATTTATCGCGCACAGCGCCTTTGTCTGCACTGGTGGCGAGGCTGGCGTATGCACGCAACGCGAAGGAAACCTGACGTTCGCGAGATTTCGGCGTCCAGGCCTGGGCGCCACGGGCTTCCTGCGCTTCACGGCGTGCCGCAATTTCGGCATCGCTCAGTTGCAGTTGAATACCGCGATTTGGGATATCGATAGCAATCATGTCGCCATCTTCAATGATGGCAATGTTACCGCCGCTCGCCGCTTCCGGAGACACGTGACCAATGGAGAGACCAGAGGTACCGCCCGAGAAGCGACCGTCAGTAACCAGCGCACAGGCTTTACCAAGGCCCATGGATTTCAGGAAAGTCGTCGGATACAGCATCTCCTGCATACCCGGCCCACCTTTTGGCCCCTCGTAGCGGATAACCACAACATCGCCCGCCACAACCTTGCCCCCGAGGATCGCTTCTACCGCCTCATCCTGGCTTTCATAGACTTTTGCCGGACCGGTGAATTTCAGGATGCTGTCATCCACGCCTGCGGTTTTTACGATGCAGCCGTTTTCAGCGAAGTTGCCGTACAGAACGGCCAGGCCGCCATCTTTGCTATAGGCATGTTCCAGAGAGCGGATACAGCCCTCAGCGCGATCATCATCCAGCGAATCCCAGCGGCAATCCTGCGAGAAGGCCTGAGTTGTACGGATACCCGCAGGACCAGCGCGGAACATTTTTTTCACCGCCTCGTCCTGGGTTACCGTGATGTCGTACTGCTCCAGCGTCTGCGGCAGGGTCAAACCAAGTACGTTTTTCACGTCGCGGTTCAACAACCCTGCGCGATCCAGCTCACCGAGGATACCCAGTACGCCACCAGCACGATGCACATCTTCCATATGGTATTTCTGCGTACTCGGCGCAACCTTACACAGCTGTGGCACTTTACGGGACAGCTTGTCGATATCACTCATGGTGAAATCGATTTCTGCCTCTTGCGCAGCCGCCAGCAGATGCAGCACGGTATTGGTGGAGCCACCCATGGCGATATCAAGGGTCATGGCATTTTCAAACGCCGCTTTACTGGCGATGCTGCGCGGCAACGCGGAGGCATCATCCTGCTCGTAGTAGCGTTTGGTCAGCTCAACGATACGCTGGCCCGCGGTGAGGAACAGCTCTTTACGATCGGCATGGGTCGCCAGCAGCGAGCCATTGCCTGGCTGAGACAGGCCCAGCGCTTCGGTCAGGCAGTTCATTGAGTTAGCAGTGAACATACCGGAGCAGGAGCCACAGGTCGGACAGGCAGAGCGTTCAACTTGTTCGCTCTGTGAATCGGACACTTTCGGGTCCGCGCCCTGAATCATCGCATCGACCAGGTCAAGCTTAATGATTTTATCGGAAAGCTTGGTTTTGCCAGCTTCCATCGGGCCACCGGAAACGAAGATCACCGGAATATTGAGGCGCAGCGACGCCATCAGCATCCCTGGGGTGATTTTGTCACAGTTGGAGATGCAAACCATGGCATCGGCGCAGTGGGCGTTCACCATATACTCAACGGAGTCAGCGATCAGTTCGCGCGAAGGCAGTGAATAAAGCATGCCGCCGTGCCCCATGGCGATCCCGTCATCCACGGCAATGGTATTAAACTCTTTCGCCACACCGCCGGAGGCTTCAATTTGCTCAGCAACCAGCTTACCGAGATCGCGCAGGTGCACGTGCCCCGGCACGAACTGGGTAAACGAGTTCACAACAGCAATGATCGGCTTACCGAAATCGGCGTCTGTCATCCCGGTTGCGCGCCACAGCGCGCGGGCACCCGCCATATTACGCCCGTGGGTGGTGGTGGCGGAACGGTACTTAGGCATGCTTTAGTTACTCCCAGTTTCTGTTAAATGGGGCGTTGCGTGCCGCCCCATCTTTTATACTTAGTTATTAACCTGATCCAACCAGCCCCATTTATCTTCGGTTTCACCGGTAAACAGGCCAAAGAATGCTTGCTGAATACGTTTGGTGACCGGACCACAGCGGCCTTCGCCCACCTGAATACCATCTACGCTGCGAACCGGCGTGATTTCGGCTGCGGTACCGGACATGAACACTTCATCGGCCAGGTACAGCGATTCGCGGGACAGGGTCTGCTCGCGAACTTCAATACCAAGGTCTTTCGCCAGCTTGATGATAGCGTCACGGGTGATGCCAGGCAGAGCGGAAGAGGTAAATGGCGGAGTGAACAGGATGCCATCTTTCACTTCAAACAGGTTTTCACCCGCACCCTCTGAAATATAACCATTCACATCCAGCGCAATGCCTTCCTGATAACCGTGACGACGTGCTTCACTGCCAACCAGCAGAGAAGAAAGGTAGTTACCGCCTGCTTTTGCCGCAGTAGGAATAGTGTTAGGCGCAACGCGGTTCCAGGATGAAACCATCGCGTCGATCCCCTGATCCAACGCTTCTGCGCCGAGGTATGCACCCCACGGAAAAGCTGCAATGATCACATCAGTGGTGTAACCATCAGGCGGATTAACACCCATACCTACATCACCGACAAACACCAACGGACGAATATAGGCGCTGGTCAGGTTGTTTTTGCGAATCACCTGACGGCAGGCTTCCATCAGTTCATCAACGCTTTGAGAAACCGGGAAGCGATAAATTTTGGCTGAATCACGCAGACGCTGCATGTGCTCACGATGACGGAACACCACCGGTCCTTTGTGCGAATCATAGCAACGGATACCTTCGAATACGGAAGTACCGTAATGCAGGGCGTGGGACATCACATGAACTTTCGCTTCTCCCCACGGAACCATCTCGCCATTGAACCAAATGTAATCAGCTTTTTTCGTCGTCATTTTTATTCCTTTGCGCTCAGGCGCGGATCTGTTGTGATGATGTTGTACATTGCTGGATATCAACCCGGGCGACATCGACCAGTTTGCTTAGCTGGCTAAACAGTAATTCGACGGGGCGCGGGCTGGCAACGGTCAATTCAATATTTATATTCTGCGCGTCGGTAGCCGCTTCCATGTTCATTGAGCAAACCTGAAAGCCACGGTGGCGCACCACACGCAATACACGTTCTAACGTTTCCGGGTTGAAGCGGGCCTGCACGGCGACCTGATGTTGCATCATGATAATTTCTCCAGCATTTCTGCATTACTGGCACCTGGCGGTACCAACGGCCAGACATTCTCAAGCTCGTCAATTGAGACATGAAGCAGGTAAGGCCCCTCGCAGGACAGCATGGTGTCGAGAGCCGCTTCAACCTGGTCTTTACGGGTGATGTGCTGGCCGGGAATGCCGAAGGCGCTGGCCAGAACGAGGAAATCGGGGTTATCGGTAAGCGTTGTTTCGCTATAACGTTCGTTGAAGAATAACTGCTGCCACTGGCGAACCATCCCTAAACGCTGATTATCCAGTAATACGATTTTCAGCGGTAACTGCTTGCGTTTTACGGTGCCAAGTTCCTGAACATTCATCATGAAGGAACCGTCACCGGAGATACAGATTACCGTATCATCAGGACGGGCCACCTGTGCTCCTACAGCGGCTGGCAGACCAAAACCCATTGTGCCTAAGCCACTGGAAGTAATGAAATTCTCCGGGCGAGTATAGGTCATATGCTGAGCGGACCACATTTGGTGCTGACCCACATCGGTGGTTACTACGCTGTCGGCGGGTTTACGATCTGACAGCTGTTTTAACAACAGCGGTGCGTAAATCGCATCACCGGGATGATCATAACGCCAGGCAAACTCTCTACGCATCTCGGCATTAAACTGGCGCCATTCGTTAATCTCCAGATCCTGTTGCAATGCTGGCAGTAACGCATTCAAATCGCCTTGCAAGCTGATATGTGCCTGACGCAATTTGTTAATTTCTGCCGGATCGATATCCATATGGATAACTTTTGCATCAGGAGCAAAGGTGTTCAGTTTGCCGGTTACACGATCATCAAAGCGTGCGCCCACGGCGATCAACAGATCGCACTCCTGCACCGCCAGGTTCGCGGCTTTGGTGCCATGCATCCCCAGCATGCCGAGATACCATGGATAGCTATCTTCAACCGCACCCAGACCTTTAAGCGTGCAAGTTACTGGCATCTGTGTAGTAGAAAGGAATTCACGCAGTGCCGGAACCGCCTGCGCCATTCCTACCCCGCCGCCTGCGTACAGCATCGGTTTTTTGGACTGAGCCAGCATCTGACGTGCCTGCGCCACTTCATCATGCGGGAAGATGAACTCATCTACAACGGTGGAAAAATGCGGTTCCAGATCACCGGAGGCTAATTGGATATCTTTAGGGATATCAACGAGAACCGGGCCTGGACGGCCTGAGTTTGCCACCTGGAAAGCTTCGGCAATCACGCGCGGCAACTCCTCCAGAGACTGCACCAGAAAACTGTGTTTAGTACAGGCCAGCGACAAACCGAGAACGTCCACCTCCTGGAAGGCGTCGGTACCAATGAACGGCGCAGCAACCTGGCCGGTAATGGCGACTACAGGAACAGAATCCAGCAGCGCATCCGCCAGCCCCGTGATGAGATTAGTTGCTCCCGGACCAGACGTGGCGATACACACACCGGTTTTACCCGTCGAGCGCGCATAGCCGATAGCCGCCATAGCCGCCCCCTGCTCATGCCGGCACAACAGGTGTTCCACGCCGCCGTCATACAATGCATCGTAAACCGGCATAATTGCGCCACCAGGATACCCAAAGACCGTATCAACCTGCTGTGCCCGCAACGCATGTACTACCCACTGTGCGCCATTCATAGTTAGTTCCCCGCCGTAAATCGGGAGAAACAGAATTTTGTGCTATTACTCATCCTCTGCTCCTCGTTTATGTTTTTAGGTCATAAAAAAACCCCCGGACCTTTCGGTGCGGGGGTCTTAGTTCGTTAAGGCTTGATTTTTAAGCCTTTCCTCGTCCAAGTGCAGCCCCGCACGGTGGGATAATAATCACCACCACGCTAATCACAATCAGGCTAATCACTCGTAGAAGGGCTGTCATTTTCTGTACTTTCTGGCTTCATGTTCGAAGGAATGCCTAAAGAGTTATCACAGATATGAGACATGACACAAGATTTTTTTATGACGTGTTTTTTTGTCAGCAAAAAAATATCAATAAAACGCATTGTTTTTTATAAAGAAAAAGTTAAATGAAATAATTTCATTTTTTTCAACATCGGCATGACTTTTGGGCATGTAGCCGTAACATGCGAGAAGAATTCCAGAAAAAAATACATCGTCTGCAATGTCCTAAAAAGTGTGGAAGCCTGCGCGCAAATCCTCTTTTTTTCAGGAAGGGAAAGTCCATTTGCCCCGCATACTTACCTTCCACAAGGAGGTGTTATGACGTTGTCGGTTATTTACACGCGTGCAGCGCTGGGAGTTTGTGCGCCGTTAATCACCGTTGAGGTGCATATAAGCAACGGTCTTCCCGGCCTGACAATGGTCGGTTTACCGGAAACAACGGTGAAGGAAGCACGGGACCGCGTACGTAGCGCAATCATCAATAGCGGCTACGAATTCCCCGCGAAAAAGATCACGATCAACCTGGCACCGGCGGATCTTCCGAAGGAGGGAGGGCGATATGATTTACCTATCGCAATTGCGCTTCTCGCGGCTTCTGAGCAATTGCAGACTAACCACCTTAATCGGTTTGAGTTCGTTGGTGAATTGGCCCTTACAGGGGCGCTCCGTGGTGTTCCCGGGGCAATATCCAGTGCCATGGAGGCAATCAAAGCTGGCAGGACCATAATTGTCGCGGCTGAGAACGAAGCCGAGGTGAGCCTTACGGGAACGCAAGATTGTTATATTGCTGAGCATTTACAAGCTGTCTGCGCCTTTCTTGAAGGCAAACATGAATTATCTCCGCCATCTCCTCATTTCATCAGCAATGATCCGGATACAGCGCAACATGACCTCAGCGATATCATCGGCCAGGATCAAGGTAAACGCGCGCTGGAGATTACAGCTGCCGGCGGGCATAACTTATTACTGATCGGTCCACCGGGGACAGGTAAAACCATGCTCGCCAGCCGGCTTGGTGGATTGTTGCCGCCTCTGAGCAATCAGGAGGCACTGGAAAGCGCAGCAATACTGAGTCTGGTGAATACCTCTGGGTTGATACGTCAATGGCGACAGAGACCCTTTCGCGCACCGCATCATAGTGCCTCACTTACGGCCATGGTCGGCGGTGGCGCAATACCGGGCCCCGGAGAAATCTCGCTGGCCCATAACGGCGTGTTGTTTCTCGATGAACTCCCTGAATTTGAGCGTCGTGTGCTGGACGCATTGCGTGAACCCATCGAGTCAGGGCAGATTCATATTTCCCGTACGAGGGCGAAAGTCACTTATCCGGCCCGTTTTCAACTTATTGCCGCCATGAATCCCAGCCCAACGGGGCATTATCAAGGGAACCATAACCGCAGCACGCCGGAACAGACACTGCGCTACCTTGGACGCCTGTCTGGGCCATTTCTTGACCGCTTCGACCTGTCGCTTGAGATCCCACTCCTCCCGCCTGGTATGCTGAGTCACAACCAACATGACAGCGAAAGGAGCAGCATCGTGCGTGCACGGGTTATGGTTGCACAAGAACGACAGTACCAACGGCAAGGGAAGCTTAATGCGTTACTGGAAAACAGCGAGATGAAGGAATTTTGCGTTCTCACGCAAGCTGATGGACAGTGGCTGGAAGAAACACTTGTGCGACTTGGCCTTTCTGTACGGGCCTGGCAGCGTTTGTTAAAAGTAGGAAGAAGCATCGCCGATCTGGAAGGCGCGGAAAGTATTCAGCGCGACCACCTACAGGAAGCGCTTAGCTATCGCGCCATCGACAGGCTGCTCATCCATTTGCAGAAAATGTTGGGATAAAAAAGGGGCCGTAGCCCCTTTTTTTAGTCGTCAGAATCCGTGTAGTCCTCATTCCCTTCCATCTGCGGTTTACCGCCTGACAGGGTATGAAAACGCTTTGGACGCTTAATGCGTGACATATACTTAGACCAGACGCGTTCTGCTTCGGTATCTGGCTCGCGTTCGCCGCGACATACCGCGACGAAACGGATTTCTTCTTCAGTGGTCGGTTCACGCTTACCGAGGTCCAGCTCGTTGAAAGCATAACCGTGACGCTCAAGCAGCTGAGCTTCTTTGATGGTGAAATCACCATGACGGGAAAACCCGCGCGGATAATGTTTATTGTCAAAAAAACGATTAGTCGTCGTAAAGCTTTCCGCCATCCTGCACGCTCCTAATTCTTTGGCCGAGCTATTTATGGCGCGGAGTATTAGTTACGCTTGACAGAGTGTAAAACAAAACATTTAAATCATTACGACAAATAATTTTGCGGAGAAACCTGTGGATACGGAATTGCTAAAAACTTTCCTGGAAGTCAGCCGAACTCGCCACTTCGGGCGTGCAGCTGAAGCACTCTATTTGACCCAGTCAGCCGTGAGCTTTCGTATTCGTCAGTTAGAAAACCAGCTTGGTGTGAATCTTTTCACTCGTCATCGCAACAATATCCGCCTGACGGCGGCCGGAGAAAAACTTCTCCCCTATGCCGAAACTCTGATGAACACCTGGCAGGCGGCACGCAAAGAGGTTGCCCATACATCGAGGCACAATCAATTTTCTATCGGTGCAAGTGCCTCGCTATGGGAATGCATGCTTAGCGACTGGCTTGGAAGGCTTTATCAACTCGAAGAAAGTTTGCAATTTGAAGCGCGAATTGCACAGCGACAATCACTGGTTAAACAGTTACATGAGCGCCAACTTGATCTCCTGATCACGACAGAAACGCCCAAAATGGACGAATTTAGCAGCCAGTTATTAGGACATTTTACACTTGGACTCTATTGCTCGACGCCCGAAAAAACGAAGTCACAGTTAAATTACTTGCGTCTGGAATGGGGGCCGGATTTTCAGCAACATGAATCAGAATTGATCAGCAGCGACGATGTCCCAACATTAACCACCAGTTCAGCAGAGGTCGCTCATCAGCAACTGACACTATTAAATGGGTGTGCGTGGTTACCCGTGTCATGGGCGCAGCAAAGGAGTGGCCTGCATATTGTGGTCGATAGTACGACGTTATCCCGACCACTTTATGCTATCTGGTTACAGAATAGCGATAAGCAAAACCAGATTCGCGAGTTATTGAAAATAAAGGTAATGGAATAAAAGCGGTGCATCCGCTGGCGACGCGGATGCGTTTCAATTATTTGTCAGAAAAAAAGCAAAAAAAATCCTTTGCCTGAGCAAAGGATTTTTATTTTTCTGGCAGGGGCGGAGAGACTCGAACTCCCAACACCCGGTTTTGGAGACCGGTGCTCTACCAATTGAACTACGCCCCTAAATAGGGTGGCG
>NZ_JBCIVJ010000018.1:0-96361 GCF_039409775.1 Phytobacter palmae | reverse complement strand
CGAATTAATACTTAAGTGTTACATGCTCTTCGCAGCATTATTTCCTGAGAGATTCAAGATTTAAGCAAAGGCCGGTTTGTCTTGGTTATAAAGTTTGCTGCAGTGAGGGCACATCAATGACAAGCCTTTCTGGACTCGTGTAAAGCTATGTTCAGACTGTTTAGTGCAGTGGGGGCAGGCACATTTGACGAGATAGTTGCGATTATTTTTTGAATCTTTGCGTTGTGGCATAGGGTTTTTCCTGATAAATGGGCTGTAACCATACACTATCCCTGCACGTATTGCCCATGATCATTTTTTCGTTCCCGTTTTAAACGGGATATTATCAACTCTGGTCAGGTACAGTTGGTGAAAAGTGCCATCTCAGGCGTAGTTTATTTTTGTCAGATCTTTTCTTTAAAAAAAGCACATGGTTAGCCCCTGCATCTGAAACGAGCCGTCAGGGGTTAAAATATTAAGTGAGTGCCTGCGAGCGTAGCGGGGAGGAAATGGTCAGGAAAATAAAACTTGCATAATATGATATGACATGTCTTAATGAGGTGTCGGTTTGATACACAGACCAGTCTAAAGCATTCCGTTTTTTGCCCTCATTTTAAGTATCCTTAGATACCTCTTTTTCGAGTCTTCATTGAAAGTTATGCGATTCTTCTGTAATCGGACCCTGCATGCCGAAAGGCTTACATTTATAGGTATAAAAATATGTCTTCAACAATGACAGGTAATGTAAAGTGGTTCAACCCTGAAAAAGGTTTTGGGTTTATCACTCAAAAAGATGGTGGCAAAGATGTATTCGTGCATTTTTCTGCCATTCAAAGCAATGATTTTAAAACGCTTGAAGAAAATCAAGCAGTTAAATTCTCAGTTGAAAACGGTCCGAAAGGCCTTTCCGCTGTTAATGTAGTAATACTTTAAGGACACTTTCACTATTTCTAATATTCATCTTCGCTGTCCAAAATGTCACGGTTCGCAATATCGTGTTTCTCATTTTGATGTAACAGAAACTAATCCATACGGTGCAAAATGCATTTTTTGCAAAAACATAATGGTTACCAATGAACATTACAGTTTAGCAACAATGCACCCAGTGCCGCATGTCAGAAACGTCACACCAACGCATATTGTCTAGATATTGCGCCTGCTTCATGTAATCAATTAAGGACTGACTAATGTCATCAAAGGTTTTAGTTTTTTTCAACTCTCAGCCGGTCAAAGCCATTGAAGTAAATGACAACGACAAGACCGTTGAGTGTGAATACCCTAACGGCGAGAAAGCGACCCTTAATATTATGCACGCAGGCGTTCACTCACTCACCGGTGATCATCTGGAAATTCGTGTTGCTACTGACAGAGAGCTTTCATCGGATGACATCATGACCGCAGCCAGGAAATTTATCTAATCTGGATTTTGGCTGTCCACGTTCTGCATTTTTTCCCGCTGATAAGCCATTCTCGTCATTTATGCTGTGCAAAACGCGCTAATAACTTACTGATCCCATTTCCATATCGGATTTAGTGGAATGAAAAGAACGCCACATTCCACCATCATCCACAGGTGCATTGCCCCTGCCTGCACCGCATTCAGAATGATAGCAGGCTCAATCACTGGTGAAGATTGAACGATAGATTTCAGGTGAGAGAAAGCGGGTTGTATCCGTTGAATTTTTGGTTACTGGCAATCTGTCTGCCTGTATGGTGGTTTTCCGGGCCCACGCACTTCCTGCCGTCATGCCTGAACATTATTGCCCTGATAACAAATCGGGTCCCTGGTCGGATCTAGCCCAGGTTGTTGTGCCTTGTTCGTGGGGATCCCTGTGTAAACGCTGCATGAAGGCATTTTCTTAGGCCACATGATTATAAATTCAGTTTTCCAGCTGTGCCCCTCATTTTTTCTTTCCCGCGGTTATGAGCTATGCGCCTGAAAATGAATGAATATTTTTAATTTCAGTACAATGATTTGGGTCAATTAAAGCTCGTTTCATTAACAATTTCCCCTTCGCCTTAACTATTGCAACATAAATGTTCGGTTAATGCGCTAAAGGTAGTACAGATTACTAATGTGTCAGTGCTATCTGTTATTCATATCCAGTAAAAAACTCTTAAGAATTTCCTTAATTCAGTTTAAAGATCTTAGTATTTGATCTTACGCAGATCATTATTCTATTATCGCGTGTAAATCACTTTCATATGAAAGTGTGCACAGCGATAAACCGAGGGATGATGAGATGACTGATAGTTTCCAGAATGAAGTGCCAAAGGCACGTATTAATCTAAAGCTTGACCTGCATACGGGGGGCGCGAGCAAGAAAACCGAGCTCCCCCTTAAATTACTGGTGGCGGGCGACTTCAGTCATGGTCAGGAGTCCGCACCTCTGTCTGAGCGCAAAAAAGTTAACCTGAACAAAAACAACTTTGACTCAGTGCTTTGCGAATATTCCCCAAAAGTAAACCTGACCGTTAAAAATACGCTTGCTGATGACGGCAGCGAAGACAACATCACTCTTACTTTCCGGAGCATGAAAGATTTCACTCCCGAACAGGTCTCCCGGCAAATCCCCCAACTAAAAGCCATGCTTTCCATGCGCAACCTGCTTCGCGATTTAAAAGCTAACCTGCTGGATAATCAGGCTTTTCGAAAGGAGCTGGAAAAAATTCTCCTCGATCCGGCGTTAAGCGCAGAACTTAAAGCCGAACTCTCAGCCCTGGCCCCAAAACAGCCATAACGGTCACGATGATTTAACGGATTAATTAAGGAAGATGTTGATGTCTGTAAAAAATGAGAATGCGACTGGTGGCGAAAGCGTGGTGCTTGAGCGTCCTGCTGCGGGCGGGGTTTATGCGTCTCTGTTTGAAAAAATCAACCTGAACCCGGTTTCTGAGCTGAGTGCGCTGGATATCTGGCAGGACGCGCAGGCGATGTCGGATGCGACTGCGGATGAGCGATTAACGGCCGGCATGCAGGTATTCCTGGAGTGTCTGACAAAATCGGGGTCAAAAGTTGAAAAACTCGACAAAAATCTGATTGACCACCATATCGCTGAGCTGGACTACCAGATTAGCCGTCAGCTGGATGCGGTAATGCATAGTGAAGAATTCCAGGCGGTGGAGAGTCTGTGGCGCGGTGTGAAATCGCTGGTCGACAAAACGGATTTCCGTCAGAACGTGAAGGTTGAGTTGCTGGATATGTCAAAAGAAGACCTGCGTCAGGACTTCGAAGACAGCCCGGAAATCATCCAGAGCGGACTGTATAAACACACATATATTGATGAGTACGACACCCCGGGTGGAGAGCCCATTGCTGCGCTGATTTCCGCTTACGAATTTGATGCGTCGGCGCAGGATGTAGCCCTGCTGCGCAATATTTCAAAAGTGTCTGCTGCAGCGCATATGCCATTTATCGGCTCTGCCGGCCCGAAATTCTTCCTGAAAGATTCGATGGAGGAAGTGGCGGCTATCAAAGATATCGGTAACTACTTTGACCGTGCCGAGTACATCAAGTGGAAATCCTTCCGTGAGACGGATGATGCCCGTTATATCGGTCTGGTGATGCCACGCGTACTGGGCCGCCTGCCGTATGGCCCGGACACCGTGCCGGTCCGCAGTTTCAACTACGTCGAAGAGGTGAAAGGCCCGGACCACGACAAATACCTCTGGAGCAACGCCTCGTTTGCCTTTGCATCCAACATGGTACGCAGCTTCATTAACAACGGCTGGTGTGTACAAATCCGGGGCCCGCAGGCCGGTGGTGCCGTCCAGGACCTGCCTATTCATCTGTACGATCTGGGCACCGGCAATCAGGTGAAAATCCCGTCGGAAGTGATGATCCCGGAAACCCGCGAATTCGAATTCGCCAACCTCGGCTTCATCCCGCTGTCGTACTACAAAAACCGCGACTATGCCTGCTTCTTCTCGGCGAACTCCACCCAGAAGCCGGCGCTGTATGACACTGCCGATGCGACCGCCAACAGCCGCATCAACGCCCGTCTGCCGTACATCTTCCTGCTGTCGCGTATCGCTCACTATCTGAAACTCATCCAGCGCGAGAACATCGGCACCACCAAGGACCGCCGTCTGCTGGAGCTGGAGCTCAACACCTGGGTGCGCAGTCTGGTGCCCTGTGTGCACTGCTTGATGAGAGCGTGATGAACCGGGGAACCACCGATGATGGTTATCTGACCTGGCGGCGTGACCCGCTGCAGGCACACTTCTTTGGCACCCTCAATGCCGGCGAAGATCTGTGGGAGCGGATCCGCAACCTTCTGAAAGAAACTGCTCCTGACGCCGCTGTCCTGACCTGCATGTACCGGGCCCTGCAGCTGGGGTTTGTGGGGCAATATCGTGCCCAGGATGATGAGCGTCGGGAAGATATTGTTCGCGCGCTTGCGGAACGGGTACCGGCCTTTACGCTGGCACAGGACGCCCCCATTGTTGCCCGGGCATCACGCCTGCGCAGCGGCCGTCGCGGGTACTGGCTGAGCTGGGTTGTGGCCGCTGTCGCCCTGGTGGCGCTCTGGTTCTTCCTTTCGTCTTCGCTTACCGAACTGGTAAGCCAGACCGTCAGGCCGGGGTAAGCGATGCGGGATGCGTACCGAAGTCTGTTAACTGCCCTGGGTGTTGTACTGGCGCTGTGGCTCATCCTGGGATTCTGGCCACTGTCCTCGGGCAGCCGTGTGGCACTCAGCCTGCTGGTTGTTCTGGTGTCCGGGGGGATGCTCTGGCGTCAGCGCAGGGCTTCTCAGGCGCGGACGACCGCTGTCCGGGATATTGTGGATGAAAACCTGCCGCCGGAAGATTTTCAGGGTGCGGTGATCCTTGTTTGTGGCGACAACAGCCCACTGTTTGTGTCCGGCTCCCGTCACCGGGAAACCCGACAGGGCTGGTATCTGTGGGTGAAGGATGCGGAGCAGTTGCCACTCCTGGCACAACACCTGAGCCTGGTGCATCCGGCTCAGGTGTCGCAAATCTCCGTCATGCTGGCGGTGGTACCTGAACAGCACACCTCCGGCGATGATTTTACCCAGCATTTTCGGGGCTGGCAGCGTGCTGTCGTCCGGTGCCGTGCGGCATTTGGCACTATCCCACCGCTGTGGACTGTGACCTGGGTATCGCCTCCTGTGGCCTGCGCGGAAGCTGAACCCGTCTGGTTTACCACAGTCAGCCCGCGAAGCGGCATTCAGATGTATCAGCCCGGTCAGGGCAATGTGTCACTGACGGAGTGGACCCGGGAGAGTGGATCTGACGGGCGTCTTTCGCGTCTGAGTCAGGGGCTGTGGCTGGACAGCCTGCTTGCCTGGCAGAACAGCGCAGTCAATGACCTGCTGTCGGTGCGTCAGGGCGAACTGCCGGTGATGAAGCCTTGTGTACAGGGCATGTGCATGGTGCCGGTGAACGGTATCGAGGGCAATCTCTGGCAGCAGCACATCACTACCGTGACGGCGCTGCCACCAGATACCGTTGTGACCACCGAACCACTACCGTTACCTGAACTGCTGCTGCCGGCGCTGCCGCGCCGACGGAGCGTCAGCCGCAGAATGATGTTCTGGCGTTACGCCGGGTTACTGGGTGGGATTTTCCTGGCACTTGCCATGCTGGCGTCCTGGATGAACAACCAGCGTCTCATTCGTAATGTTGGCGATCACCTTGCGTTATATCACCAGCTGACGGGCAAGCCTTTTGCCCCGAAACTGCGCGCACAGCAGCGCCTCAGAGCCGATGGCGCATTGCTGGACGACTGGGCGCGTCGCGGGGAGCCACTGCGTTACCGCAGTGATGCGGCCGCTGAATGCAGCGAACACCGTCATGCACCCCAAAACCTTAACCATCAATCTTGGCCGCTATGAGCGGGTTCAGGAAAATCTTCACCGCAGGGAGACCGATGAACATGGCGATTACCGCTGGTAAATTCCCCCTGGTGGCACTGGCCGCGGGTATCACACTGATGCTCGCAGGCTGTGGGCTGACCCAGAGCGTCACGGACGGCATCGTCGCCGTGACCAAATCGATTTTTTATAAGCAGACTAAGACCCTGCATCTGGATATTCGGGCCCGTGAGGCCGTTAACAGCAACGCTGGCGGCGTGCCGTTGTCCACGGTGGTGCGCATCTACCAGCTTAAGGACAGAAAAACCTTCGACACCACGGACTACCCGTCACTGTTTAAAGCCGACAGTCAGGCCATCAAGGCAGACCTGGTGGCGGAGAAAGATATTCGCCTGCAGCCGGGCGGGGCGGTGATGGTGGATATGCCGATGGATGAAAATGCGCAGTATGTCGCGGTGGCTGGCATGTTCATGTCGCCGGATCAGGTGAACAACACCTGGCGGGTGGTGCTGAGCCGTGACGACCTCGATCCGGATAAAGCCCGGGTGATTGAGGCCGGTAACAACCGCCTGACTCTGAAGGCGCTGAAAGATGAGTGATACCCCGCGTCCGTCGCTGTATGAAGCGCTCTATAACAATTTCACGGGCGGGCTCGACCTGCATCAGGTCAGTGAACAGAACCAGACCATCCTGTCGGTGCTGGACAATATGCAGCGTATTCTGAACTGTCGGGCAGGGACACTGGCGCATTTGCCCGACTATGGGCTGCCGGATATGACCACCATTATCCAGGGGCTACCGGGTACCGAGCATGACCTGATGGACACGCTCTCCGGCGTGTTGCTGAAGTATGAGCCCCGGCTAAAGCAGATTACGGTGGTGATCCAGGATCAGACCACGCCCGGTGAGCTGCGCTACGCCATTGATGCCGAGCTGAAGGGCATCGGTCTGGTGCGCTATGGCACGGAGTTTATGCCTGAAGGTCGTGTGCTCATTCGCCACATGAAACAGCAACACTACCTGGACTCACTGTCCCGGATTTAACTTTCTCCTCCTGCACCGGGTGCGGAACTACTATGTCGGCAAAAGCACAGTTTTTGAAAAAATTGCAGGATCAGCCCCCCCGAAGCACCGCTTATAACACGAAGGCCGAAGCGGATATCGCGGCATTTCGTCAGCGGATAAGCCTGCTTCATGAGTCCATGGATGAGTGGCTTGCGGGTATAGAGATACGTACCGAAGCTACCGCCACTTCCCTGATTGAATTTTTGATTGGCGGCAGGGTGTTTTCAGTTCCGGGTATTAATTTGCACTATTTGCAGCGGAGTATCCGGTTTACCCCCATTTTCCTGTATGGGCAGGGCGTAACTGGCTGTATTGAGGTCTGCCTGCACGCAGATAAAAATATCCGGCCCCTGTACCGGCTGTTTATGCGCAGTGGTGAGCAGGATGACTGGTCCTGGTGCCTGGCTGGGGCGCAGAGCGGAAATTATGTCCGGTTTGATGAAGAGGCGTTCTTTACGATGATTGCGCTTCTGCTCCCAGAATAACCACACCCTAAAAGTGAGCTTTGACTATCCCGGACGTTATAAGTTGAACTCATGTGTTGAGGGATTTGGCAAGAATTGTATTTCTATCGTTGATAAGCCTCACAACATGTATGACAGTGATTACATCATTGCTTTTAATGTCGTCAAAGGTGGCCAGGAGGAAAATGTCACGAGTGAAGCACTATTTGAGCAAACGGATGGCAAATGGATGACAACGGCAGGCTAGGGCATTCCTCAGAAAGTCCAGTCCTTCACTGGTAACAACTGGACTGGAATGAAGGCTGTGCAAACATGTGGTATCAGCGATAAAGAGACCGGTTTTCACGCCGCGGGCGGGGAATGTTTCTGGGCCGTAATAAGCAACTGGCATGCTTCGGTTGTTGCTGACACTCAGGGTATTATTGGCAATGACCCGGAAACTTTCCATATCATTGAAACGTTAGAATTTCTGTAGCTGATTACTCTGGGGGATGATATTAAAAATATCTAGATTAGTCGTTCTCAAAAGGGATATAGGATTGAATGAAATCCATCAAATTTCAGAGTAAATTGCTAAAAGCATACGCAGGGATATTGCTCTTTGGGGCCGGAATTTTGATATGCGGTAAATATACACTCGAAAAATTACTGCTATTCGTTGTTGGGTTGATTGCCACTATTGGTGGATCAGATATGATTAGCACAGCCGATGTATTGTATGATCTCTTCCTTTTACTTGTTTTTTCTTTCCTCGTAATGCTATGTGTAAAGGGATTCAGATCATCAAGTGATGTGGTGCTCGCTACCAGATTTAAAGATTAGCCTCATATCTCACGAGATGTCTTTGCAAATCGGCTGGATTAATAATAAACAGGTGAGCATGATGCTGTTATCAGGAGTTACATTCGGATTATCAATCTTGTGTTTTTTTTACCGCTTTTTGTTTTCCTGTCTTTAGCACAGATGCAGGGCCCAGTGATCGCATGGCTGTTTTTGCATTTGAGTGGCTTGGGCTATTTATTAATCCTGCTGCTTCCTTTCCTTGGCTCGCAAATATTTTTTATAGCGCATCGGTTGCCGGGGTTGTCTGGAATAAAAATAAGAGATTGGTATTTAATCTTGTCTCTAATATCGTTTCTGGGCGTTAAAGCTATAGTTGTCGATTCTGGCGGGCCTGAACGGTCAGTTATTTCCTATGGTATAAGGTACTGGATGTGGGTATCTGCAACATTTTTAATGATGATGGGGCTTCCGATTGAAATGAAAATCGCAAAAAAAGAAAATTAAAATAGTGGGGTTCCTAAAGCAGACTGCTCTGCAGGATGGCATACTGGTCCACAATATCCTTCGGTCACCAATGATGCCATGCTGCGTCTTCGGTGAATTCAGCCTGGCGAGGCTGGTGAATCGGGCTTGAATGAGAATGTCTTATGGATCTAATGAGTTGAGGCGGCCGTTGCTCTAATGGAAAAAATACATTCAGATACACCTTTCACAATGTGCAAAATTATCGCTACCGGGATTGCTTTACCGTCGACGTGCGTTACTTCTATTGAACTGGATAGCAGACTCGGTAAAGTGGCGGGTTATGTGGAAAAACGTTCTGGTATTGTTTGCCGTTATCACGCCGCTCAGCACGACAGCCAGGCGGAATTATCGGCGCAGGCGCTACATCAGGCGCTGAAGACCTCAGATCTCGCTCCGTCTTCTATTGATCTTCTTATTTGCGCCTCTGCAGTAGCTGTGCAGGCGCTGCCGTGTAGCGCCATTCATATTCTGAAAGCGGCGGGTATGCCGCCCGGTGTGGCGGGGTTTGATATTAATAGCAGCTGCGTCAGTTTTATTTCGGCCCTGGAAGTGGCAGCCGGGCTGCTGAACAGCGGTGTTTATAGACGTATCGCGATTGTCTCAGCTGATCTGGCTTCGCGTGGCATCGACTGGAACCACGAAGAATCGTCACTCATTTTCGGCGATGGCGCGGCATGTGCGATTGTCGAACGCGGCAACGGGCGCAGCGGTATTGTCGCCAGCCTGATTGAAATGTATCCCGATGGCAGTGAGCTATGTGAAATCCGCGCGGGAGGCACCCAGCGTAATCCGCGCGTAGGTATGACTGATAGCGATTTTCTGTTTCATATGCAGGGCAAGCCGTTGTTTCGTTATGCCTCTTCGCTGATTGAGGGCTATTTTGCCCGGCTTCTACAAAAAAGCGGCCTGGCGCTGGCGGATATCGCCACCGTGGTGCCTCACCAGGCAAGTCACCTCTCCCTTGAACATATGCGTAAACGTCTGCATATTCCCACCACAGTACTGGTGGATATTTACCGTTACTATGGCAACCAGGTTTCCGCTTCAATCCCAACAGCACTGCATGAAGCCGTTAACAGCGGCCGGTTCACGCCGGGCAATCCGGTGTTGCTGATTGGCACAGCTGCCGGTCTGACACTGGCTGGTATGGTTTTACTGCCATGAAAATTCTGGTAACCGGTGCAACCAGCGGTCTCGGGCGCAACGCGGCGCAATATTTGCTGGAAAACGGTCACCAGGTCGTGGCGACAGGACGTAACCGATGGGAGGGCGAACTGCTGGCGCAGGCTGGCGCGAATTTCATTCCACTGGATCTGGCGCAGGCGGACCAGAACGATTGCATCCGGCTGATGGCTGGTTGCGACGCAGTGTGGCACTGTGCTGCCAAATCTTCGCCCTGGGGGAAACCGTCCGAATTTTTCCTGGCAAATGTCCAGGCAACCCGCATGTTGGCACAGACCGCCGGGCACGTTCAGACGCCGCGCTTTATCCATATTTCGACCCCCGCAGTCTACTTTGATTTTCAGCATCATTACGATCTGGTGGAAAGCTACCGCGCGCGATCTTTTTCCAGCCATTACGCCCACAGCAAGTTTCGGGCGGAGCAGGAGATTAGTGCTGCCGTGACAAGTTTCCCTTCTACCACTTTTGTGCGGCTGCGCCCTCGAGGTCTGTTTGGTCCACACGATAACGTCATCATTCCGCGCTTATTGAAGCAACTACAGCGTGATGGCGGGGTGTTGCGCCTGCCGCGTGGTGGAGCGACGTTACTGGATTTAACATTTGTTCAAAACGTAGTTTATGCAATGGAACTGGCGACGCTCAAACCGATGCTGCGTTCCGGTAGTGTGTACAACGTGACGAATCATCAGCCGCTGCGGCTGAATGCTATGCTGGAGGCGCTATTGCATCAGCAATTACAACTGCATTATCAGATTAAAACCGTACCCTGGCCGTTATTGTCGCTGATAGCTCGTGGCATGGAGCTGGCAGGGAAATGTCTCGACAGGGAACCGCTGGTCACCCGCTACAGTGCGGGAACCCTTAGTTTTGATATGACGCTGAGCGTAGTAAATGCCATTAATGAGCTGGGATACCGGCCCCGATTTTCAATGGAAGAAGGGATAGACCTGACCGGTGAGTGGCTGAGGACACATGGCAAAAATCAGCGAGTTTGAAATTGGGTACTGTACACACATCGGTTGTATGGCGGTGAAAGGCGCCGGGTTCCGGGTGTGCAAATTTCCGGCCCGGGCCTGGCTGCTGGAAGTCGGCGAACGCCGCTGGCTATGGGATACGGGCTATTCGTCCTGGTTTGAGCGCTACACTCGCTCTGGTATTTTTCGCATCTATCGCCACCTTACCCCGGTCTATTTCGACGAGAAACTGTCGTTGGTCAATCAACTGGATGCGCGCGGGCTGGCGGGCAACGATATCGACGGTATTATTCTTTCGCACTTTCATGCCGATCATATTACCGGGCTGCGTGATTTCCCGGATGTTGCCTGTGTCTGTTCTGGTGAGGGATGGCACCATGTACGCACGTTACGGGGTCTGGCGGCGTTACGCGAAGCGTTTATTCCAGGGTTGATCCCCTGTGACTTTGAAACGTCATTACGCTTTATCGAAAGCTTCGACACCCTGACGCTCCCCGCAGCGTTAGCGCCGTTTGAGCGGGGTTACTTGCTGCCCAATAGCGATGGGCAAGTCATCCTGGTCGATCTCCCCGGACATGCAGTGGGTCACATCGGCGCGTTTGTGTTGACGGATGAGGGCTGGACATTGCTGGCAGGCGATGCCGCGTGGGCGCCTGCTAACTATCAGGAACTGCGCGGCCCGTCGCGACTGGCTAATCTGGTGTTGGCCGATTCTGCTGTTTACGTGCGCACCCTCGAGAAACTGAACCAGTTGTGGCGTGCAGGCGCTGTAACCATTCGTCTGTGTCACGAGGGGGAACTGTGATCCCGCTGATGACGCTGTGGCGATATTTTCTTTTTCGCCAGCTACGCTTTACCCGACGCGAACAGCTGGAGGCGTGGCAGGAAAAAAAACTGCGCGCATTTCGCCGCCGGGTGCTGAAAAACAGCCCATGGTTCCGGCGCTGGCTCTCGCGGTCATTTGAGCAATGGCCGCTGATGGATAAAGCGCTAATGATGACCCACTTTGACGAGATGAACACCGCGGGGTTGCGCCAGCAGACGTTGATGGACTGCGCGCTGAGCAGTGAGCTCAGCCGCGATTTTACGCCGAAGGTGGGCCGATTCAGCGTCGGGTTATCGTCGGGCAGTTCCGGTAGACGCGGCTTGTTTGTCGTCAGCCCGCAGGAGCAACAAATTTGGGCGGCGGGCATGCTGGCAAAAGCGCTGCCAGACGGTCTGTTTGCCGGGGAGCGCGTCGCGCTATTTCTGCGGGCAGATAACCATCTCTATCACAGCGTCAACAACCGCTGGCTGAGCCTGGAGTTCTACGATCTGTTCGCGCCGTTTCGCCAGCAGTGGTCACAGCTTGAGCAGCAATCTCCGACGCTGATTGTCGCACCTGCCCAGGTGTTGCGTGCGCTGGCGCTGGCGGTGATGGCGGGGGAATTGTCGCTGAACGTCAAAAAGGTCATTTCCGTGGCGGAAGTGCTGGAAGTGCAAGATCGTGAGCTGTTGCAGCAGGTGTTTGGCGACGTAGGGGAAATCTATCAGGCCACCGAAGGTTTTCTGGCGACAACCTGTCGCTGTGGCACGCTGCATCTGAATGAAGAGTTTATATATATCGAGCCTGAATGGCTTGATGAGCGGCGTTTTGTACCGATTATTACCGATTTTACCCGCACCACGCAGCCGATTGTCCGTTACCGACTGGATGATGTATTGGTTGCCAGCGACACGCCCTGCGCGTGCGGCAGCGTGACGCGGACACTTGAACGGATTGAAGGGCGTCAGGATGACCAACTCTTACTGCCGGTTGACGATGGCGGCGCGCATACGGTGTTTGCCGACCCGTGCAGTCGTGTGCTGGCGCAGGTGTTGCCGTTGACGGCGGATTATCGGTTGGTGCAAACCACGGCCAGCCATCTCCGGTTGCTGGCCGATTGCGACCTGCCACGGCTGGAACAGTGCCGTCGTGCGCTGGAGCATCTGTTTGTCTGCCAGGGTATCGACACGTCACGTCTGAGCTGGTCGTTAATATCGCAAACACCCCCGACGCAGTTTGACAGTAAGCGTCGACGAATTATTTGCCAGTGGAGAAGGGAATGAGACTGATCGCACGGCGTTTGCCTGGTTGTTGTGAAGCGCAGTTGCGCACGTCAGGAGGGGGAGGGTGAAGATATTGCTGACCGGCGCATCGGGGTTTATTGGCAGCACGTTTCTGCGCCGCTTTGCTGACCGTGCTGATCTCGAACTCTGCGGCGTTGGACGGCGAAAGGAAAATGATCTCCCGCCCACGGTGCGTTATCACGCGCTGTCGCTGGAGAGGCTTGCGGAACTCGACGTTATGCCGGATGTGGTCATCCACGCCGCAGGCAGAACCTCGCCCTGGGGAACGCCACAGGACTATGAACGCGATAACGTTGAAACGACCCGTCAGGTGATCGACTTTTGCATTCAGCGCGGTTTCCCCCGCTTGATACTGCTATCCAGCTCAGCGGTCTACGCGCGCTTTGCCCATCAATTCAACGTGCGTGAAAACGCGGAAATCGGGCCGCAGTTCACCAGTGAGTATGGCCACAGTAAGTATCAGGCAGAAACGTTAGTGAAGGCCTACCGTGGTGAGAAAACGATTTTTCGTCCCTGCGCGGTGTTCGGTGAGGGTGATCGATTACTGTTTCCGCCATTGCTGAGCGCGGCCAAAAAAGGGCAACTTGTCAGGCTGCGAAACGATGTCACACCAGCGCAGGCCGATCTTATGCCGGTTGGGATGTTGTGTGATTATCTGCTGCGGGCGGCACGTTACCCACAGTTGAGAAGCTGCTATAACATTTCGGCGGGGCAACCCGTTGAGACGGCTGCATTTTTGGATGATGTGTTGCGACAACTGGATCTGCCGTTGCCGGTAAAAACACTGCGTCCTGGCACCGCGTTGCGCGTTGCGGGAGCGCTGGAGTGGCTATGGCGCTGGCTTCCTCTGGCGGGTGAACCGCCGATCACCCGTTTTGGTGTCGGGGTGTTTAGTTATGCCGCTACGCTGGATATCACTGCAATGCGCGCGGATTTTGGCGCACCAGACGGCACCCTTTCGCAAAGTGTGCAGGATTTTTTACAACATTATCGGACGATGAACGCATGCTGCTGATTGCTCTACTCTGGCTGCTTATCCTGCTCTTTAAGCTCTTTTTTGCGCTCAGGGTGTTACGTACAGCAGATCGTGGTTGTCATGGCGAACTGGAGGCGGTGACGGTGATACAACCGATCCTAAGCGGCGATCCGGCGCTGGAAAGCGTCCTGGCGTCAACCGTTGAGCACTTGCGCAGCGCGGCATTTTTCTGGCTTATCGATGATGACGATGCAGAAGCCGCTCAGGTGACGCAGCGTTTGCAACAGCGCTATCCGCAGCAGCACATTGCGGTTTTCTCTTTTCCAGAGGTGCCGGAAGGTGTTAATCCTAAGCTGTTTAAGCTGGAGCAGGTGAGGGCGCAGGTGGCCCGCGACGTAATTCTGGTGCTGGACGATGATGCGGTATTGAGCGCGGCGTCATTGCGCCGCATGTTGAGTGAACTGACGGATAATACTCTGGTGACCGCGCTTCCCTGGTATCGCGCGGCGGACAACCTGCCTTCTCGTTTGTTGGCGCAATTTGTTAACGATAATTCAGCGCTGACCTATTTGCCCCTGTTAACGTTCGCACCGCCGCTGACGCTGAATGGGATGTGTTATGCCATCCGCGGTGAAACGCTGGCGCGCGCAGGCGGCTTTGCGCCAGTGCTGCGTCACCTGACGGACGATCTGGCGATGGCGACGCTGCTAACGCGTCATGGTGTACGCATTGTGCAGTCGACTGCGGCGGTGCGTGTGCAGACCAGCGTGGCCGACGGTACACGCTATTTCCGCCAGATGCATCGCTGGTTCCTGTTTGCCACGCTGCTGATGCGTGAAAAAAGCGCGGCAGTCAATCTGTCGATTTTTCTGCTGCAGGGATTGCACCCGCTGCTGCTTTGGGCGCTGCTGGTTCTGGCGTTCGGCAGTGCGGCACACGGCGCTCTGCTGGTGGGGATCGTGGTGATACGCCATCTGGCGCTGCGTGGTGTCCAGCGCGCCGTAGCACCGGAAATTCCCGCGCATCCGTTGTTGTCACTGTTGTCCGAGTTACTGCAGCCGTTCCATCTGCTGCATGCGCTGGTTAATCGCACCATTTACTGGCGTTCACGTCGCTACCGTATTTTCCGCAACGATTGTTTTACGTCGCTATGAAAAAACCTGATTTACAGATTGCGTTTATTACCGGCCGTAGCCGTCCGGATAACGCATCGCTCAGTCCTTTGCAGTCGGCATTTATACAGCGGGTTGTCGGCCATCATCAGCTGGTTGCGGTGAATTTTCCGTGGACAGTTCAATCCATGCCGTGGCAGTCAACCGGCCTGCTGCGCGCCAGCGTCAATAACGCACGGGAATATCTTGGTGCGCGACAAGCTGGCTTTGCCTTGCGTTACCAGCCGCAGGCGCTGGAGATGCTGGCGTCCGCAAATCACACGGTACTGCTTTGTGGCAGTTGTGGACTAGAGTTGTTTAATCAGTTGCGCTTACCGGCTGAATGGCTGGCGCGCATCAGTGTTTTTTCCTTTGGTCCGGTTGCGCGTCGCCGACCGGACTGCCGTCATTTGCTGGTACAAGGAGAGCAGGACTGGATTTCGCGCTGCTGGTTTCGGCACGCGGACAGACGCATTGCCTGCGGTCATATGAATTATCTTGAACAGCCGCAACTGGCGGCGCTGTGTCGCCAGTTTATTGATGATTCAGGCAGACAGGGAGCGTAGATGCAGCGTTTATTCGATCTGATCCCCGCGGGCGTTACCCGCATTGATTTGCTGGCGCCGCTGTTTTCCGGCCATTTACATCCCGTGCTGGCGATGGGGCGCGTGCTGTCCGAACGTTATCAGGTACGCATTATCAGCACCCGGGTCGTTGCGTCTTCTGTCGCGGCGGCGGGGCTGGCAGGGTTGTCGCTGCCTGGCGATTACGATACGCCGCTATTGTCGGTCGTGAATCCGAAATATGCAGTAGGCTCCCATCCGCTGCGGTTGTATCGGCAGTTTCGCCAGGTTGTGGGGTTATTGAAGCATTTCGGTGATGAACTGGAACAGTTGTGGCTGCGTGAAGGTGCGCCCGATCTGGCTATCGCTGATTTTACACTGCCTGTTGTCGGTGACGTTTGTCGCCGATGTGACGTCCTGTGGTGGAGCAGTTTGCCGTCACCCTGCGTGCTTGACACCCCCGATGGCGCGCCTGCGTACTGCGGCGGGTTAATGCCTGCGCAGAACGGGTATCAGCGTTTGTGGCACGCCTTGCAACGAAAAAAAGTGCGGCTGTTTAAACACGCCGTATTCTGGCTGTTTCGCGACGTTATTCGCCAGACAGGAATCGAGAGCCTGTACCGGCAGGATGGCAGCGAAAGCGCTTACTCGCCGCTGCGCATTCTGGCGCTCAGCGAAGAAACATTCGAATTCCCGCGCAGTTGGCCTGCGGCAGTCAGCTTTATCGGTCCGGCACTCTACACGCCGCCAACGCAGTGCGTGACACCGCCATTCGAAGCCAATAAACGCCATGTGCTGGTGACACTCGGCACACACCTGGACTGGCATAAAGATGCGGTGATGAATGCGGTTATCGCGCTGGCGAACACTCTGCCTGACTGGGTATTTCATTTCACCGATGGGCATCAGACCGTCGCGGGGCCGCAGCAACAGGGCAATGTTTACCGCCTGTCCTGGGTGAATTATGACAACTGGCTGACGCGCTATGATGCGGTCATTCACCACGGTGGTGCCGGGATTATGTGGCATTGCCTGGAGAAGAATATTCCGGCGCTGGTGTATCCGGTGGATTATGACCAGTTTGATCATGCTGCACGGCTGGACTGGAGCGGGAAAGGGGTCTGGATTAAGGACGGATTAAAAGGACTGGCAATGGCGGGGTCGTTATTAATGGCGCTGGTTTCTTCGGATGTTGCAGGTTCTCGATAATGAATTTAGTCAAAATTGTCAATATGATAAATGAATGCCACAAATAAGCTAAAAGCTGTGTTGAATAATGCCGTATTTTTCCCAAGCTTTTACAGGGTCAGGAATTGGGGTTCTTACCTTCGCTCAGTAACACTATGCTCGGCTTACTCATATCATTGAAACGCTGAGATTCCTGTAGCAGATTGAACTGCAGGATGGCAGCACGGTTTTCTAGTGGCAAAAGTGACTTCCTTAAAAGTTATATTGTTTTTGCCTGCTAGTTATTACGTATTCACCTGGTTAAAAAGTTAATGGCTGATGGAGAATAAATCCCCGAAATAAAATCATGGATGCAGTGATGAAAAAAATGAGTCTCTTATTGTTGTTGAGTGTCCTTTTTAACCTGCAGGTTGAGGCTGCGCGTGGACGGCAGCTTGTTCCGGCTCAAAGGGGGGCATTGCGCATTGCACATCGGATGGACGTTTTGCTTGCAACGACGGGAGTCTGAGTCAGTCGAAACGATTCTGTTCCGGGTATGGTTCCTCAGAAGCCAGCAATCCGTTAAGACCGTCTACTTCCACTCGCAAAGCTAAGACGAAAAAAGTGACAACTGCAAAAAAGCAGGAGCCGCAAAGTGTTGCAGAAAACGACGAACCGGTCAGTACCCAACCCCGCCAGCCCACATGCGCTCCCCTCTATATGGCCAGCAAGCCCGGATACACCCATTTACCGATTTGCTCAGGGAACCAGTATTAATCGGGTATGGAACAGACTCTCTGCCCGTTGTAAAGATTAAATGGTCAGGATTAAAAGAAGAAAGGAAAAAATAAAATATGGCACGAAGAAAAAAAGATGACAATGCTGCGGGTATTATTCTGGTTATTATTGGCGTCATTGCCTGGGATGTTTATGTCGCGGTAAGAGCATTAATCAATATTAATGAGCGATTTATTGAATCTGTGTCTAATCCGGTCGGAATAATCGGTCTGTTTTTAGGTTTACTGATAGCCGGTGCGTTGATAATACGAATTTTCATTTACCGGGGTTTCCGGAAGAAAACAACAGAACTCGAACAGGCCATGTCGGACCTGGCCCAGAAAGAGAAAGCCTTTGACGAAACGGTCAGGACTGAAGTGGCTCGCGGGCTGTATCAGGAAAAGAAAAAGCTTTCCGGTCAGTGGGATGACTTTCACAATGCCAGAAATAAAACCTCCCGGGCTCTGCAGCGTATTGTGGACTCCGCGTATAAATTCAAAGTCAAAACCCTGCTTTCCGGCACCACGGTAAATAACTGGCAAAGCAAGTACGACCAGCTCAGAAAAGAGAGAGACGCTTATGCTGCTATAAGCGAGAAAATCACCTTTCTGGAACTGGAAGATAATGCCGACTGGGAAGGCGTAAAACAGCAGTTTCTGGATAAGGTCGCCCAGCTTGAAAAAGCGCAGGAAGAAAAAGAATATCAGGCTGAGCTCAAGCGTCAGATGCGGGAAGAGAAACAGCGTCAGGATGAACTGGAGCAGCAGCGCGAAGCGGAAGAGGAGGAGCAACGCCTTGCTGAGCAGCAGCGTTTACTCGAAGAAGCTCTGCTCGCCGCTGAAGGTGCGCACCGGGAAGAGCTGGAAAGACAGCGTCTGGAGCTGGAGCAGAAAATCCAGGACGTGCATCAACAGTATGAACGCGCCAAATCCATGGCCCAGCTCACGAAGCAGGGACACGTATATGTGATTTCGAATATTGGCTCCTTCGGTGAAAACGTATTTAAAATCGGTATGACACGACGACTGGAGCCTATGGAGCGCGTGAAAAAACTGAGCGGAGCAGCCGTGCCGTTTGATTTTGACGTCCATGCCATGATTTCCTGCGATGACGCACCTGCGCTTGAAAAGACACTGCATGATCATCTGGAAAGCTACCGGATTAACCGAATCAACCTGCGGAAGGAGTTTTTCCGGGTTGAACTCAGTAAAATTATCGATGAGGTTGAGCGTCATCATGGCCAGGTTGAATATATCGCCGACCCGGTGGCGCTACAGTATCTGCAGAGTCTCGAATATGCAGAAAGTGAAGCCGCATAAGCCTTAATCATCCTTATTCCCGGACACGTCAGAATGGACAACTGGTCATGAATGACATTACCCAACGTAAGATTAAAACCGGCGGTGACCCGCGCACGCTACCGGATTATGCCGCCCTGCGTGATGAACTAAGTAAGCTGACACATCCGGCTCGCCCGGATGTGAACTGGCATTATGTTGAGAAACTCTGTCTCTCACTGTTCGGGCAGAACGGAGTGGAGCTACAGACTACGGCCTGGTATACGCTTGCACGGACGCAACTGGCTGGCTTATTCGGGCTCAATGAAGGGCTGGCGATACTTGAGGCACTGATAAGTCATCAGTGGGAGGCGCTGTGGCCTCAGCCGGTCCATGCCCGCATGGAAATTCTCAGCAGTCTGAGTCAGCGTCTGCAGCAACGGATGCGCTCGCTGCCGCTGAATTACAGTGACCTCAGCCAGTTGTACCGGGCGGAGCAACTGCTTACGGGGCTGGGGGAGGTGTTGCAGCGTCTGGAGCTTAAGCATCTGAGCCAGCTCGATACGTTGCGTACCCTGATGCACAATAGTGCAGCCCGGCTGGAAAACAGCGATGGCATCACCGGCACCGGGCCGAACATCCAGCCAGCTATCATGTTGCCAGCCTCCGTGATGAATGATGCGGCTGCATCCACAAGAGACCTTGCTGGTGGTCCGTGTGAAGATATCCAGGTGCCAGGCAGTGCAGTTAAATGGGTATATGTCGCGCAGCCAGAACAGCAGCCGAACGTGGAAGTGCTGGCAGCGGAGCCCACTCCGGTCAAAAAGTGGAAATCCTTTGCCGCCGGGATGTGTACCACGCTGGTGGTAACCATCGTCGCAGTATGGAGCTGGCAGTTTCTTCACCGGGCAGACCCGCTACAGGCTCAGCTTGCTGCTTCACTGGCACCATTACCTGCACCTCTCGCGCCTGAAGAGCTGGATATGGTGCGTCAGCAATCTCCGTCATTACAAACAGGGATAACACAAACACAGCAGCAGCTTACCCGACTGGATAAGTTGTCGCCTGACTGGAATATTAACTATAGCCGGCAGCTTCTGGAACAGGCCCGGTCACTGTGGCCGGAACAGGCTAAGCCCCTGATACAGCAGTGGCAGCAACAACTTAGTGCTGCCTCATTGCCGGCAGAGCAGCTCAATGGCTGGCATCAGGGAATGACAACGTTACAAAAACTGAGTGACCAGCTGAATGGGCTTGATGAGAAGAAGGGCAAATACATGACGGTCAGCGAGCTGAAATCAGTGATTTTTTCCACCATGCAGTCCTTTAACCAATCCATACCTGTTGAAGAGCAACTGCGGGCATTGTCACAATATACTGCGGGAGAGCCTTTACCGGCAGTTGCCCGGTCTCAACTGGAAATGCATCTGAAACAACTGATCATTCGATATGCGATACTGGTTCAGCCTGAAATGAATCGGATCGCTGAAAATAATAATGAATAAAAAAGAATAACTCTGTAGAAAGGCGTTGCGGAGCAATTAAGCATTGAAGATGAGATAGATCCCTCCGCTGTCAGCGAGCTTCCAGGCTTTGTCTCTGGGTGTTGCAGTCCCGGCCTGGCGCATATTTAAGGGCATTTGAGAGCCCCATTTTTCATTGAACAGGATAAGCCTCCCAAATGTTTATTGATTCGCGTTGAAATGGGCAGACATCAATTGACGTCGCATTGGCAGAATAGAGAGTTTGTCGCTGATTTTAAGGGGTTTTATTAAATTCGATGGACGTCAGGAGAAGGGTATATGGTGTCCCCTGCAGGAATCGAACCTGCAACTAGCCCTTAGGAGGGGCTCGTTATATCCATTTAACTAAGGGGACGAGGCGGCAGGAGTATAACGTCATTTCGCCTTTGCGTTAAGTGTCCTGCGCCCGAGTGGTTAAAGTGTCGCCATTCAACCTCAGTTTTCAGCGGTTTCCCGTTTGGTTTTGGCTTTTGCTTTGGCTTCGGCTTTGCGCTTGTTAATCATGTCATTGCGGATTTGCGCGTGACTCAATAGCGCGAAGATAAATGTACCGCCGCAGATATTCCCGGCAAGGGTTGGAAGCGCAAACGGCCAGAAAAACTCACTCCAGTGGATGTTGCCATTAAAGATGAGATAAAAAATCTCCACCGCACCCACTACGATATGGGTGGTGTCAGCCAGTGCGATAAGCCAGGTCATCAGAATAATGACCACGATTTTCGCCGCACCTGCAGACGGGAACATCCAGACCATTGTAGCGATAATCCAGCCGGAAATAATGGCATTGGAAAACATCTCCATCGGCGTATTTTTCATCACGTCCATGCCAATTTTGACGAACGCGTCTCGCGTTGGCTCATCAAAAATCGGCATATACTCAAAAGCCCATGCCGCGATACCCGTACCAATAAGATTCCCCAGCAGCACTACGCTCCACAGGCGCATCATCAGGCCAAAATTGACCCATGAGGGCTTTTGCATCACCGGAAGTACTGCGGTAACGGTGTTTTCCGTAAAAAGCTGCTGGCGAGCCATAATCACAATAATAAAGCCGAAGGTATAGCCGAGATTTTCCAGAATAAAGGCGGCCGGTACACCTTCGAGTTGAACGTGAAAAATCCCCTTTGCCAGCAACGAGGCTCCCATCGACAACCCGGCGGCGATGGCGGACCAAAACAGCGCCATGGCATCGCGTTCCAGCTCTTTCTCGCCGTCCTGACGGATATGCTCATGGATAGCCATAGCGCGTGAGGGGAGGCGCTCTTCATCTACTTCAATTTGCTCACCACCGATTTTCTCTTCGCTTTCCACTTCGATTTCGTCGGTGTGCTTGTCGATTTTCTCGTCTTTGATGCCGTCCATATTGCCTCTGTCTACTTGTGACTCATGGACTAAGCGTAGCGGCTTTTTTTACAAGGTCTGGAGGGCTTCTTCCTAATTTGGGGGGAATGGCAACTATGGCGATATGGCTTTGATGAAGATGAGATAAAATTGTAACGAAACGAGGGGGGCAAACTGCGACTATGCTCAATATGAGATTCGCGCGTTGCGTAGACAACACAAGGTGTGCTGATACAATGCCTTGCATGTTTATGATGCGAACCGAGGCAGATTGCGTTTGTGCCCTTCTGGATGGCACTCAGCGAAAGCCATTTTCTTCAGGGAGACACCTATGAAATTTCGTGTGTCGGCGATTGCGCTGGCAACCACACTGTTGGCGGGCTGCGCCAGTTCAGGAGACACGCAGGGGCGTTCAGATCCACTGGAAGGATTTAACCGCACCATGTACAACTTCAACTTTAATGTCCTGGACCCGTATGTTGTGCGTCCCGTTGCGGTGGCATGGCGTGACTATGTGCCGCAGCCCGCGCGTAACGGCCTGAGCAACTTCACCAGTAACCTTGAAGAACCGGCCATCATGGTGAACTACTTCCTGCAGGGCGATCCCTATCAGGGCATGGTTCACTTTACGCGCTTCTTCCTTAATACCTTGTTGGGTATGGGTGGCCTGATGGATGTTGCTGGTATGTCGAACCCTAAACTGCAGCGCGTTGAGCCGCACCGTTTTGGTAGCACACTGGGGCATTATGGCGTTGGCTATGGGCCGTATATGCAGTTGCCTTTCTACGGCAGCTTTACGCTACGTGAAGATGGCGGTGATATGGCGGATACGCTCTATCCGGTGCTGTCCTGGCTGACCTGGCCGTTGTCGGTCGGTAAATGGACGGTGGAGGGCATTGAAACACGTGCTCAGTTGCTGGATTCAGACGGCCTGCTGCGTCAGTCTTCCGACCCTTATATCATGGTGCGTGAAGCTTACTTCCAGCGTCATGACTTTATTGCCAACGGCGGTAAGCTCAAGCCTCAGGAAAACCCGAACGCTCAGGCGATTCAGGGCGACCTCAAGGAAATTGACTCCGAATAAACGAAAAAAGGTGAGCGCGAAGCTCACCTTTTTTATGCCTGCGATAAATCAGAATGCGTAGTTAAAGTTCGCGCCATACAGCCATGCACGCCCTTCGGATCTGAATGTGTACGGGCCTTCGGTGAAGTTCACTTTCTGTCCGTGCATATAAGAGACGCCGACATCTACAGACGCATCTTTGTTAAACGCATACGTGGTACCTGCGCTCAGCCAGAAACGGTCCTGATCCGGAATGGAGATAGAACGTTTGTCAGCCGGAACCGGGCTATCATCAAAGGCGATACCGGTACGGAAGGTCCAGTTATCATCCATATAGTAGGTGGTACCCAGTGCGATACGGTAAGAGTCTTTAAAGCTTTCATCTTTATAGAAGAGGGTCTGACCGTTGCTGTTTGTCGCTTTCAGCTCCTGGAACTGGCTCCAGCTGGTATAAGCCATGCTGTAGTGGATAGCCCATTGCGGCGCAACGCGGTTATAACCTGAGATTTCCCACATTTCTGGCAGGTTCAGGGTCAGAGAACCGCCAGTGGTGCGGCCATTGGTGCCCAAAGGCAGGCCGAAGTTACCGAGGATCTGGTTATAGGCCGAAGGCAGGCTGCTCTTGTAATCGCCATCAAAGTCGACTTTCACCTCAGAGCGGTAGGTTAAGCCGTAACGGTTATCTTTATCGACTTCATAAAGGATACCGGCGTTCCAGCCGAAGCCCCACTCATCACCTTTCAGATAAGCAACCTGCGTATCAGCCGGAATACCTGCCACCTGCTGCGCCAGGCCTGGAATCGGTGGTAACCGACCTGAACCCGCAACGATTCTGCCGAGATCGCCTGCGTAGCGCTCAATCTTCGCTTTGGCATACACCGCATCAAAGCCCAGACCGAAACTCCAGTGATTATCCAGACGATAGGCACCGCTCAGGTTCAGGTTCAGGGTTTCCAGATCTGTTTTGCCTGCGTATGCGCCTGCCGCATAGTCGTTATTAAACTCAGTCGCTAAACCGTAGTTAGAGGTAACGGATGCCCCCCAACCAAACTGATCGTTGATGGGTGCGACGAAGTGCAGGTTTGGAACCCATGCCGTTGGCGCGATATTTTTCGAATCCAGACTGGCACCTGTTGGTGACCTGCCTGAGATATCAACATCTGGATCAACGAAAATAGCGCCAGCGGAGAAAGTTGGACGGTCAAACATCATAATCAGCGCAGGGTTGCGGCTGGCGTTACCCGCGTCATCTGCAATAGCGCCTTCGCCGGAATATGCGCGGCCAAGACCAGAAGAAGAAAATTCGTTGAGCTGGAAGCCTGCGGACCAGGCCTGGGTGGAGACGATTGCCACTGCGACTGCGAGTGCAGATTTGGTAAACAGGTTTTTCTGGCTCATGACCAAAACCTCATCCGGTTATTTTTATTTAAACTATGTTACGTGGTGTAACAGGAGCGCGAAGTGTAGGGTCTGCGGTACTTCAGAGAAATCAGACCAGTGGCGAGAGTATAGGTCGGACCAGACTAAATGTTGCAAGCTTGTATATAAAATTTTTCAATTGTGATCTTCGAAACGGGATCTGCGTGGCAAAATTGCGGCCAGTGTCGCTAATGATAATTGGTGGTTTTTGTTCTGGATCATTTTTAAGTGTGATTTCGGTCACTTAGAGGCTTTCCTCACATTAACGACTGGAGACGGGTTATTGAGGGGGGTAAAATATGCGCAACGTTTACCAGGCACCTTGGGTGCGAATTCAGAGGAAATCACAATGAGTAAATGCAGTGCTGATGAAACCCCGGTTTGCTGCTGTATGGATGTTGGTACCATCATGGACAACTCCGATTGCACCGCCTCTTATAGCCGCGTGTTTACAAATCGCACCGATGCAGAAGAGACGCTGGCTGCACTAACTGCACGCGCGCGTGGCGTAGAGTCCGATCCTTGCCAAATCACCTCGACGTTCACGGAAGTGGAAGGCGGCGTGCGTCTGGATATTGATTTTGTTTTTGCTTGCGAAGCGGAAACGCTGATTTTCCAGTTGGGTCTGCGTTAATCTTCCTGCCTGCGCTCCTGCTTTGCGGGAGCGTTTTTTCAATAATCTCTGTGTTTTACCTCCCACTTTTTTTCTTCCCCCATTGGCTAAATGTAAATAATTAGTTAAGACTGTTATCAGGTCCGACCACTAGTGCATCATGCTGTTAACAGGGGAGTGTTATGAGTCAGGCATTACCGCTTGTCACCCGTCAGGGCGACCGCATCGCCATTGTCAGTGGATTACGTACGCCATTTGCCCGTCAGGCGACGGTATTTCACGGCGTCCCAGCTATCGATCTTGGCAAAATGGTGGTGGGTGAGCTCCTTGCCCGTAGTGAAATCCCGCCGGAAATCATTGAGCAACTGGTCTTTGGCCAGGTGGTGCAAATGCCGGAAGCACCTAATATCGCAAGAGAAATCGTACTGGGAACGGGCATGAGTGTGCATACCGATGCCTATAGCGTGAGCCGCGCCTGCGCCACCAGTTTCCAGGCGGTGGCAAACGTTGCCGAAAGCCTGATGGCGGGGACGATTCGTGCGGGTATTGCAGGCGGTGCTGACTCCTCTTCAGTATTGCCAATCGGCGTGAGCAAAAAGCTGGCTCGTGTGCTGGTTGATGCCAACAAAGCCCGTACGACAGGACAAAAATTGAAGCTCTTCTCCCGTTTACGGTTGCGCGATTTATTGCCAGTGCCCCCTGCAGTGGCGGAATACTCCACTGGTTTACGCATGGGCGATACCGCAGAGCAGATGGCGAAAACCTATGGCATTACGCGTCAGGAACAGGATGCGTTGGCCCATCGTTCTCACCAGTATGCGGCGCAGGCCTGGGCGGAAGGTAAGCTAGCAGAGGAGGTGATGACTGCTTATGCGCCACCTTTTCGCGAACCGATAACGCAGGACAATAATGTACGGCAAAATTCCAGCCTTGCGGATTACGCCAAACTGCGTCCGGCATTTGATCGCCGACATGGCACCGTGACCGCTGCGAACAGCACACCACTTACCGATGGTGCAGCCGCGGTGATCCTGATGACCGAGTCGCGGGCGAAAGAGCTGGGTTTGCAGCCTCTGGGATTCCTGCGAAGTTATGCCTTCACAGCCATTGACGTGCGGCAGGATATGTTGCTGGGGCCGGCCTGGGCGACGCCGCTGGCGCTCGACAGAGCGGGACTGACGATGGCGGATTTAACCTTACTGGACATGCATGAAGCATTTGCGGCGCAAACCCTGACCAACCTGAAACTGATGGCGAGCGAGCGCTTTGCTCGTGATGTATTAGGCCGGACGCAGGCAACGGGTGAGGTGGATGAGAGTAAATTCAACGTGTTGGGAGGATCAATTGCTTACGGGCATCCCTTTGCGGCGACCGGGGCGCGGATGATCACCCAAACCTTGCATGAACTGCGCAGACGTGGCGGCGGATTTGGTCTGGTAACCGCCTGCGCCGCAGGCGGACTTGGTGCAGCTATGGTTCTGGAGGCCGAATAATGGAGATGACCTCAGCATTTACGCTTAATGTCCGCCCGGACAATGTTGCCATAGTCAGTATTGATGTTCCTGACGAAAAGATGAACACGCTAAAGGCGGAGTTTGGCGGCCAGGTACGCGCCATTCTTAAACAAATCCGCGAAAACAAGCAGATACGCGGTGTAGTGTTCATTTCCGCAAAACCGGATAATTTTATCGCCGGGGCGGATATCAATATGATCGATCGCTGCAAAACGGCCAAAGAGGCCGAAGATCTGGCGCGCCAGGGGCAGCAGATCATGGCTGAGATCCACGCCCTGTCGATCCCGGTGATCGCCGCCATTCATGGTCCATGTCTGGGCGGCGGGCTGGAACTGGCACTAGCCTGCCACCGCCGTATTTGTACCGATGATGCGAAGACGGTCTTAGGGTTGCCCGAAGTCCAGCTTGGCCTGTTGCCCGGCTCCGGCGGCACCCAGCGCCTGCCGCGTCTGGTTGGAGTAAGCACCGCGCTGGGTATGATCCTTACCGGTAAACAACTGCGCGCTCGTCAGGCGTTAAAAGTGGGGCTGGTGGATGATGTTGTGCCGGTTTCTATCTTGCTGGATGCTGCCGCAGAGCTTGCCACAAAAGGCCGTCCTGCCAGCCGCAGCCTGCCGGTACGTGAACGTCTGCTTGCCGGTCCGCTGGTACGCGCACTGTTATTCCGCATGGTCGCGAAAAAAACAGAGCAAAAAACCCAGGGTAATTATCCCGCGACGACGCATATTTTGAACGTTATCGAAACGGGCTTAAGCCAGGGTAGTAGTAGCGGGTATGACGCTGAGGCGCGCGCGTTTGGTCAACTGGCAATGACCCCGCAATCGCAGGCGCTACGGCATATTTTCTTTGCCAGCACCGAGGTAAAAAAAGACCCGGGCAGCCCGGTTGCGGCCGGTCCGCTTCGCGCTGTCGGTATCCTTGGCGGCGGGTTGATGGGCGGCGGGATTGCTTACGTGACGGCCGGTAAAGGCAACCTTCCTGTTCGCATAAAAGATATTAATCCGAAAGGCATTAACCACGCGCTGAAATATAGCTGGGAACAGCTTGATAAAAAGGTGCGCCGCCGCCATCTCAAATCTGCTGAACGTGATGCGCAAATGGCCCGCATTTCCGGTACGACTGACTACAGCGGTTTTTCTCATCGTGATGTGGTTATCGAGGCCGTTTTCGAAGATTTGAATCTTAAGCAACAGATGGTCGCCGAGATTGAAGCACAGTGCTCGCCGCAGACCATTTTTGCCTCCAATACATCATCGTTGCCCATCGGCGATATTGCGGCCAGGGCAGCGCGTCCGGAGAATATTGTCGGATTACATTTTTTTAGTCCGGTTGAGAAGATGCCTTTGGTGGAAGTTATTCCCCATGCCGGTACCGCTGAACAGACGATTTCGACAGTGGTGAAACTGGCCAAGAAGCAGGGCAAAACACCGATTGTCGTGGCGGACAAAGCGGGTTTTTATGTAAACCGTATTCTGGCGCCTTATATGAGCGAAGCAATGCGACTGCTGAGCGAAGGGGAACGTATCGAGAATATTGATAAGGCGCTGGTAAAATTTGGCTTTCCTGTCGGCCCCATACAACTTCTGGATGAAGTGGGGATCGACACGGGGACTAAAATAATCCCAGTGCTGGAGGCTGCTTACGGGGAGCGTTTTAGTGCCCCTGCAAGCGTCGTCTCTGCAATATTGAATGACGATCGCAAAGGCAGAAAAAATGAGCGCGGTTTCTATCTTTACGGTAAGAAAGGGCGTAAAAGCAAGAAACAGCCTGACCCGGCAATTTACCCGCTTGTGGGGGCTTCTGGCACAGGCAAATTATCGGCAGAACAGATCGCCGAACGATGCGTCATGATGATGCTTAACGAGGCCGCACGCTGCTTCGCCGAGAAGGTGATTCGCAGCCCGCGCGATGGTGATATTGGCGCGGTGTTTGGCATCGGTTTTCCGCCTTTCCTGGGCGGCCCGTTCCGCTATATGGATACCCTTGGCGCGGGTGATATTGTCGCAACTCTACAGCGCCTGGCTTCGCTTTATGGAGAACGTTTTGCACCTTGTCAGCTTTTGTTACAAATGGCTGAGCGGGGCGAAACTTTTTGGGGCAAGAAGGAAACTGATTTTGTAAGTTAAGGTCAAAAAAGGGTAAATCCAGCTTTAAATGAAACAGCGATGGTTATTTTGTAAACACTCATTGACTATACTTACGCCATTGAGGTAAAAAACAGCGTTTCATTCATCGAATGGATCAGGCAAAATGCCCGGCCATTGATATTTCCTGTCGTAATGGAACTGTTCACGCGGGGAGTGTTAATGCTTCTGGTTAACAAAAGCGGTGCAATATGCAAGTTTTTATCATGCGTCACGGCGATGCAGCCCTCGATGCAGCCAGCGACTCAGTTCGTCCCTTAACCCCTTGTGGGTGTGACGAATCTCGTCAGATGGCAACCTGGCTGAAAGGTCAAAAAGTGGATGTCGAACGTGTACTGGTCAGCCCGTTTCTTCGTGCTGAACAGACGCTTAACGAGGTGGGGGAATGCATGAACCTGCCCGACAACGTGGATGTCCTGCCCGAGTTGACACCTTGTGGTGATGTTGGTCTGGTCAGTGCTTATCTCCAGGCGCTGGCAAACGAAGGTACCTCTTCTGTGCTGGTGATTTCTCACCTGCCGCTGGTGGGATATCTGGTGTCCGAGCTTTGCCCGGGTGAAACACCGCCAATGTTTACCACCTCCGCGATTGCCAGCGTGACGCTGGATGAGAGCGGGAAAGGCGTTTATAACTGGCAAATGAGTCCCTGCAACCTGAGAATGCCAAAAGCAATCTGATTAGCCGGACCGTGAAAAAAAGCCGCACTTGTGCGGCTTTTTACGTTTCTGCTTGTCCGTTGCGTTCAGGGAAGTTCTGGCGGTTGCCACTCTTCGACCTCAATCAACACCAGTATCGCCGCATCGCCACCGTACTCTTTAGGGGCCTGGTGAAACGCCATAACATGCGGGTGTTGTGCCAGCCAGAGCGGCGTCTGCTGCTTGAGAATATGTTTACCGTGCCCGTGCATGACGCAGGCGCAAAAGACGTGTTCACGTCGGCAGGCGGCGATCAGCGCCCCCAGTTCCTGCTTGGCCTGTAACTGCGTTAAGCCGTGCAGGTCGAGAAAAAGATCCGGGGAGTAGTCACCGCGGCGGATCTTCTTGAGTTCAAAATGGCTGACATCGTCGCGCACGTACTTTACCGGCCCTTCTGTGTTCAGCAACGGCTGAAATTCATCCGAAAAATAGTGGCTGTTATCTGCCTGCTCTGACAACAGACGCTTCACCGGAACCTCAGTGATTTTTTTCCTTGTCGGGCGGTGGACTACCGTATCCTGCTTTATTTGACGCGTGCCGGTCATCAATTGTCGGAACAGCGTCTGCTCCTCCTCGCTAAGCGATGGTTTCTTTTTCATCTGCGCATCTCATCTTTTATTTCTTTTAGTGTACCCGACTCGCTCTCTGCTGTTCAGCAAAATGCATTTTTAGGCCGTGACGCGAAGCGACGATGCTGATTTATCGCCGTCTTCATGGCACACTAGCCGCCGAATTTCTTGCGAGCGTGTCCTGGAGGATAAGATGGATAAAATTTTCGTTGATGAAGCAGTAAGTGAACTGCATACCATTCAGGACATGTTGCGCTGGTCGGTAAGCCGATTCAGCGCGGCAAACATCTGGTACGGCCACGGCACGGATAACCCGTGGGATGAAGCCGTACAGCTGGTATTGCCTACCCTTTACCTGCCGCTGGATATACCCGAAGAGATGCGTAACGCGCGTCTGACCTCCAGCGAGCGTCACCGTATCGTTGAACGCGTCATTCGTCGCGTCAATGAACGTATCCCGGTTGCCTATCTCACCAATAAAGCCTGGTTCTGCGGCCACGAGTTTTATGTCGATGAACGTGTGCTGGTGCCGCGCTCTCCGATTGGTGAGCTGATCAATAACCATTTCGCCGGGCTTATCGACGGACAACCGCAGCACATTCTGGATATGTGTACGGGTAGCGGCTGTATCGCCATTGCTTGCGCTTACGCCTTCCCGGAAGCGGAAGTGGACGCGGTGGACATCTCCCCGGATGCGCTGGCGGTAACTGAACACAACATTGAAGACCACGGACTGATCCATCACGTCACGCCGATTCGTTCTGACCTGTTCCGCGACCTGCCGAAAGTGCAGTACGACCTGATTGTGACCAACCCGCCGTATGTTGATGAAGAGGATATGTCCGATCTGCCATCAGAGTATCGCCATGAGCCGGAACTCGGCCTGGCCTCCGGTAGCGACGGTCTGAAACTGACGCGCCGCATTCTGGCCTGTGCGCCGGATTACCTTACCGATACTGGCGTGCTGATTTGTGAAGTGGGCAACAGCATGGTACATCTGATGGAACAGTATCCGGACGTGCCGTTCGCCTGGCTTGAATTTGATAATGGCGGTGACGGTGTCTTCATGCTGACCAAAGCGCAGCTGCTGGCCGCGCAGGAACATTTCAGCATCTATAAAGATTAAAACGCTAACAACATAACAACGACAACGGAGCCGTGATGGCAGGAAACACTATTGGACAACTCTTTCGCGTAACGACCTTCGGCGAATCGCACGGCATCGCGCTGGGCTGCATCGTCGATGGCGTACCGCCGGGCATTCCACTGACCGAAGCCGATCTCCAGCATGACCTGGACCGACGCCGCCCCGGTACCTCGCGCTATACCACCCAACGCCGTGAGCCGGATCAGGTGAAAATTCTCTCCGGCGTGTTTGAAGGCGTGACCACTGGCACCAGCATCGGTCTGCTGATTGAGAATACCGATCAGCGCTCCCAGGATTACAGCGCAATCAAAGATGTGTTCCGTCCGGGGCACGCTGATTACACTTACGAGCAAAAATATGGCTTGCGCGACTATCGTGGCGGTGGCCGTTCCTCGGCGCGTGAAACTGCAATGCGTGTGGCGGCAGGGGCGATTGCCAAGAAATTCCTCGCGCATAAATTCGGCATGGTAATTCGTGGCTGTCTGACCCAGATGGGCGATATTCCGCTGGCGATGAAAGACTGGGAGCAGGTCGAACAGAATCCGTTCTTCTGCCCGGACCCGGATAAAATCGACGCGCTGGATGAACTGATGCGCGCACTAAAGAAAGAGGGCGACTCGATCGGCGCGAAAGTTACTGTTGTGGCTGATGGTGTACCAGCAGGCCTTGGTGAGCCGGTATTTGATCGTCTGGATGCCGATATTGCTCATGCGATGATGAGCATCAACGCGGTGAAAGGGGTAGAGATTGGCGACGGCTTTGGTGTGATTAACCTGCGCGGTAGCCAGAATCGAGATGAAATCACCAAAGACGGTTTTCAGAGTAACCACGCGGGCGGCATTCTGGGCGGCATCAGCAGCGGGCAGCAGATAGTTACCCACATCGCGCTGAAACCGACCTCAAGCATTACCGTGTCGGGACGCACGATTAATCGCTTTGGCGAAGAAGTAGAGATGATTACCAAAGGACGTCACGACCCGTGTGTCGGTATTCGCGCAGTGCCTATCGCCGAAGCGATGCTGGCCATTGTGCTGATGGACCATTTTATGCGTCAGCGTGCGCAAAATGGCGATGTGACGACCACTATTCCTCGCTGGTAAACAATGAAACGAATTGCAATTGCGCTGCTGGCGTTTTTCGCAACGCTTACCTGCCAGGCGGCAACGCCCTGGCAGAAAATCACCCATCCGGTTGCGGGCACTCCGCAATCGATCGGTGCTTTCTCGAATGGCTGTATTGTTGGCGCGCATGAACTGCCGCTGCAATCCGATACCTACCAGGTGATGCGTACCGATCAGCGACGCTACTTTGGTCATCCGGACCTTATTCTGTTTATTCAGCGTCTGGGTAATCAGGTACATAACCTGGGGCTGGGGACGGTGCTGGTAGGGGATATGGGCATGCCAGCCGGTGGGCGTTTTAACGGCGGTCACGCCAGCCACCAGACGGGGCTGGATGTGGACATTTTCCTGCAACTGCCGAAAGCACGCTGGACCTCGGCGCAATTGTTAAAACCGCAGGCGCTGGATTTGGTCTCCAGCGACGGCAAGCAAGTGGTGCCCTCATTATGGAAACCCGAAATTACCAGCCTGATTAAGCTTGCGGCGAAAGATAACGATGTGACGCGCATTTTCGTCAACCCGGCTATCAAACAGCAGTTGTGTCTGGACGCCGGTACAGACCGCGACTGGCTGCGTAAAGTACGTCCCTGGTTCCAGCATCGTGCGCATATGCATGTCCGTTTGCGCTGCCCGGCAGACAGCCTTGAGTGTCAGGATCAGCCGTTACCGCCAGATGGCGACGGTTGCGGTGCGGAATTGCAAAGCTGGTTCAAACCGGCCAAACCTTCAACCACTCCTGAGAAGACGACACCGCCGCCCCTGCCTGCTTCCTGTCAGGCATTACTGGATGAGCACGTATTGTAATGGATGCATTTCAAGAGATTTTTATGGTGTCGCCACTGCTTCTGGTGGCGCTTTTTCTGGTCGCCACGCTGGCAGGGTTTATTGATGCGTTAGCGGGCGGAGGCGGCTTACTGACCGTACCTGCGTTGCTGGCCGCCGGGATGACCCCGGCGCAGGCGCTGGCTACCAATAAACTGCAGGCCTGCGGTGGCTCTATCTCTTCCACGCTCTATTTCTTGCGCCGTAAAGTGGTGAGTCTTGCCGATCAGAAACTCAATATTCTGATGACGTTTATTGGCTCAACGTCGGGCGCGCTGCTGGTTCAGCATGTGCAGTCTGATATTTTGCGCCAGATTTTGCCTGTCCTTATTATCTGTATTGGTCTCTACTTTTTGTTAATGCCAAAACTGGGTGAAGAGGACCGCCAACGTCGGCTGCATGGCCTGCCTTTCGCGCTGGTTGCGGGCGGCTGCGTGGGTTTCTACGACGGCTTTTTTGGTCCCGGTGCCGGGTCATTTTATGCGCTGGCATTTGTTACGCTGGCCGGTTTTAACCTCGCTAAATCCACCGCGCATGCCAAGGTACTTAATGCCACCTCAAATCTTGGCGGTCTGCTGCTGTTTATCATTGGCGGCAAGGTTATCTGGGCAACGGGGTTTGTGATGCTGGCGGGCCAGTTTCTGGGCGCGCGTATGGGCTCACGTCTGGTGCTCAGCAAAGGACAAAAACTCATTCGTCCGATGATTGTTATAGTCTCGGCAGTAATGAGCGCAAAATTACTTTATGACAGCCATGGGCAGGAGATCCTCCGGTTTCTGGGGGTGAGTGCATGAATACAACAACACATCACTACGAACAACTTATTACCCTTTTTAACGGCTGCTTTGCCGACGATTTTAATACACGTCTGATTAAAGGCGACGACGAACCGATCTATCTTCCCGCTGATGAAGAAGTCCCTTATAACCGGATCGTCTTCGCTCACGGGTTTTATGCCAGCGCGTTGCATGAGATCTCCCACTGGTGTATCGCCGGAAAAGCCCGTCGTGAGCTCGTGGATTTTGGTTACTGGTACTGCCCGGATGGGCGTGATGCGGCGACCCAGTGTCAGTTTGAGGATGTTGAGGTTAAACCGCAGGCATTTGACTGGTTGTTCTGTGTGGCGGCGGGTTATCCGTTTAACGTCAGCTGTGACAACCTGGAAGGGGATTTTGAACCGGACCGCGTTGTATTCCAGCGCCGCGTGCATGCGCAGGTGCTGGAATATCTCGATAAAGGGATCCCGGCACGTCCGGCGCGTTTTATTAAAGCGCTGCAAGATTACTACCACACGCCTGAACTTAAGGCGGAACACTTCCCATGGCCGGAAGATTTATAACTGAGGAAAGAAGATGATCGCAGAATTTGAATCGCGCATTCTGGCGTTAATTGATGACATGGTAGAGCACGCCAGTGACGATGAGCTGTTTGCTGGCGGTTATCTGCGTGGGCATCTGACGCTGGCGGTCGCTGAACTTGAAGCGGGTGAAGACCATTCATCTGCAGCGCTGCATGAGCGGGTGTCGGCGAGTCTGGAGAAAGCCATTCAGGCGGGGGAACTGTCTCCGCCGGACCAGGCGCTGGTTATGGGGATGTGGGATACGCTGTTCCGAAAGGCGCAAGCGCAGTAAGCGAACCGGCTCGTAGCCCCGCCTGCGGGGGGATTTCCGGATGCGGCATGGGTGTGTGGGTTTCCCTCTCACCCTGACCCTCTTCCTCAGGGAAGAGGGGGCAGAGCGAGCCGGTTTTCTCTCTCAGTGGCAGAGGGGCGAGGGCATCAGCCGCACTCACGTAACCCGTTTTCCCTTCAATAATTTTCTCACCCACAGGCGATTAGGATTAAGTGCTGCCAGTGTTTCGCCATCCAGCGGCAACGGCTCACTGCTCATCTGCGAGGCCAGAATCTCCGCCGCCAGCGGTGCACTGCACAATCCACGTGAACCGAGCGCGCCAAGCATAAACAGCCCTTCATAAACCGGTGCGCTTACCGCATCCGTTCTCTCTTGCGCCAGAGCGGCATAGGCATCCAGTGTTGCTGTGTAATCCGCCACATTCCCGACTAACGGCAGATGGTCCCGGGTTGCACAACGCACACCGCAGCGCGCCTCACCGCCGCTGACATCGACCTCCTTCGCCCACAGCGCCTGCGGGAAGCAGTTCAATAAACGCTGGCGATTTTGCTGCTGATCCTCCTCGCTGTAGGCGGTTTCCTCCTGCCCACGATGGTAACTTGCGCCAATACAGTGATGCTGATTATTAGGGTTTTGCGGCGTCAGATAACCGTCATAGCAGAGCACCTGACGCAGCTCGCTCAGTTTCGCTGTTGTGGGAATATGGCTGACCTGTCCGCCAACAGGGTAAACCGGCAATTTTCCGGTCTGGGCGAAATGGCTGATGTGCTGCCCGTTAGCCAGCACGACGCAGGCATGAGTGCGTTGACTGCCATCGGTAAAATCCAGCTGCCAGTCGCTGTCCTGCCGATCAATGTTCGTCACACGGTGGCCATAGTGCACGCATAATCCCTGACGCTGCGCTAATGTCAGCGCCGCCGCCGTTAATTGCGCCGGGCACAGCCAGCCGCCCGCCGGATATTCAATGCCACCGCATCCCGTTTCTACCCCCGCCGTTTGTGCGACCTCTTCGGCGTCAACCGCGCGGGCGATAGCATCCGGCAGGTCCAGTGTTAACATCTGGGCGATTTTTTGCTGACTTTTCTCGTCGTATCCCAGTTGGGTGACACCGCACCAGTCATGATCAAAATCGACAGGCAGGGTGTCATACAGGCGGCGGGCGAAGGTAAACGCAGCGGGGAAAAAATGGGCCAGCGCCGGGTCATGCGCGCTGAGCAGCGGGTAAAGCGCCCCCTGCCGATTGCCGGAAGCGCCCTGAGCTGGTTCTTCATCAGCGCAGTAGAGCGTGACCTGCCAGCCACGACGCAATAAAGCCAGCGATAGCAGCGCACTGGCGATACCACCGCCGATAATCGCAACCGCGCGTTTCTCCGTGCCTGTGCGGGCAAACCATGGCGTACGCGGCGCCGACAGGGGAGGGTTCTCCATCACCCCGGTGAGCATTTCCCGCTTACGGCCAAACCCTTTGCTTTTGCGCATGGTGAAGCCAGCATCCTGCAACCCACGGCGGACGAAACCGGCAGAGGTGAAGGTGGCGAGTGTCGCGCCGGGACGCGCCAGTCTCGCCATCGCGTTAAACAGCCCCGGCGTCCACATATCCGGGTTTTTAGCTGGCGCAAAACCATCAAGAAACCAGGCATCAACCTGTTGATTTAATGAATCATCTAACGTTTCGGTCAGTTCATTGATATCGCCAAACCATAAATCCAGGGTCACACGACCGCCGTCCAGTAACAGGCGATGGCAACCAGCAAAGGGTTGCGGCCATTGCTGTTGCAGTTGCTCCGCCCACGGGGCCAGCTCTGGCCAGTGCTGGTGCGCCATGCGGAGATCATCTTTCGTTAAGGGGAATTTTTCGAAACTGATGAAATGTAATCTTTCCAGGGTAGCCTGCGGACTGGCGCGGTGAAAGGCATCAAACGCCTGCCAAAGGGTCAGGAAATTGAGACCGGTACCGAAACCGCTCTCCGCGACGACAAACAGCGGGCGGGAATGTTCGACGAAACGCTCAGGTATACCGTTACCACCAAGAAAAACATAGCGGGTCTCTTCCAGCCCATTATCGTTAGAAAAATAGACGTCATCAAAATCTCGGGAAACAGGTGTACCCTCAGCGTTGAATTCCAGGTTGGCAGATTGTATAGCGGTTTGTTTCACGTAAGTTACTCGGCGGACAGGCAGTGCCACGATCTTAACGATGTGCGTCTCAGGGCGCAAATTTACCCATTAATTGTCTGATCGGACTTGTTCGGCGTACAACTGTACGCTATCTTGCGACACGAAAACTTAAATTAGTGCGACTTACAGGGGTATTGAATGAAACGTGCAGTGATTACTGGCCTGGGCATCGTTTCCAGCATCGGTAATAACCAGCAGGAAGTCCTGGCCTCTCTGCGTGAAGGACGCTCAGGGATCACTTTCTCTCAGGAATTCAAAGATTCCGGAATGCGCAGCCACGTATGGGGTAACGTCAAGCTGGATACTACCGGTTTGATTGACCGTAAAGTGGTTCGTTTCATGAACGATGCCTCTATCTATGCCTTTCTCTCTATGCAAGAAGCCATTGCAGATGCTGGTCTGAGCGCAGATGTTTACCAGAACAACCCGCGCGTGGGCCTGATTGCTGGTTCCGGCGGCTCATCAAAAGCGCAGGTCTTCGGTGCAGATGCTATGCGTAGCCCGCGTGGCCTGAAAGCCGTGGGTCCCTATGTTGTGACCAAAGCAATGGGTTCTGCGGTTTCCGCGTGCCTGGCAACCCCGTTTAAAATCCACGGTGTGAACTATTCCATCAGCTCTGCCTGCGCCACTTCCGCACACTGCATCGGTAATGCTGTTGAGCAGATTCAACTGGGCAAGCAGGACATCGTCTTTGCTGGCGGCGGTGAGGAGTTGGGCTGGGAAATGGCCTGTGAGTTCGACGCAATGGGCGCGCTGTCGACCAAATACAACGAAACCCCGGAAAAAGCGTCCCGTACTTATGACGCCCACCGTGATGGCTTCATCATCGCAGGCGGCGGCGGCATGGTTGTGGTTGAAGAGCTGGAGCATGCGCTGGCACGTGGCGCGCATATCTATGCTGAAATCGTGGGTTACGGCGCAACGTCTGATGGCGCTGACATGGTTGCACCGTCAGGTGAAGGCGCAGTGCGTTGCATGAAAATGGCGATGCAAGATGTTGATACCCCTATCGACTACCTGAACTCTCACGGTACCTCTACTCCGGTAGGCGACGTGAAAGAGTTGGGTGCGATTCGCGAAGTGTTCGGCGACAACAGCCCGGCTATCTCTGCCACCAAAGCGATGACCGGTCACTCACTGGGTGCGGCTGGCGTGCAGGAAGCGATCTACTCTCTGCTGATGCTGGAACACGGCTTTATCGCCCCGAGCATTAATATCGACGAGATGGATGAGCAGGCAGCAGGCCTGAATATCGTCACCAAACCGACTGACGCGACGCTGACTACCGTCATGTCTAACAGCTTCGGTTTCGGTGGTACTAACGCCACGCTGGTAATGCGTAAGCTCAAGTAATCCACTGACTATAAAAAAGGGAGCCAACGGGCTCCCTTTTTTTATGCATTGACAAGCCGCTACACGGGCAGGCAAACTTCCCCGCAACATTATCATCCTGATAATGCGTAAGCGTTTAACGTTATCCAACGCACCTTAATCCTGAATATCAGGTGGAGGGGGCGTGGCTTTTTCCCTCGCCTTACTCTGCGGTATGGAGTAATGCATGTCTGTAGAAACTCAAACACTTTCTTCCTCATCCGGCACGGGTTCGCTATTGCGACTGGTGGTTGCCGTTTTCCTGACCTATATGACCATCGGGTTACCGTTGCCCGTCATTCCGCTCTTTGTGCATAACGAACTCGGTTACGGCAACACCATGGTGGGCCTCGCCGTCGGTATCCAGTTTCTGGCAACCGTCCTGACACGGGGTTATGCCGGGCGCCTGGCCGATCAATTTGGCGCAAAACGCTCGGCGCTGCAGGGGATGTTTGCCTGTGCGCTGGCTGGCGTCGCCTGGTTGCTGGCGGCGTGGCTACCAGTAAGCGCGCTGGCAAAATTTGGCTTGCTGATTATCGGGCGTTTAATGCTGGGCTTTGGTGAAAGCCAGCTACTCACCGGAACGCTTGCCTGGGGGATGGGGCTGGTTGGTCCCAACCGTTCGGGCAAAGTAATGTCCTGGAACGGTATGGCAATTTACGGTGCGCTGGCCGTTGGGGCGCCACTCGGCCTGCTCATTCATAGCCATTTTGGCTTTGCCACCCTGGCGGCGATGACTATGGTCTTGCCGCTGCTGGCGTGGGCATTTAATGGCGGCGTACAGAAAACGCCTGCTCATCCGGGGGTGCGTCCTTCTCTGTGGAGCGTGGTCGGGCAAATCTGGCAACCGGGCCTTGGCCTCGCGCTCCAGGGCGTAGGTTTCGCGGTTATCGGTACCTTCGTTTCGCTCTATTTTGCCAGCAACGGCTGGGAGAAAGCGGGCTTTACGCTGACGGCATTTGGCGGCGCCTTTGTTCTGATGCGTCTGCTGTTTGGCTGGATGCCGGATCGCTTTGGTGGTGTGCGGGTGGCTGTTGTTTCCTTGATGACAGAAACGGTGGGCCTGTTATTGCTCGGGCAGGCGCCAGATGCCTGGGTGGCAATGGCTGGTGCGGCATTGACCGGCTGTGGTTGCTCGTTGATTTTTCCGGCGCTGGGCGTTGAAGTGGTAAAACGTGTGACCCCACAGGTTCGGGGGACTGCGCTGGGTGGATATTCGGCATTTCAGGATATAGCGTACGGTATCACCGGGCCACTTACCGGGCTGCTGGCTTCCTCGCTGGGTTATCCGTCGGTATTTCTGGCCGCGGCAATTGCGTCGGCAACCGGCATTGTGGTGACGCTGATTTCATTTCGAAAATAATCGCCTGTTCCGGCTTTCATAATGAGGGCCGGAAATAATAAAAATGCAATTTCTCATTGTTCTGAATGGTGTCTTTATCTCCGGAAAATAACTCAAAACACGCGCCAGACCACAGAAAAAACATATTGTTTTATTGGTGTAACATATTCCGGAGATATAATTTTTTGCAACATTCTCAGTCAGTTATATTGCTGCTATAGTCAGGCTATCTTCGTACGTAAGTTATTCTTTTACTACTTTTAGAGAAAGGAGAGACGTATGCCTGGGTTTAAAGCGGATTTTCTGTGGGGCGGCGCGGTGGCTGCGCATCAGCTTGAAGGCGGCTGGCAGGAAGGCGGCAAAGGTGTGAGCGTAGCCGACGTGATGACCGCCGGAGCGCATGGCATTCCGCGCGAAATTACTGATGGCGTATTACCGGGAAAAAATTACCCAAATCACGATGCTATCGACTTTTATCATCGTTATAAAGATGACATCAAACTCTTTGCGGAAATGGGTTTTAAATGTTTCCGCACATCAATTGCCTGGACACGTATTTTCCCGAAAGGTGATGAATTAGAACCGAACGAGGCTGGCCTGCAGTTTTATGACGATCTCTTCGACGAATGTCTGAAATACAATATTGAACCGGTCATTACGCTCTCGCATTTTGAAATGCCTTATTACCTGGTCACCGAATACGGTGGCTGGCGTAACCGTAAACTTATTGATTTTTTTGTGCGCTTCGCCAAAACGGTATTTACTCGCTATAAAAGCAAAGTGAAATACTGGATGACATTCAACGAAATCAATAATCAGGCCAATTACCACGAAGATTTCGCACCGTTTACCAACTCTGGCCTTAAATATAAAGAAGGTGAAGATCGTGAGCCGGTGATGTACCAGGCGGCACACTATGAGCTTGTCGCCAGTGCGCTGGCAGTGGAAGCGGGGCATGCGATTAACCCTGATTTCCAGATTGGCTGCATGATTGCCATGTGTCCGGTCTACCCGCTCACCTGTAACCCGGATGATATGATGATGTCCGTCTCGGCGATGCACCGCCGCTACTGGTTTACCGATGTGCATGTTCGCGGTTATTACCCGCGCCACCTGCTTAATTACTTTGCCCGTAAAGGCTTTAATCTCGATATTACCGACGAAGATCTGCAGATCCTGAAACGGGGCTGCGTGGACTATATTGGTTTTAGCTATTACATGTCTTTCGCCACCAAAGCCACCGCGGATAACCCACAACTGGACTACGACGAAACGAAAAGTCTGGTGAAAAATCCGTATGTGAAAGCTTCGGACTGGGGATGGCAAATTGACCCGGTGGGCCTGCGTTATTCACTAAACTACTTCTACGATCTTTATCAACTGCCGCTGTTTATTGTGGAGAACGGCTTCGGCGCTATCGATCAGAAAGAGAGCGACGGTTCGGTAAACGATCAGTACCGCATTGAATATATGCAAAGCCACCTGCGCGAAATGAAAAAAGCGGTGGTGGAAGATGGCGTGGATTTGATGGGCTACACCCCCTGGGGCTGTATTGATCTGGTTTCTGCGGGTACAGGCGAAATGAAAAAACGCTACGGCTTTATCTATGTCGATAAGGATAACGAAGGCAACGGTACGCTCGAACGCAGCCGTAAGAAATCGTTCTGGTGGTACCAGCAGACCATTAAAAGTAACGGTGAAAATCTTTAACGAAAATCCCCTCCATCGGAGGGGATTTTTTCAGATAACCAGCCAGATAAGAGCGAAGGCAATAAGCAATGCGACCAGGAAGAGACCTGGCCGGGTTGAGAGGTTTTTTACGCTTTCGATTATCGGGGCGAAGAGCGGGCTGTAGATCGGCTGAATATTTCGTGTTTCCAGTACGCCTGATGTCCGTTCTGCGCGATTTAAAAAAACCTGATTGAGAATGTCCTGTACTTGCGCCGTCGTCAGCACCATTTGCGGGGTGACCTGCCAGTTCTGTCGGGCATAGTCGGTGATTGTTTGCCACTCCACATCATCCAGCGGCTGTTTAAGCGCGGTTTGCACACTTTGCAGCGTCGGTGACGTCTGGGTACTCAATGTCTGGCGCGCCTGCAGCCAGGTCATTAGGTGAGTAAAATGTTTTGCCGGGATGAGTTCCCCGGTTTTCACGCCGGAGAGTTCCATCATTGATTGCCAAATCAGCTTACCGGATTCACCCGTCGCAGCGGCCAGTTTGGTCACCGCCTGGTTGAGCGAGTTGTGCTCAGCAGGCAACAGAGGGCGATCGGTCGCCGGACGTTGCAAGGGCTGAGGTACCGAAATCTGGTTGTTCTGCAGCAGCGTCAACACCGTTTTAAGCTGTTGTGGCGTAAGCTGGCTCAGCGCCGTCTGACCAAACTGTTGGCGAATAAAGTCGCTTACCGCCTGACGGTTATTCCCCTGTCCAAGTAATTCAGTCAGCTGCGAGATAACCTGGCGGGTGGTGTGATTCTGCGTGGCGGTATCCAGACGCTGGTTGAGATTCTGCTCTGCCGCCGGGAAATGGCGTGACAGCAGCGGCGCATCGTTTTTCAGACCCAAATCATGTTTAACCCCGGCCCAGACTTCGGCGCTCTGCTGTTGCGTGAGCGCGACCAGGCGGGTAATCAACCGCTCCAGCACGGTGCGCTGGATTGTCGATAAGGGCTGCTCTCCGGCGGCCAAAGTAGGGGGCGTAGGCTCTTGCCCCGGAGGGCGCGCGGGCGTGCCCTGAATGGGTTGCATCATGGAAATCCTCTGGGTCTCGCACGTCGTGTAGCGGCATTGCAGGTATGCCTGGCTGCGAGATTATGGCACACTTAACAGCTTAACTCCCGTTCTCTAACCGGTACTGTAACGTGAAAATCCTTGTTGATGAAAATATGCCCTATGCTGGCGATTTGTTCCGTCGTCTGGGTGAGGTAAAAGCTGTGCCTGGTCGTCCCATTCCGGCAGCGGAACTGGCTGATGCGGACGCGCTGATGGTGCGTTCTGTGACGAAGGTTAATGAAGCGCTGCTCAGCGGTACGCCGATTAAGTTCGTGGGGACGGCAACGGCGGGTACCGATCACGTTGATGAGCAATGGTTACAGCAGGCGGGGATTGGTTTCTCTGCCGCACCGGGATGTAATGCCATTGCGGTTGTTGAATATGTTTTCTCTTCCCTGATGCTGTTGGCCGAACGTGACGGTTTCGATCTGCGCGATCGCACCGTCGGGATTGTCGGGGTAGGTAATGTGGGCAGTCGCCTGCAGGTCCGTCTTGAAGCCTGGGGCGTGAAAACATTGTTGTGCGATCCGCCGCGTGCTGACCGGGGCGATGACGGCGAGTTTCTGCCGCTTGAAGATCTGGTGCGCGATGCAGACGTGCTGACCTTCCACACGCCGCTGTTTAAAGACGGGCCGTACAAAAGCTGGCATCTGGCGGATGAAGAGGTGATTAGCCGGCTGAAACCCGGCACTATTCTGATTAATGCCTGCCGTGGCCCGGTGGTGGATAACGCCGCCCTGTTACGCCGTCTGGAGGCTGGTCAGCCGCTTAGCGTTATTCTTGACGTCTGGGAACCAGAGCCGGATCTCGATGTGGCGCTTCTGGAAAAGGTGGATATCGGTACGGCGCATATTGCCGGGTATACCCTGGAAGGGAAAGCGCGTGGCACCACACAGGTATTCGAAGCGTTTAGCGATTTTATCGGTAAGCGTCAGCAGGTTGCGCTGGACACTTTGCTGCCTGCGCCGGAGTTCGGCCGCATTACCCTTCACGGTCCGCTCGATCAGTCGATCCTGAAAAGACTCATTCATTTGGTGTATGATGTGCGCCGCGACGATGCGCTGCTGCGAAAAGTGGCGGGCATCCCGGGTGAGTTCGATAAGCTGCGTAAAAATTATCTTGAGCGTCGGGAATGGTCATCGCTGTATGTGCAGTGTGATGACGACCAGGCGGCTACACTGCTGCAAAAGCTGGGTTTCAACGCTGTCCATCACCCAATTCGTTAATGTCATCTTAATGCTACCTGCCGGATACTCCGGCGGGTACGCTTTTTTTCTGGAGTAAATCACCATGTCTGAAGGCTGGAATATTGCCGTACTGGGCGCGACGGGCGCTGTCGGAGAAGCCTTACTCGAAACGCTTGCGGAGCGTGAGTTTCCGGTGGGCGATTTGTATGCGCTGGCGCGTAATGAAAGCGCTGGCGAGACGCTGCGGTTTGGCGGAAAAACCATACGCGTGCAGGATGTTGCAGAATTTGACTGGACGCAGGCGCAACTGGCGTTCTTTGTCGCCGGTGCGCAGGCATCTGCCGAGAATATTGAAGAAGCCACTAACGCCGGATGTCTGGTGATTGATACCAGCGGTCTGTTCGCGCTGGAGCCGGATGTGCCGCTGGTTGTGCCAGAGGTGAACCCGTTTGTACTGGCGGATTACCGCAATCGTAATGTCATTGCCGTGCCGGATAGCCTTACCAGCCAGTTGTTGACCGCGCTAAAACCGCTGATCGACGAAGGCGGCCTGTCGCGTATTGGCGTGACCAGTCTGCTCTCCGTGTCGGCGCAAGGCAAACAGGCGGTGGACGCCCTTGCCGGGCAGAGTGCGAAATTGCTTAATGGCATACCTATTGATGAAGACGACTTCTTTGGCCGTCAACTGGCATTCAACATGCTGCCCATTCTGCCGGACCGGGAAGGTGCCGTACCGGAAGAGCGTCGTCTGGTGGATCAGGTACGGAAAATTTTGCAGGACGACGGGCTGATGATCTCCGCGAACTGCGTCCGTGCGCCGGTATTTTATGGTCACGCGCAGATGGTCAGCTTCGAAGCGCTGCGTCCACTGGCGGCAGAAGAGGCCCGTGATGCGTTTGCCCGCGGCGAGGATATTGTGCTGTCCGAAGAGAATGATTTCCCGACCCAGGTTGGTGATGCGTCTGGTAGCGCGCATCTTTCAGTCAGTTGCGTGCGCAACGATTATGGCTTGCCTGAACAGATTCAGTTCTGGTCAGTGGCCGATAACGTACGTTTTGGTGGGGCGCTTATGGCAGTGAAAATTGCCGAAAAACTGGTACAGGAGTACCTGTACTAATGTCAGACGTTGTGGAACAACCGCTGCTGAAAATTGCGCTTGGCATTGAGTACGACGGCAGTAAATATTACGGCTGGCAGCGTCAGCAAGAAGTACGCAGCGTGCAGGAAAAGCTGGAAAAAGCGTTGTCGCAGGTCGCCAATGAGCCGGTGACGGTTTTTTGTGCCGGGCGTACCGACGCAGGTGTGCATGCCACAGGGCAGGTGGTCCATTTTGAGACCCGCGCGGTACGTAAAGACGCGGCCTGGACACTGGGCGTAAATGCGAATTTACCTGGAGACATTGCGGTACGTTGGGTGAAAGATGTGCCCGATGATTTCCATGCGCGATTTAGCGCGACGGCGCGTCGTTATCGCTATGTTATTTACAATCATCGTTTACGCCCGGCGGTACTGAACCAGGGGGTTACGCATTACCATCTGCCCCTTGATGCACAGCGTATGCAGCGTGCGGCGCAGTGTCTGCTGGGTGAAAATGACTTTACCTCATTTCGTGCAGTACAGTGCCAGTCGCGCACGCCGTGGCGCAACATGATGCACATTAACGTTCAGCGTTACGGTGCTTATGTGGTGGTGGATATCAAAGCTAATGCCTTTGTACATCATATGGTAAGAAATATTGTCGGTAGCCTGATGGAAGTGGGTGCCAACAACCAGCCGGAGAGCTGGATAGCAGAGCTACTGGCGGCTAAGGATAGAACGCTGGCGGCAGCAACGGCGAGAGCAGAAGGGTTGTATCTGGTTTCGGTGGATTATCCGGACCGTTTCAACTTGCCACGCACGCCAATGGGTCCGCTGTTTCTCGCGGACTAGTCGCAATCAACCAGGGCATAGACAATATGGACGTAATTCGCTTTCTTATTGATTTTATTCTGCACATTGATGTTCATCTGGCGGAACTGGTCGCGCAATACGGCATCTGGGTTTACGCGATCCTCTTTGTGATTTTGTTCTGCGAAACCGGTCTGGTGGTCACGCCGTTCTTACCGGGGGATTCACTGCTGTTTGTCGCGGGCGCGCTGGCTTCACTACCAGCGAACGACATCAACGTTCACGTTATGGTGATGCTGATGCTTGTTGCGGCCATTCTCGGCGATGCGGTGAATTACACGATAGGGCGTTTGTTTGGTGACAAGCTCTTTAGCAACCCAAACTCGAAAGTGTTCCGTCGCAGCTATCTCGATAAAACTCATCAGTTTTATGAGAAACACGGTGGCAAAACCATTATTCTTGCCCGCTTTATCCCTATTGTGCGGACGTTTGCGCCTTTCGTTGCCGGGATGGGGCATATGTCCTATCGCCATTTCGCGGCGTTCAACGTGATCGGGGCGCTGTTATGGGTGCTACTGTTTACTTATGCTGGCTACTTCTTCGGCACGTTGCCCATGGTGCAGGAAAATCTTAAGTTACTGATTGTCGCGATTATCGTGGTGTCTATACTTCCTGGTGTGATTGAGATCATTCGCCACCGTCGTGCAGCAGCGCGACAGGGAAAATAAGATGTCTATGGCGGTTCGACCACTTTTTTATCCCAAGTTGCGAACTGTTATGTTTTAATGTGCCCCATTTATGGGCTACCAGGTTCATGTATAAAGGTTATCAATGAGCTGGATTGAACGAATCAAAAGCAATATTACCCCCACCCGCAAGGCGAGCATCCCTGAGGGTGTGTGGACGAAATGCGATAGCTGCGGCCAGGTACTGTATCGTGCCGAGCTGGAGCGTAACCTTGAGGTCTGCCCGAAGTGTGACCACCATATGCGCATGACTGCGCGTAACCGCCTGCATACATTGCTGGATGAAGGTTCACTGGTGGAACTGGGTAGCGAACTTGAGCCGAAAGATGTGCTCAAGTTCCGTGACTCCAAAAAATACAAAGACCGTCTGGCGACGGCACAGAAAGAGACCGGCGAAAAAGATGCGCTGGTGGTAATGAAAGGCACGCTGCATGGCATGCCGGTTGTCGCGGCAGCGTTCGAATTCGCCTTTATGGGCGGCTCAATGGGCTCTGTAGTGGGAGCACGTTTTGTCCGTGCCGTTGAGCAGGCACTGGAAGATAACTGCCCGCTGATCTGTTTCTCCGCCTCGGGTGGCGCACGTATGCAGGAAGCGCTGATGTCGCTGATGCAGATGGCGAAAACCTCCGCAGCGCTGGCGAAGATGCAAGAGCGCGGCCTGCCGTATATCTCTGTTTTGACTGACCCTACCATGGGTGGTGTTTCCGCGAGCTTCGCGATGCTGGGCGATCTGAATATTGCCGAGCCGAAAGCACTCATTGGTTTTGCCGGTCCGCGCGTTATTGAACAGACCGTGCGTGAAAAACTGCCGCCGGGATTCCAGCGCAGTGAATTCCTGATTGAAAAAGGGGCGATCGATATGATCGTTCGTCGTCCGGAAATGCGCCTGAAACTGGCCAGCATTCTGGCGAAACTGACCAATCAGCCAGCACCGAACCCGGATGCTCCGCGTGAAAGCGTGGTGGTGCCCCCGGTGCCCGATCAGGAAACAGAGGCCTGATAATACCGAAGGGCAGGGCCATCACGGCGCTGCCCTTTTGCTTTTTACATCGTCGAACATCCTACGGGCATCATGGAAAATAAACGCATTTTGCAAGCCACGTCGCCCCTGGCCGCGTGGCTTTCTTATCTGGAAAACCTGCACAGCAAAACCATTGACCTGGGACTTGAGCGCGTAAGCCAGGTTGCCGCGCGTCTGGACGTTTTGCGACCGGCGCCGTTTGTCTTTACCGTTGCGGGAACCAATGGCAAAGGCACGACTTGCCGAACTCTCGAATCTATTCTCCTTGCAGCTGGTTATCGTGTGGGTGTCTACAGTTCGCCGCATCTTATCCGCTATACCGAGCGGGTTCGCGTGCAGGGCGAGGAGCTGTCGGAGTCCGACCACACGCGTTCTTTTGCAGAAATTGAAGCCGTGCGCGGTGAAACCTCATTAACCTATTTTGAATACGGTACGCTGTCGGCGCTGTGGTTGTTTAAACAGGCGAAGCTGGATGTCGTTATCCTCGAAGTGGGACTGGGCGGGCGTCTTGACGCCACCAATATGGTTGATGCAGATGTCGCCGTGGTGACCAGCATTGCACTCGATCATACCGACTGGCTGGGACCAGACAGAGAAAGTATCGGTCGCGAAAAAGCGGGCATCTTCCGTGGCGGTAAACCCGCGGTGGTCGGCGAAAGTGATATGCCATACACCATTGGCGACGTGGCCGCAGAAAAAGGTGCTCTGCTGCTGCGTCGTGGCGTGGACTGGCAGTATGAAGTAGAGCAGGGGCAGTGGCGTTTTCGCGACGGCAAGGGTGAACTGACAGGTTTACCGTTGCCGCAGGTGCCGCAGCCTAATGCCGCGACCGCACTTGCGGCACTGCGGGCCAGCGGGCTGGCGGTGAGCGAGCAGGCTATCCGTGACGGCATCGCCTCGGCGATTCTGCCTGGCCGCTTCCAGATTGTGCGACATAACCCGCGTCTTATTCTGGATGTGGCGCATAATCCTCATGCGGCGGCTTACCTTGCCGGGCGGCTGGCGGCAGAGCCTGAGCGTGGCCGCGTGCTGGCGGTCATCGGCATGCTGCATGATAAAGACATCGCCGGAACGCTCGCCTGTCTGGAGCCTGTGGTCGATAGCTGGTATTGTGCCCCTCTGGAGGGGCCACGCGGTGCGACGGCAGAACAATTGATGGCGCACTTACCGCAAGGGAAGGCCTGTCAGGACGTTGCGCAGGCCTGGCAGGCAGCGATGGCGGAGGCCACAGCAGAAGATACCGTGCTGGTGTGTGGTTCATTCCATACGGTGGCACATGTCATGGAAGCGATGGAAGCGGGGAGAACCGGTGGCAAGTAAGTTTCAGAACCGTTTGATGGGAACCATTGTGCTGGTTGCGCTCGGGGTCATTATTCTTCCCGGGCTGCTGGACGGGCAAAAAAAACATTATCAGGATGAGTTCGCCGCCATTCCTCTGGTGCCCAAACCGGGGGATCGCGATGAGCCGGATATGATGCCTGCGGCCACGCAGGCGCTCCCGGCACAGCCGCCGGAAGGGGCTGCGGAAGAGGTGCAGGCTGGCGATGCGGCAGCGCCGTCGCTGGATGCGTCACGTCGGGCTGTCAGTGGGGCGACGACGCCGGATGTCACGGCGCAACCCGTAGCGCCGAAGCAGGCTGAACAGCCAAAGCCGGTTGAGAAGCCGAAGCCACAACCACAGAAACCGGCAGAACAGGTGGCGGCAACCCCGCCTGCGGAACAGCCGCCTGCGGCGGATAAATCGACGCCAGTGGGTAAAGCCTGGGTAGTGCAACTGGGTGCGCTTAAGAACGCCGATAAAGTTAACGAGATTGTCGGTAAACTGCGCGGCGCAGGCTATCGTGTTTATACTGCGCCAACCACGCCAGTACAGGGTAAAATCACCCGCATCCTGGTCGGCCCGGACGCATCGAAAGATAAACTCAAAGGGTCGCTTGAGGAGCTTAAGCAGCTGTCAGGCTTGAGCGGCGTGGTAATGGGTTATAGCGCGAATTAGTGTGCGTTTTTCCCCTCATTTCGTCCCTCTCTCCACAGGGGAGAGGGTGAAAAGTAGTATCGGATCGAGCTTCTCGCTCTGGCAGGGAGAGGGTTGCCGGGAAGGGAGGCTGAGTTTTTGAGACGAATAAAACACGCCCGAAGAGGCTAAAGATTCGATGGCGTTGAATATTTTTTCAGCGCCATTTTTATTTACGCGCGGGAAGGAAATCCCTACGCAAACGTTTTCTTTTTCTGTTAGAATGCGCCCCGAACTGGACGACAGGGCGTAAATCGTGGGACACATATGGTCTGGATTGATTACGCCATCATCGCGGTGATTGGTTTTTCCTGTCTGGTTAGCCTCATCCGCGGCTTTGTTCGTGAAGCGTTATCACTGGTGACATGGGGTTGTGCTTTCTTTGTTGCCAGTCATTACTACACTTACCTGTCAGTCTGGTTTACGGGCTTTGAAGATGAACTGGTTCGCAATGGGATATCCATCGCCATCTTGTTCATCGCGACGCTGATTGTTGGCGCTATCGTCAATTACGTGATAGGTCAACTTGTGGAGAAAACCGGCCTGTCGGGTACAGACAGGGTGTTGGGGATCTGTTTTGGCGCGCTACGCGGGGTGCTAATCGTCGCCGCCATTCTGTTCTTTCTCGATACCTTTACGGGCCTGTCAAAAAGCGAAGACTGGCAGAAGTCGCAGCTTATCCCGCAATTCAGTTTCATCATCAGATGGTTCTTTGACTATCTGCAAAGTTCGTCAAGTTTCTTGCCCAGAGCGTAATCGCTCTGAGATGTGGCTTAACGAGGAAAAGACGTATGTGCGGTATTGTCGGTATCGCCGGTGTTATGCCGGTCAACCAGTCGATTTATGACGCGTTATCGGTGCTTCAGCACCGTGGACAGGATGCCGCTGGCATCATCACGATCGATGCAAATAATTGTTTCCGTCTGCGCAAAGCAAATGGCCTGGTCAACGATGTTTTCGAAGCCCGCCATATGCAGCGTCTTCAGGGCAACATGGGTATCGGCCATGTGCGTTACCCAACCGCTGGCAGCTCCAGCGCCTCCGAGGCTCAGCCTTTTTACGTTAACTCCCCTTACGGCATCACGCTTGCCCACAACGGCAACCTGACCAATGCCCACGAGCTGCGCAAAAAGCTGTTTGAAGAAAAACGCCGCCACATCAACACCACGTCTGATTCAGAAATCCTGCTGAACATTTTCGCCAGCGAGCTGGATAACTTCCGCCATTATCCGCTGGAAGCAGACAACATTTTTGCCGCAGTCGCCGCGACCAACCGCCAGATTCGTGGCGCGTATGCGTGCGTTGCGATGATCATCGGTCACGGCATGGTTGCTTTCCGCGACCCGAACGGTATTCGTCCTCTGGTACTGGGCAAACGCGATATTGGCGACGGCCGCACTGAATATATGGTGGCGTCTGAAAGCGTGGCACTTGATACGCTGGGCTTTGAATTCCTGCGTGATATCGCGCCGGGTGAAGCTGTTTACATTACCGAAAAAGGCCAGCTATTTACCCGCCAGTGCGCGGATAATCCGGTCAGCAACCCGTGCCTGTTCGAATACGTCTATTTTGCGCGCCCCGACTCCTTCATCGACAAAATCTCCGTCTACAGCGCTCGCGTTAATATGGGCACGAAGCTTGGCGAGAAGATTGCGCGTGAATGGGAAGATCTGGATATCGACGTGGTTATTCCAATCCCGGAAACCTCCTGCGATATCGCGCTGGAAATCGCCCGTATTCTTGGCAAGCCGTATCGCCAGGGTTTTGTGAAAAATCGCTACGTTGGCCGTACCTTTATCATGCCGGGTCAGCAACTGCGTCGTAAATCTGTCCGCCGTAAGCTGAACGCGAATCGCGCTGAATTCCGCGATAAAAACGTGCTGCTGGTGGATGATTCCATCGTGCGTGGTACCACCTCTGAGCAGATTATCGAGATGGCCCGTGAAGCCGGAGCGAAGAAAGTGTACCTCGCCTCTGCGGCGCCGGAAATTCGTTTCCCGAACGTCTATGGCATTGACATGCCGACCGCAAACGAACTGATTGCACATGGCCGTGAAGTGGATGAGATTCGCCAGATCATCGGCGCTGATGGCCTGATTTTCCAGGACCTGAATGATCTGATCGACGCCGTACGCGCGGAAAACCCGGATATCCAGCAGTTCGAATGCTCGGTATTTAACGGCGTGTATGTCACCAAAGACGTTAACCAGCAGTATCTCGATTATCTCGATTCCCTGCGTAATGACGATGCCAAAGCGGTACAGCGTCAGAACGAAGTGGAAAACTTAGAGATGCACAACGAAGGGTAATTGACCCGTTTTCGCCCTCTCCGTCCGGAGGGGGCGCTCATCAGTTGCAACGGCTGGCATAATCCGGCAAAGTCTGCCTCAGTATAGATAAAGGCGACGGATATGAAACGACTCATTGTTGGGATCTCAGGGGCCAGCGGCGCGATTTACGGTGTGCGCTTGTTGCAGGTATTACGCGACGTGGCGGATATTGAAACCCATCTGGTGATGAGCCCGGCCGCGCGTCAGACCCTCTCTCTCGAAACCGATTTTTCCCTGCGTGACGTTCAGTCTATGGCGGATGTAGTGCATGACGCCCGTGATATTGCCGCTAACATCTCTTCCGGCTCATTTAAGACTGCGGGCATGGTGGTGTTGCCCTGCTCAATAAAAACGCTCTCAGGAATCGTGCATAGCTATACCGACGGACTGCTGACGCGTGCGGCGGATGTGGTGTTAAAGGAGCGTCGCCCGCTGGTGCTATGCGTGCGTGAAACGCCATTGCATTTAGGGCATCTGCGGTTGATGACACAGGCGGCAGAACTGGGAGCCATTATCATGCCGCCGGTCCCTGCGTTTTATCATGCGCCGAAAACGCTGGATGACATCATTAACCAGACCGTGAATCGCGTACTGGATCAGTTCGATATCACTCTGCCGGAAGATTTATTTATCCGCTGGCAAGGAGGGAATGCCTCCAGATAGTGCACATCATTGCCCGATGCCCTTTTTCAGGGCGTTTTTGCAATCGCGATCATATCCTCAACATTTAATTCCTTTTTTCCCCTTTTAACACTCTGGTTCGTTCGGCGGACCTGCTATCTTTCACCATTAAGGGCAATTTGCAACGTTTTATTAACAAATTTAACGCTGTTGTTTTTCAGCGCTAAAAATCTGGCATAAGACATGCAAGTAAACTCGTAGCAACACACAACACAACGCAGCACAAAATAAAATCAGAATACTTGAGGGTAATGTATGAAGAAGACGGTTATTGCTCTGTCTTTACTGCTGGGCCTGTCCGCGGCATCCAGTGTTTACGCAGCGCTTCCCCAGACAGTACGTATCGGTACTGATGCGACATACGCACCTTTCTCTTCCAAAGATGCGAAAGGGAATTTTGTCGGTTTTGACATCGATCTCGGTAATGAGATGTGTACCCGCATCAAGGTCAAATGTACCTGGGTTGGCAGCGACTTCGACGCGCTTATCCCGTCCCTGAAAGCGAAGAAAATTGACGCTATCATCTCCTCCCTCTCTATTACGGAAAAACGTCAGCAGGAGATTGCTTTCTCCGACAAACTCTACGCCGCTGACTCCCGTCTGATTGCCAAAAAAGGCTCGCCGATCGTGCCAACGCTGGACTCCCTGAAAGGCAAACACGTAGGGGTACTGCAGGGGTCTACGCAAGAAGGTTATGCGAACGACAACTGGCGCACTAAAGGTATCGATGTGGTGGCCTACCAGAACCAGGATCTGATTTACTCTGATCTGGCCGCAGGCCGTCTGGACGCTGCATTCCAGGATGAAGTGGCTGCCAGCGAAGGTTTTCTGAAACAGCCTGCCGGTAAAGATTTTGCGTTCGCCGGCCCGTCCGTTAAAGATAAGAAATATTTCGGCGATGGTACCGGGATCGGTCTGCGTAAAGACGATACTGAGTTGAAAGCGGCTTTCGACAAAGCCTTTGCTGAAATTCGTAAAGACGGTACTTACGATAAGCTCGCGAAAAAATATTTCGACTTTAACGTCTACGGCGAGTAAAGCAGCTGTTTGTAGGGATAAAACGATGCGCCATTTTGGTTTTCCAGGATGGTGCATCGATACGTGTGATGTTGCAAGTTAGTGCGCGTGATGCACTAAAATGGCGCAACGATGCATAGTTAAGCAAAAACCATGCAAAAAATGCCGGCGGGCGGGCAGAATGCTTTGCCTTGCCGTGCCATATAATGGCACGATAGCGACACCGTATTCTTCTAATAAATCCCTTAGGAAAGACAGTCTGTTGAGGATAATTATGAAAAAATTGGTGTTATCACTTTCTCTGGTGCTCGCTATCTCCAGCGTTTCAGGCGCATTCGCAGCTATTCCGCAAAAACTCCGCATCGGTACTGACCCAACTTATGCTCCTTTTGAATCGAAGAATTCGCAGGGCGAATTGGTTGGTTTTGACATCGATCTGGCGAAAGAGCTGTGCACGCGTATCAAAACCCAGTGTGTCTTTATTGAAAACCCACTGGATGCGCTGATTCCTTCGCTTAAAGCGAAAAAAATCGACGCCATCATGTCATCTCTCTCAATTACTGAAAAACGCCAACAGGAAATTTCGTTCACCGACAAGCTGTATGCAGCGGATTCTCGTCTGGTCGTGGCGAAAGACTCTGATATCGTTCCCGATCTTGCGAAGCTGAAAGGCAAACGCATTGGCGTATTGCAGGGCACCACGCAGGAAACATACGGTAACGTTCACTGGGCGCCGCAGGGTATTGAAATCGTCTCCTACCAGGGGCAGGACAATATCTATTCTGATCTGACCGCAGGCCGTATTGATGCTGCGTTCCAGGATGAAGTGGCCGCCAGCGAAGGTTTCCTGAAAACGGCGATGGGTAAAGACTACAAATTTGGCGGTCCGTCCATTAAAGACGAGAAGCTGTTTGGCGTCGGCACCGGCATGGGTATTCGTAAAGACGATAACGAACTGCGTGAAGCGCTGAATAAAGCGTTCGCGGAAATGCGTGCAGACGGGACTTACGAAAAACTGGCGAAAAAGTACTTTGATTTTGATGTTTATGGTGGTTAATTCCACGCGTGTTTAACGTGCGACCCCTTCCGCCCGGAAGGGGAAGAGACGCGGCAGACACGAATACGACAGGACAGGCTGCATGCTGTATGGTTTTTCTCAAGTTATCTTTCATGGTGCCCTCGTCACGCTGGAACTGGCTATCAGTTCCGTGGTGCTGGCGGTGCTGATTGGCCTGGCCGGTGCGGGCGCAAAGCTCTCTAAAAACCGTCCGTTAGCGCTGGTTTTTGAAGGCTACACCACATTGATTCGCGGCGTGCCCGATCTGGTGCTGATGCTGCTGATTTTTTACGGATTGCAAATAGCTCTTAACACGCTGACCGATGCGATGGGAATGGAGCAACTCGATATTGATCCGATGGTGGCGGGTATTATTACCCTCGGGTTTATTTATGGTGCCTATTTTACCGAAACCTTCCGTGGCGCTTATATGGCGGTGCCGAAAGGGCATATCGAGGCTGCCACCGCGTTTGGTTTCACCAACTCGCAGACCTTTCGCCGCATTTTGTTTCCGGCCATGATGCGCTTCGCATTGCCGGGGATTGGCAATAACTGGCAGGTCATTCTCAAAGCGACAGCGTTAGTGTCGTTACTGGGGCTGGAAGATGTGGTGAAAGCCACGCAGCTCGCGGGGAAAAGTACCTGGGAGCCGTTCTATTTTGCCGTCGTGTGCGGCCTGATTTATCTGGTGTTTACCACCGTTTCTAATGGCGTACTGCTTCTTCTCGAACGTCGCTACTCCGTAGGTGTGAAGAGGGCTGACCTGTGATCGAGATTATTCAGGAGTACTGGAAATCGCTGTTGTGGACCGATGGCTACCGCTTCACCGGGGTGGCTATTACCCTGTGGTTGTTGATTTCTTCGGTGGTGATGGGCGGAGTAATGGCGGTGTTTCTGGCTATTGGTCGCGTCTCCAGCAATAAATACATTCAATTTCCCATCTGGCTGTTCACTTACATTTTTCGTGGTACGCCGCTCTATGTGCAGTTGCTGGTGTTTTACTCAGGCATGTATACGCTGGAAATTGTGAAGGGAACGGAACTGCTCAATGCTTTTTTCCGCAGCGGCCTCAATTGTACGGTGCTGGCGTTAACGCTTAATACCTGTGCTTATACTACGGAAATTTTCGCCGGGGCAATCCGTTCGGTACCGGCCGGGGAAATTGAAGCCGCCCGTGCTTATGGTTTTTCATCGGTGAAAATGTATCGCTGCATTATCCTGCCATCGGCGCTGCGCATTGCGCTACCGGCCTATAGCAACGAAGTGATTTTGATGCTCCACTCTACCGCGCTGGCTTTTACCGCGACGGTGCCGGATCTGCTCAAAATCGCCCGCGATATTAACTCTGCGACTTATCAGCCGTTCACCGCGTTTGGTATTGCGGCTGTACTGTATTTGATCATCTCTTATGTGCTGATTAGCCTGTTCCGCAAGGCGGAAAAACGCTGGTTGCAGCATATAAAACCTTCTTCGACGCACTGAGAACATCATGTCTGACAATAAATTAAACGTTATCGATCTGCATAAACGCTACGGCGAGCATGAGGTGTTGAAAGGGGTGTCGCTGCAGGCTAACGCCGGGGATGTGATCAGCATTATTGGCTCTTCAGGCTCCGGCAAAAGTACCTTTCTGCGCTGCATAAACTTCCTTGAGAAGCCAAGTGAAGGGACGATTATCGTCAATGGCGAGAATATCAATCTGGTGCGCGATAAAGACGGTCAGTTGCGGGTAGCGGATAAGCAGCAACTGCGTTTGTTACGTACCCGCCTGACGATGGTGTTCCAGCATTTCAATCTGTGGAGCCACATGACGGTACTGGAAAACGTCATGGAAGCGCCAATACAGGTACTGGGTCTTAGCAAACAGGAGGCCCGGGAGCGTGCGGTGAAATACCTGGCGAAAGTGGGTATTGACGGTGTTCAACAGGCGAAATATCCGGTGCATCTCTCTGGCGGCCAGCAGCAGCGCGTCTCCATTGCCCGTGCGCTGGCAATGGAACCGGAAGTGTTGTTATTTGACGAACCCACTTCCGCACTGGACCCGGAACTGGTGGGTGAAGTGCTGCGCATCATGCAACAACTGGCGGAAGAGGGAAAAACCATGGTGGTGGTAACACATGAAATGGGCTTTGCCCGCCATGTTTCCACTCATGTGATTTTCCTGCATCAGGGCAAAATTGAAGAAGAGGGTGCGCCGGATGAGCTGTTCGGCAATCCGAAAAGCCCGCGTCTGCAGCAGTTCCTCAAAGGTTCACTCAAATAATCAGGGTGCTACCGGCGCTCGCCGGTAGCCGCTTATTCCGCCAGCAGTTTCAGCGCGGTATCTTCGTCTGTCACCAGCCCATTGACCCAGCCACCGATCAGGGCGGCGCGAATGGCGGCAAGTTTACTTTCCCCTCCGGCAAACCCGACTACTTTTCGTTCCGTGTGGCTGGTGAGCGGCACGCTGGTAAGCATCGCATCCAGCTCAGAATCCAGGCGTACACCCTCATGGTTAAAGAAATGGCCAAGCATTTCGCCCGCCACATTTTGCGTCTCCAGATCTTTGACCTGGGCGTCGGTAATAAACCCCTCAGTGTTCAGCGGGCAACCCAGTTTCACCTCGCCAATGCCAAGAAAAGTGACATCCGCGTTAAGTGCTCTTGCGGCAACGCGTTGATAAATCTGATGCTGGCACCAGCTATTTTTATCTTCCGGACTATCGGCATACAGCGGCGCCGGAATGAAAAAATACTTACCCTGCATTTTTTCCGCCATTTTCAGCGGCACATCATAACGGGTACCGGAGTCATCCCGGGCGATAGCGCCGATCATCGATACGCACTGATGCTGCGGTCGCTCCAGCGATGGCAGAGCGTCAATCACGGCGCGCAGCGTTTTACCGGAGCCAACACCAAAGACCTGCGGTTTCTCTTCACAGATAAATTGCGCCATCACCTGTGCCCCTTCCACAGCCAGCATCTGCTGAATGGCATCGTCTTCCAGCCCGGCAGATGGCACGACGCGGCACAGGCTGAGGTCATATTTTTCTTGCAGGTCGTGCGCCAGTTTCAGGCAACGGGTCACCGGATGGCTGATATTGACGGTGACCATCCCGGTTTCGCGGGCGCCGGAAATGAGCCGTTGCGCCACCTGGCGTGACAGGCCCAGCGCCGAAGCAATATCCTGCTGTGTTAATCCCGCCACGTAATACATCCATGCGGCACGGGCGGCGAGTTCCTGTTTTTTCTCTTCTTTGTTCATTGCACCTTCCCCTGATTTTCTGCCGCCATTGTACGCGCAATGGTCACATTCACAAAAATGGGCAAATGTAATTTTTAAGGGCAAAAGCTATTTTCGTGAGTTTCATCCCAGAAAACCTTCACATCTCACTACTAACATACATACAACAAACGGGCATAAGCCCGATAAAATGTCAAATGCTCAAAATTGAGGTGATGATTATGTCCGAGAAAAAAGCGGTGTGGATGCATATTGGTGCCGGGTCGTTTCATCGTGCTCATCAGGCGTGGTATCTGCACAAACTGATGGAACAGGGTGATGAGCGCTGGAGCATTGCGCTGGGAAATATTCGTGATGACGCCAGTACGTTGCTGGACCATCTTACCGCGCAAAACGGTAAGTATGTGCTGGAAACTGTGTCGCCGGAGGGTGAACGCGAGTACGAAACCATCACCTCAATTCGCAAAGTATTGCCATGGGATAGTGAAATTAGCGCACTGGTGAAGCAGGGGGCTGATGCCGAAACACGTGTCATCGCCTTTACAGTTACTGAAAGCGGTTATTACCTGACGCCAGAACATGAGCTGGATCAGCAGCAGGCCGATATTCAGGCCGACCTGAATGGCGGGATTCGCACTCTTTACGGTGCGCTGACCCGCATCCTGAAACAGAGGATTGCGCAGCATGGCGACCCCGTTACCTTGCTGAACTGCGATAACCTGCGGCATAACGGCGAGCGCTTCCGCCACGGTTTTCTCTCCTTCCTCAAGGCGAAGGGTGAAAGCGAGTTGCATCAATGGGTAGAAAAAAATACCACTTCACCCAACACCATGGTTGACCGCATTACCCCACGGCCGACGCCGGATGTGGCAGAGCGCGTACTGGCGGCAACCGGCATTAAAGACGCGGTGCCGGTAATGGGGGAATCCTTTATTCAGTGGGTGATTGAAGATGATTTTATCAATGGTCGCCCGGCGCTCGAAAAGGTAGGCGTTGAGCTGGTTGAATCGGTATTGCCCTGGGAAGAGGCGAAAATCCGAATTCTTAACGCTACCCACAGCTGTATTGCGTGGGCGGGGACGCAGATTGGTCTGAGCTTTATTGATGACAGCACCCGCCAGAGTGCCATTCGCCAGATGGCCTGGGAATATGTCTCTCGTGACGTCATTCCTTCGCTGACGCCCAGCCCGCTGGATCTGGCGAAATATCGCGATGTGGTACTGGCGCGCTTTAGCAATCCGTATATCAAAGACACTAACCAGCGCGTCGCCGCTGATGGACTGTCCAAAATTCCGGGAATGGTCACGCCGACGCTTATCGAATGTTACAAACGCGGCGAAACTCCGTCTGCGACCGCCGTATTACCTGCGCTGTTCTTCCTGTTCCTGAAACGCTGGGCAGACGGTTCTCTGCCTTATACCTATCAGGATGGCGTGATGCAACCCGATGCCGTACGCGCCGTTTTCAACGCGCCCGATCCGCTGGCAGTCTGGGCGGCAGACGAAGCGTTGTTTGCCGGGCTTGCGAAATCCGCCGATTTCTTAACCCTGCTGCGTCGTACCGTAGCGGAGCTGGAACAGTGGATAAAACAACCTGAATCGCAACTGGCGGCAGTGTAAGGGGGCGCTATGTACCTGGGCATTGATATTGGCACCTCAGAATTAAAAGCATTGCTGATTGACGGCGATGGCGCGATTGTCGCCTCGGCGCATGCTGCGCTGACCGTACAACGTCCGCATCCGCACTGGGCAGAACAGGATCCGCAAGCCTGGTGGCAGGCCTGTGGCCGCGTGGTCACCGAACTGCGCCAGCAGCATCCGCAACAGTGGGCGGCCATTCGCGCCATTGGTCTGTCGGGCCAGATGCACGGTGCGGTACTGCTTGATAACGACGGTAACGTGCTGCGTCCCTGCATTTTGTGGAATGACACCCGCAGCGCTGCCGAATGCGCCTGGCTGAGTGAGTATCACCCGGAAATGATGGCTATTAGTGGCAACATGATCATGCCGGGTTTTACCGCGCCGAAGCTGGTATGGGTGGCCCGCCACGAACCGGAAGTGTTCAGCCGCGTGGCAAAAGTTCTGCTGCCAAAAGATTACCTGCGCTGGCGCTTAACCGGTGAGTTTGTCAGCGACCCGTCCGACGCGGCTGGCACCCTGTGGCTGGATGTGGCAAAACGCGACTGGTCGGACGAACTGCTTGCCATGACCGACCTCAACCGTAGCCAGATGCCATCACTTGTGGAAGGCAGCGAGTCCAGCGGGACGCTTCGTGCCGCACTGGCAACCGAGTGGGGTCTGAGCTCGTCGGTGGTGGTGGCCGGAGGCGGGGGTGATAACGCCACGTCCGCCGTGGGCGTCGGCGCAGTGGCGCCGGGCGACGCGTTTATTTCTCTCGGGACTTCCGGGGTGATTTTCGTGGTCAACGATGCGCTACAGGCTGACCCGAAATCCGGCGTACATGCTTTCTGCCATGCGCTGCCCGGTCGTTGGCACCAGATGAGCGTGATGCTGAGCGCCGCCAGTTGTCTGCGTTGGATCTGTAATCTGCTTTCGGTCACCGAAAGCCAGTTGATGGACGAGATTGCCCAACTGACGGACGAGGAGCTGAAACGCGCACCGGTGTTCCTGCCTTATCTGTCCGGGGAGCGCACGCCGCATAACGATCCGCTGGCGGCGGGAAGTTTTTTCAATCTGCGCCATGAAACCAGCCGCGCGCTATTGGGTTATGCGGTGATTGAAGGGGTCACTTTCGGCCTGTGTGATGGGCTGAATGTACTGGGTAACGCCTCGATTTCCCGATGCAGCCTGACCGGCGGTGGGGCGCGAAGCCCGCTTTGGGCGCAACTGATTGCTGATGTGCTGAACATTCCAGTGGTCACGCATCCGGCAAGTTCCTCCGGTGCGCTGGGGGCTGCGCGTCTGGCCTGGCTGGCAGATGGCGGCGATGAGGCGAAAGTTTGCCTCAAACCCCCGGTAGTCACCCATTTTACGCCGCAGCCTGAACGCGGCGAATGGCTGGCGAAGCGGCTGGCGCTGTTCCGTCTGCTTTATCAGCAGCAACAGGAAGCGCGCACGTTACTGCCTTAAACCTCCAGCCCCGGCCTCTGTACCCTCGCCGGGGCTCATCTCCCGGCTTATAAAGGAAGATTGTTATGCAATCTAATGAATACTGGTTTGGCTTACCGAAAAAACTGCTCTGGGGATTTGTGGCTATCGCCATTTTTATGGCTGGCGATGGCTTTGAAATGGCTTTCTTGTCAAAACACATAACCGACATGGGCTTCTCGCCTGCACAGTCGGCTGCCGTCTTTACGATTTATGGCCTGGCGGCAGCGCTGGCGGCGTGGGCATCCGGCGTGGTGGCAGAACTCATCACCCCGCAGCGTGCCATGACCATTGGCTGTGTCCTGTGGGTCATTATGCATGCGTTGTTTATGTCTATGGGGCTGGGGATGCGCAACTATCCGCTGATGCTGCTGTTCTATGGTATTCGCGGCCTGGCCTATCCGATGTTTATCTACTCTTTCATGCTGATGCTGGTTCAGGTGCTGCCGCGCCCAAATCTGGCGGCGGCGACGGGCTGGTTCTGGGCCATGTATTCCATCGGCATTGGCGTGGTAGGCAGTTACCTGCCAAGCCTGACCATTCCGATGTTTGGTGAAACGGGGACGCTGTGGTTTGCCATCGTCTGGGTCGGTTGCGGTGGCCTTGTGGCGTTCGTGAGTTTGCGTAATGTGCCGGTAGATCGTTCACGGGTGAATTTGCCGCTGCGTGACAAAATGACCGAGCTTTCCCGCGCGGCGACCATTCTGTTTACTAACCGTGACATCTTCTTTGCCTGCCTGATTCGTATTATCAATACGCTGTCGCTGTTTGGTTTTGCGATTGTGATGCCACTGCTGTTCGTTGACCGACTGGGCTTTAGCATCTCTGAATGGCTGCAAATCTGGGCGGTGTTCTTCTTCGTTACCATTTTCACCAATATTTTCTGGGGGATCACCGGGGAATACATTGGCTGGATCCGCCAGGTGCGCTGGTTTGGCTGCCTGGGAATGGCAATCTCAAGCCTGACATTTTATTACCTGCCGGTATATGCCGGGCATAACTTTGCGGTGGCGCTGATACCGGCGATTATGCTGGGTATTTTTGTCGCGGCTTTCGTGCCGATGACGGCGGTCTTCCCGACGCTGGAGCCGCATCATAAAGGCGCGGCAGTCTCCATCTACAATCTCTCTGCCGGGATGAGCAACTTTGTCGCCCCGGCGATAGCCTCCGCCTTGCTGCCGTTTTTCGATATCGTGGGCGTGGTTTGGGCCTATACCGGGCTGTATATCTTTGCCGGCGTACTGACCTTTATCATCAAAGTGCCGCAGCCAAAACGCGTGCGCCAGGGGCGTGCATCGAAAGAGGTAGAACAGAGCGTATAAGTGGGTATAAGGCGCAGTGTCCCTGCGCCTTATTACGTTTTTTCCAGGCGATAAGCCCAGTCGTCATAATCCACACCGTTAATTGTATAGCCCTTCTCCAGCACCTGCGTACGCGTAAACCCGAGTTTTTCCAGGAGCCGAACCGAACCCTGATTTTCCGCCAGCACCCATGCGTTCAGCGCTGTGACCCAGGTGTGTGTAAAGGCGTAATCCCGAAGGGCTTTCACTGCCTCACTGGCAAAACCTTTCCCCTGCGCGAAAGGGGCGATGGCATAGCCCACATCGGCTTCCTGAGGATTTTGCGAACTGATGCTCAGCCCAATGTCACCCACGGATTGGCCATTTTTGTCGCGAATCACCCGCGCCTGGCGATCGTTCAGGCGGGATATAAAAAGAGTGCGGATATCTTCTTCACTGGCGATGGTGCCCATAAAGCGCATGACGTCCTGGCTTTGGCGTAGAGCGAGGAAAAAAGGCCAGTCGTCCTCGGTAAATGGGGAGAGCGTCAGGCGCTCGGTGGTCAATATCATGAAAGGGAGCACCATTCCGGTTGCAAAGCGTTTTAGCTTAGCACCGGAATGGCACGAGTAAACACCTTATAATGGCGGGGGCGTCACTACATCCTTAAGTGCTTCTTCTAAATCAAACCAGCGAAACGCGAAACCCGAGGCTTCGAGGCGCTTTGGCAACGCGCGCTGGCCGCCAAGCACCAGCACCGCGGATTCGCCCATCATCAGGCGCACGGTGGCGGCAGGAGCGTGCATGACAGCCGGGCGGTTCAACGCATGCCCCAGCGCGTGGGCGAACTGTTCGTTACGTGCCGGGTAGGGCGAAACCATATTGAACGGGCCGCGCAGGTCGTTATTGAGCAACCAGATGATACCGTTGGCCATATCGTCGATATGAATCCAGGACATGTACTGGTGACCGGTGCCGACCGGGCCGCCAAGGCCGACGCGAAAGAGCGGCAGTAGCTTGGCAATCGCCCCGCCTTTGCGCGCAATCACAACGCCTGTACGCAGCAAGCAGACACGGGTGCGTTCACTTTCCGCACCGCTGGCGATCTGTTCCCAGCGGGCGCACAGTTCGTGGGTAAATTCGTTATGCGGCGTCTCGTCCTCCGTGATTACCGCATCCCCTGTATCTCCGTAATAGCCGACGGCAGAGCCGGAGATAAATACTTCCGGTGGATTCGCGCTGGCAAGGATAAGATCGACCAGTCTCTGGGTTATTTTCCAGCGACTTTCACACAGGCGCTGTTTTTGCTCATCGGTCCAGCGCTTTTCGGCAATCGGTTCGCCCGCCAGATTGATGACGGCGCCGAAATCATTGAGATCCGTGAGATCGTCCAGACCCGGTAGCAGCGTAACCGTATCGCCAAGCGTCTGCTGCGCTTTGGCGGGATCGCGTGTCACCACGGTGATGGAATGGTCCAGCTCTTGTAAACGAGGAATCAGAAAACGACCAATCAGGCCTGTACCACCGGTAATCAGAATCTTCATGCAACCTCCAGGGCTACGCTTGACGACGCCAGCTCATGGTCATGGACACAGAGTCGGCGTAACGCAATGCGTGAAGTTTATCGATCTCAACCTCAGCATAAGTGACCCAGTGATGTTCGCGTGCGATATTCAGCACATCCTGAGTTAATTTTTCCAGTAACGAGAAGCGGTTACTCTCGACATGGTGAATTATGCTTTTAGTTATAGTGCGGTAGTTTAGCGCGTCATTGATATCTTCGCTGACGCGGGCCTTATCGGCCGGATAATGAATGGTGATATTGATAATGATATCCTGACGGTTAGTGACCTCTTCTTCTTTGATACCGATAAATGTGCGCAGGCGCAGATTTTTAATCCGAATAATGGCGTCTGGTTGTGGCATTGCAGGCTTCCCTCAGTAATAACAATCTCATCATACACGAGGAAAACATTACTGACTTTTAGATTTGCTGTGCTTTTGCCAGCGCACTTATGGTCCCTGGCCGGGTGCGAATGCGCTCAAACCAGTTATTCACCGCCGGGTAGTTATCCAGTGCGATTCGCTGCCGCTGGTGGGCATTAACCCATGGCCAGGCTGAGATATCAGCAATACTGTAATGCTCGCCTGCCAGCCACGGTGTCGACTCAAGTCTTTTATTCATTACGCCATACAGCCGCTGGGTTTCTACCTGATAGCGTTCGATGGCGTAAGGGATAGGCTGTGGGGCGAAGTGGTTAAAATGGTGGTTCTGGCCGAGCATCGGCCCCAGCCCGCTAACCTGCCAGAACAGCCATTGCAGGGTGGTGTGTCTTTCGCGCAGTTCACCGCTCAGTAGTTTGCCGGTTTTTTCTGCCAGATAGAGCAAAATGGCTCCGGATTCAAACAAGCTAATGGGGGTGCCACCATCGACTGGAGCGTGGTCGATGATCGCCGGGATTTTGTTGTTGGGAGAAATAGCAAGAAAATCAGGACGAAATTGCTCGCCTTTGCTGATATCAACCCGAATAAGCCGCCAGGCCAGCTCAGCTTCTTCAAGGAAAAGCGTGATTTTCTGCCCGTTTGGTGTCGGAGCGTAAAAGAGATCAATCATTTGTTCTCCTGTATCGCAATATCGGTTTTATTGAGTATAGGCGTTACTTATCACGCGTGAGTTTTCATCAAGTGACAGTCTTAACAGGACGTTATATTTTGATGGTAAACCTAATCGTTGAGAGGATGTTATGAGCGAGTCGACAATCACGTTGTGGTCAGATGCGGATTTTTTCTCCCCTTATGTCATGTCTGCTTATGTAGCGCTTCAGGAAAAAGGGCTGTCCTTTAGCCTGAAAACAGTTGATCTGGAAAATGGGGAGCAGCAGAAGACAGGATGGACTGGCTATCATCTTACTCGCCGCGTACCCGTACTGGAAATTGACGGTTTTGAGCTCAGCGAATCCTCGGCAATAGACGAATATCTGGAAGAGTGCTTTGCGCCGCCGGAATACGAACGTATCTATCCTCACGATTTACAAAAACGCGCCCGTGCCCGCCAGGTGCAGGCGTGGGTCCGCAGCGATCTGATGCCGATTCGCGAAGAGCGCAGCACCGATGTGATCTTCGCCGGGGTGAAGAAAGCGCCGCTCAGCGCCGCAGGTCAGCAAAGTGCCGCCAAACTTTTTGTCCTTGCCGGAGAGTTGCTGGCACACGGTAAACCGAATCTGTTTGGCGAGTGGTGTATCGCGGATGCCGATCTGGCCCTGATGATTAACCGACTGGTAATGAATGGCGATGAGGTACCGGAGCGTCTGGTGGATTACGCCACCTTCCAGTGGCAGCGCTCCTCGATACAACGCTATGTCGCACTGTCAGCGAAGCGTGCGGGCTGAGACCTGGTCGCGCTTGCGGTATGATACGGCACTCTCTTTAACCTGAGGTGTAGTGATGAAACTGATGTTCGCCTCCGATATTCACGGCTCGCTGCCTGCCACCGAACGCGTACTGGCGTTGTTTACTGAAAGCGGGGCGCAGTGGTTAGTGATTTTGGGTGATGTGCTCAATCACGGGCCAAGAAACGCGCTGCCGCAAGGGTACGCGCCCGCGCAGGTAGCGGAGCGGCTGAATGAACATGCATCACGCATTATTGCGGTACGTGGCAACTGTGACAGCGAAGTCGATCAGATGCTGCTCAATTTCCCCATTACGGCCCCCTGGCAGCAGGTGTTATTGCCTGCACAGCGCCTGTTTTTGACCCACGGTCACCTGTTCGGGCCGGATAATTTACCGCCGCTGGCGCAGGGCGATGTGCTGGTCTATGGTCATACTCATCTGCCGGTGGCGCAGCGGCAGGGGGACGTTTTTCACTTTAATCCGGGCTCGGTGAGTATTCCTAAAGGGGGATTCGACGCCAGTTACGGCATGCTGGAAGAGGGTGTTTTGCGCGTAATGGCACTGAATGATAAGCGGCTTATTGCACAGGTCGCGATTAATCCGTAAGTTACCCTTCAACTAAAACGCGCCATAAGAGCGCAATGACGAGACATTTGTGATGGTGGAACCGAATCATTTTACAGGCACGGAGTGGGTGGATATTGTCAGCGAGGACAATGAGGTCATCGCTCAGGCGAGTCGCGAGCAAATGCGCGCGCAATGTTTGCGCCACCGCGCGACCTATATCGTAGTCCACGATGGTATGGGCAAGATCCTGGTTCAGCGCCGTACGGAAACCAAAGATTTTATGCCGGGTATGCTGGACGCCACTGCAGGCGGCGTTGTGCAGGCTGACGAAGTGCTGCTGGATTCCGCTCGCCGTGAAGCTGAAGAAGAGCTTGGTATTGCCGGTGTCCCGTTTGCTGAACATGGCACGTTTTATTTTGAAGATGAACACTGTCGGGTGTGGGGCGGGTTGTTTAGCTGCGTCTCTCATGGCCCGTTTGCCCTGCAGGAAGAGGAAGTGAGCGAAGTCTGGTGGATGACGCCAGAAGAGATCACCGCCCGCTGTGATGAATTTACGCAAGATTCGTTAAAAGCACTGGCGCTGTGGATGAGCCGTAACGCCAGCAACCCAGTCGAAAAAGCCGAAGAAACAGAATAAGGTTACGGTAAAAGCCTGGCCTGAAAGCGTTGAGCTTCACAAGGGAATGAGCCACGCTGATGAATAATCAGCGTGGCTTTTTTACGGGCATAAAAGGGGCAGGGAAATTTAGGTGACGGGTTTCGGCTTTTGCATTAATCTGAAAGGTTGCGAAAAAATATAACGAAAAGGAATTTTTATGCTTTCAGCTATACAACTGACACCAGATCAGACCTTCGAATTTCTCCTTAATGTTGCCATTACCCGTCCTGTATTTTTATGGGGTGCGCCGGGAATTGGCAAAAGTGCGCTGGTGCGGCGTTTTGCTGATGAAGTCGGCATGGAGTGCGTCTCGCTTCTTGGCAGCCAGCTTGCACCAGAAGATCTGCTGGGCATTCCACAAATTGACGGGCAGTGTTCGCGATTTTATCCCCCGGCAAATATCGTCCGTGACAAACCCTTCGTTTTATTCCTTGATGAGCTGAACGCCTCCTCTCACGAAATTCAGAAAGCTTTTTATTCCTTAATTCTGGAGCAGCGTATTGGTGAATACCGGCTGCCGGAAGGCACCGTCGTCATTGGCGCAGGGAACCGTGCAAAAGATGCGGCAATCGTGAAACCAATGCCCTCGGCGCTGATCAACCGCATGGTGCATGTCCATCTGCGTGCCGACCATCGTCAGTGGCTGCACTGGGCTATCAATGAATCCTCCATTCACCCCTGGGTTGTGGAGTACATTCAGTTGCGTCCGGATCAACTCTGGAATGAGCCACCGAAGCATGAAGAACCTTTTTCGACGCCACGCAGTTGGCACATGCTTTCTGACGCCCTTAAATCGTTTGGCGAGACTATCAGTGATGAGATGCTGGAAGCGCTGATCTATGGTCTTTTATCGCCTGCGCATGCGGCGAGTTTTAAAGGCTTTATTAAACAGATTCGCCAAAAACATACCGTTTCCTCCATCCTTAAAGGTGATGCGAACTGGCCGGACGATCCTGCCGATCGCGATATTCTCTATTTCCTTGCGCAATCTTTCCGCACGTATCTTTATAAAGAGCTGCCAGAAACGGACAAGACATTGCGTAATGAGCACAAGCAGCTCGCGATGAGAGCGAAAGACTGCCTGAAAACGCTGGCGCGAATTAGCGTAGAGATTGCGCAATCTGTGATGAGTGAAGACGAACAGGGCAAAAAACTTCCGGCCTGGTTTTTACTGGAGGTTGCTCGCGATCTTCCTCGCCTGGCGGTAAGGAATTAAGGCCATGAAACGTAAAACGGAGCGTAACCCTGCGCTTGATGCCTGTCAGGCCGGGTTGCAGATTATCGCATGGCATCCGTTATTCTCCCCCATTTTTGCTCACATCTATGTCCGTTTTGACCATACGCACGCGCAGGTGAGTGCGAAAAACTGGCTGGCAATCAGCAGTGATGGCTATTTGTGGCTCAATGCAAAGCGCCATGCCCGGCCAGAACAATGGGCGCGGATGGTTGCCCAGGCGCTGGTGGCGCTGGGGTTCGGTTATATAACGCCCCGGACGCCTGAGACAACATGGGAGCTGGCAGTACTGATTTCTACAATGCATTTTTGCGAAGGGCTAAAAATCGGTCCATTGCCAGAAGAATTGCAGTCTTACCTTTTTCCGCACGATATACACAGCGACGCTGAACTTCTGTTTCGACAATTGCAGGAAGAGGGTATTTCGGAATCACTTGCCCGTTGGCAGACCATTTATTGTGGTGAGCAACGTCATTTTGTTCACGTTGAAAAATCGTCACGCTATCACTCCATTAACTGGCAGGCGTTGCTGGCTGATGGCCTGAGCAATAGCGTCAGCCAGGCACTTGAACAGATGGGTGGATATCAGCCACAGCCGGGCCAGAAGTATCGGCTGACGCTAGCGCAGAAAGCCCGGCAACAGATAATGACCCTTTATCCCTTGTTGGGGGCGCTGGCTGCAGGATTCGACATTGAAGAAGATGCGAAGTTATGCAGCCAGTATGATATTGCCGTGGCGGCGATTGACGTCGGTATTGGCAAAATCTGGATCAACCCGACGGCCCGCTTAACCCAGGCGGAGATGCTATTTGTTTTTGCCCACGAACTGTTACATGCAGGATTGAACCATGCATCCCGCCGCCGCGGGCGCGATGCGGAACTGTGGAATGTGGCCTGCGATTTTATCATCAACGACTGGCTTATTGAGATGCAGGTTGGTGCACCGCCAGAGCTGGGATTGCTCTATGACGCCCGGTTCAGGGGAATGTCGGCAGAAGAAATTTATGATTCGCTCGCCATGGATATGCGCCGGTCGCGCAAGCTGATCACTCTGAGGGGCAGGGCGGGGGGCGATATTCTGGGTGAGGACGGCGATCCGCGATTTATGAATGCCGAGGCCTATTGTCGTCGGGCCTTGTATCAGGGGATGGAGCGTTGTCTGTATGACCAGAGCCGTGGAACATTGCCAGCCGGGTTGATTGAAGAAATCCGTAGCCTGGCGCAACCACCTGTCCCCTGGGATGTTGCCCTGGCTGAGTGGTTCGATGAGCATTTCCCGCCGCCTGAGCGACGTCGTACCTATGCGCGTCCGTCTCGTCGTCAGAGCGCGACACCGGATATTCCCCGACCAGCCATTCAGCCCCCGACGGAAGAGGAGAGGCATTCGCGCGTTTTTGGCGTCATTCTGGATACTTCCGGTTCGATGGACCCTAAGTTGCTGGGCAAGGCGCTTGGCGCCATCGCCAGTTATTCTCTGGCGCGCGAGGTATTTGCCGTGCGCTTTATCTGTTGTGACGCAAAAGCTTACGATCGTGGCTGGGTCCAGCCTGAACAACTTCTTCACCATTTTACGCTGCAAGGGCGAGGTGGTACTGTTTTGCAACCTGGTATTGATTTACTGGATAGCCTGGCGTTGCGCGGAGATTTCCCGCGTGGCGGACCGTTACTGATTATTACCGACGGGTTTTGCGAGAATTATGTTTCGGTGAAAATGGAGCATGCCTGGTTATTGCCTCAGAATCATCGGCTGCCCTTTGTCCCCCGAGGGAAGGTGTTTTCACTAAGCTAAAAAAAAGCTCCTGCATGCAGGAGCTTTTTCAGTTAACGGCAATTATTTCTGCTGAGCAGACTGAATTGCAGTCAGGGCGATGGTGTAGACGATATCGTCAACCAGTGCGCCACGTGACAGATCGTTAACTGGTTTGCGCATACCCTGCAGCATCGGCCCGATGGAGATCAGATCAGCGGAACGCTGTACCGCTTTGTAGGTGGTATTACCGGTGTTCAGATCCGGGAAAATGAACACGGTAGCGCGACCTGCAACCGGTGAGTTCGGTGCTTTGGATTTCGCAACATCGGCCATAACGGCAGCGTCGTACTGTAACGGACCGTCGATAACCAGATCCGGGCGTTTTTCCTGCGCCAGGCGCGTTGCTTCACGGACTTTCTCAACATCGCTACCCGCACCGGAGTTACCGGTAGAGTAGGAGAGCATTGCCACGCGCGGTTCGATGCCAAAAGCAGAAGCGGAGTCAGCGGACTGAATCGCGATTTCAGCCAGTTGTTCAGCGGTCGGATCCGGGTTGATTGCGCAGTCACCGTAAACATAAACCTGTTCCGGCAGCAGCATAAAGAATACGGAAGAGACCAGAGAGCTACCCGGGGCCGTTTTGATCAGCTGCAGCGGCGGACGAATGGTGTTCGCGGTGGTGTGAACCGCACCGGAGACCAGACCGTCAACTTCGTCCTGTTCCAGCATCAGGGTACCCAGAACAACGTTGTCTTCCAGTTGTTCACGGGCAACCGCTTCGGTCATACCCTTGCTCTTACGCAGTTCGACCAGGCGGGCAACGTAGCTTTCACGTACCACATCCGGATCAACAATTTCGATACCTGTGCCCAGTTCAACGCCTTGCGCTGCCGCAACACGGTTGATTTCTTCCGGGTTACCCAGCAGTACGCAGGTTGCGATGCCGCGTTCAGCACAGATAGCCGCTGCTTTAACGGTACGCGGTTCGTCGCCTTCCGGCAGTACAACGCGTTTACCGGCTTTACGTGCCAGCTCGGTCAGCTGATAACGGAAGGCAGGCGGAGAGAGGCGGCGGCTACGTTCAGAGGTCGCGGTCAGAGACTCGATCCAGTCTGCATTGATATAGCTGGCAACGTATTCCTGAACTTTCTCGATGCGCTGATGGTCATCAACCGGCACTTCCAGGTTAAAGCTCTGCAGGCTCAGAGAGGTCTGCCAGGTATTGGTCTCAACCATAAATACCGGCAGGCCGGTTTCGAACGCGCGTTCGCACAATTTGCTGACGCGCGGATCCATTTCGTAGGCCCCTGTCAGCAGGATCGCACCGATTTCAACACCGTTCATTGCGGCCAGGCACGCTGCCACCAGCACGTCCGGACGGTCTGCGGAGGTCACCAGCAAAGAACCTGCGCGGAAGTGTTCCAGCATGTGTGGAATGCTACGCGCACAGAAGGTCACGGATTTCACGCGGCGGGTGCTGATTTCGCCTTCGTTGACGATGGTCGCGTTCAGGTGACGCGCCATGTCGATTGCACGAGTCGCAATCAGGTCGAAACTCCACGGTACTGCGCCGAGTACAGGCAGCGGGCTGGAGGCCGCCAGGCTTACCGGATCGACTTTAATGACTTTTGCTTTAGACGAGTCATCAAAGATTTCAGACAGATCAGGGCGAGTACGACCCTGATCATCAACCGGCGCGTTCAGTTTATTAACGATAACGCCGGTGATGTTGGTGTTTTTCGCGCCGCCAAAGCTGCTGCGGGTCAGTTCGATACGCTCTTTCAGTTGTTCCTGAGTATCCGTGCCCTGAGACATCACGAACACAATTTCCGCGTTCAGGGTTTTCGCGATTTCAAAGTTCAGGGACTGAGCAAACTGATGTTTGCGGGTCGGGACCAGACCTTCAACCAGTACAACCTCAGCGTCTTTGCTGTTTTCGTGGTAGCGTGCGACGATTTCTTCCATCAGCACATCTTTCTGGTTGCTGGAGAGCAGGGACTCAACGTAGCTCATCTTCAACGGTTCTGCCGCTGGCAGGCCGGAGTTGGTGCGTACGATGGTGGTGGTCTGGTCTGGCGCATCGCCGCCGGCGCGCGGCTGGGCGATAGGTTTAAAGACGCTCAGACGAACGCCTTTACGTTCCATAGCACGGATCACGCCCAGGCTGACGCTGGTCAGGCCGACGCTGGTTCCGGTAGGGATCAGCATGATAATACGGGACACGGTTAATCCTCTTTTCGTTACCGCCATTTCTGACGGGTTACAAAACAGCACCGCCAGCTAAGCTGGCGGTGTGTAATCAGGCAGTCAGACGGCTCGCGTCTTGCGCGATAACCAGTTCTTCGTTTGTCGGGATAACGACAGCCGGACGAGTGCCTTCTTTGTTAATGAAGCCAGACTTACCGAAACGGGCAGCCAGGTTACGTTCGTGATCAACTTCGAAGCCCAGAACGCCCAGTTTGCCCAGGGACAGTTCGCGCACCATTGCTGCGTTCTCACCGATACCACCGGTGAACACAACCGCATCCAGACGACCATCCATCAGCGCAGTGTAAGAGCCGATATATTTCGCCAGACGGTGGCAGTAAACGTCCATGGCGCGTTTTGCGTCTTCTTTCTCCTGGTAGTTATCTTCTACATAACGGCAGTCGCTGGTGACTTCGGTCAGGCCCAGCAGGCCGGACTCTTTGGTCAGCATTTTGTTGATAGCTTCAACGCTCATGCCCAGGGTGTCATGCAGATGGAAAATGATAGCCGGGTCGATATCACCAGAACGGGTACCCATGACCAGACCTTCCAGCGGGGTCAGGCCCATGGAGGTGTCAACGCATTTACCGTTACGGATGGCGGATACAGAACCACCGTTGCCCAGGTGGCAGGTAATGATGTTCAGTTCTTCTACCGGTTTGTTCAGGACTTTAGCGGCTTCCTGCGTCACATAGTAGTGGCTGGTGCCGTGTGCGCCATAACGACGAACACCATGCTCTTTGTACAATTTGTACGGCAGAGCATAGAGATAAGACTCTTCCGGCATGGTGGTGTGGAATGCAGTGTCGAAAACAGCAACGTTTTTCTCTTTCAGACTTGGGAAAGATTTCAGCGCTTCCGCGATACCGATCAGGTGAGCCGGGTTGTGCAGCGGTGCAAATGAGGCTGCATCTTTAATGCCCTGAATAACGGACTCATCGATAACCACGGAGCTGGTGTATTTTTCGCCACCGTGCACGATACGGTGACCGATTGCTGTCAGTTGTGCGGACAGTTCTGGTTTTTGTGCCAGAATAGTGTTAACGATAAAGTTCAGCGCTTCACTGTGAGCGGCACCTGCACCTAAAGCCGCTTCTTGTTTACCGCCGTCAATTTTCCATTTGATACGTGCTTCAGGAAGATGGAAACATTCGGCTAAACCAGAAAGGTACTCTTCACCGTTGGCTGCGTCGATGATCGCGAATTTCAGTGAGGAGCTACCGCAGTTCAGAACCAGTACTAACTTACTCGACATGGAAGTACCTATTTATGATACGTGGCTAAAAAAACGTCAGTGAGTCTCACAGAATAACGGATGATGACGCTGACATTTATGATTAACATCATGCCCGGTTAATTTTCTGGCATGATGGAAAGAATACTTAAGATTTTATGCCATTTTGCGCAAATTTCAGACAGTGGCATAATGGACTTCAAAGTTGACGAGCGACCACACTTCGTCTACGGCCTGTTAAGGCAGGCACAGGATACCTGATACCGTGCGCAATTGACAAAAAATTTTAACGTTGTCATGCACAGTTGTTGTTTTGCACAATTATTTTAATTTTTATATGTGAAGTTGAGGTAACGCCATGTCCACTTCAGAAAATCGCCCCGTAAGTTTTTTTGGATTGTTTCGCCGGGGGCAGCACTATGCGAAGACCTGGCCCATGGAAAAAAGCCTCGCCCCGCTATTTATAGAAAATCGAACGATACGCGCCACCCGTTATGCCATTCGCTTTATGCCACCCGTTGCTGTGTTTACGCTGTGCTGGCAAATTGCTCTTGGCGGGCAGTTAGGCCCGGCGGTCGCCACGGCGCTGTTTGCCCTGAGCCTGCCAATGCAAGGGCTGTGGTGGCTGGGTAAGCGCTCTGTCACGCCGTTGCCCCCGACGATTCTGCATTGGTTTTATGAAGTACGCGGTAAATTGCAGGAGGCTGGTCAGGCACTGGCACCTGTCGAAGGCAAACCTGATTATCAGGCATTAGCTGACACGCTTAAGCGCGCCTTCAAACAACTCGATAAAACTTTCCTTGATGACTTGTGATTGATCATCGAAACGGTCAGTAAAAAAAGGCACAGTAACCATTAATAGTTACCGTGTCTTTTTTTTAATCTTCAACGCGCACAGGAGTCGTAAGATGGAAATGACCAATGCCCAACGACTGATTTTGTCTAATCAGTATAAAATGATGACCATGATGGATCCTGCTAATGCTGAGCGCTACCGTCGTCTGCAGACCATTATCGAGCGCGGCTATGGTCTGCAAATGCGTGAGCTGGATCGTGAGTTCGGCGAACTTAAAGAAGAAACCTGCCGTACCGTTATCGATATCATGGAGATGTACCATGCGTTACATGTCTCCTGGGCCAATCTGAAAGACGCTCAATCTATTGATGAACGCCGCGTCACCTTCTTAGGCTTTGATGCAGCCACCGAAGCGCGTTATCTCGGTTATGTTCGCTTTATGGTTAACATTGAAGGGCGTTATACCCATTTCGATGCCGGTACACATGGCTTTAATGCGCAGACGCCAATGTGGGAAAAATATCAGCGGATGCTGAATGTATGGCACTCCTGCCCGCGCCAGTATCATCTGAGCGCTAATGAAATTAACCAAATTATCAATGCCTGAGGAGGCTCGCGTGCAGTGCAAAGGATTTCTGTTTGACCTGGATGGCACCCTGGTAAATTCGTTGCCCGTCGTGGAGCGTTCATGGTGCAGTTGGGCCGACCGCTTCGGCATCGATCATGACGAAGTGCTGGATTTTATCCATGGCAAACAGGCCATTACTTCGTTACGTCACTTTATGGCTGGTCGCTCCGAAGAGGAAATCGCCGCGGAGTTTACCTGGCTGGAGGAGATTGAAGCGACGGATACCGAAGGTGTCGTGGCCTTGCCCGGCGCGCTCGAGTTATTGAACCATCTCAATGAATCCCATATTCCCTGGGGGATTGTGACGTCGGGATCCATCCCTGTTGCTCATGCTCGCCACCGTGCGGCAGGGCTGCCGATGCCGGATGTATTTGTCACGGCGGAGCAGGTGAAGCGCGGAAAGCCTGAACCGGATCCCTATCTGCTTGGGGCAAAACTGCTTGGTCTACCGCCGCAAGAGTGTGTGGTGGTGGAAGACGCAGGGGCAGGCGTGCTTTCTGGTCTGGCGGCAAATTGCCATGTTATCGCGGTGAATGTGCCTGCAGATTCGCCGCGCCTGGATGAGGCGGACTTAGTGCTTACTTCCCTGGATGAAGTGAGCGTGGCAAAGCAGCCTGATGGTAATGTCGTTGTCAGACGAAAAGCCTGAGTCATGATGTAGCCCCGCACCGCCGGGGCTTTTTTATGGCAAGATGAATTACCCCATTTAAACAAGGACATGTTGTGAACGGTGAGCTTATCTGGGTGTTATGCCTGTTGATGATAGCTGTCGTCCTCTTTGCGACGGGTAAAGTGCGCATGGATGCGGTGGCGTTACTGGTCATTGTGGCGTTTATTCTGAGCGGGACGTTGACGATGACCGAGGCGTTGTCGGGTTTTAGCGATCCCAACGTTATTTTGATCGCCGCGCTTTTCATTATTGGTGATGGACTGGTGCGCACTGGCGTGGCGACCAGCATGGGGTCATGGCTGGTAAAAATGGCCGGCAGCAGCGAAATCAAAATGCTGGTCCTGCTGATGCTCACCGTCGCAGGGCTCGGTGCCTTTATGAGTTCCACTGGCGTGGTGGCGATTTTTATTCCCGTGGTACTCAGTGTCTGTATGCGTATGCAAATTTCTCCCTCCCGTTTAATGATGCCGCTCAGCTTTGCCGGGCTTATCAGCGGCATGATGACGCTGGTGGCGACACCCCCCAATCTGGTGGTGAACAGCGAATTGTTGCGTGAAGGGCTGGCCGGATTCAGTTTTTTTAGCGTTACGCCGTTGGGGCTGGTGATTTTGCTGATGGGCATTGTCTATATGCTGCTGATGCGCTTTATGCTTAAAAGTGACAAAGACGACAGCCAGCGTGATGGCTGGAAACGGCGTACTTTCCGCGATTTGATTAAAGAATACCGGCTGACCGGGCGCGCCAGGCGTCTGGCAATTCGCCCGGGTTCCCCCTTAATTGGCCAGCGACTCGATGACCTGAAACTGCGTGAACGCTATGGTGCGAATGTTATCGGCGTTGAACGCTGGCGGCGCTTCCGTCGCGTGATTGTTAACGTTAATGGGGTATCGGAATTTCGCGCCCGCGATGTATTACTCATTGATATGTCGGCGGCGGATGTTGATTTACGCCAATTTTGTGCCGAACAACTGCTGGAACCGATGATTTTACGCGGCGAATACTTTTCCGATCAGGCGCTGGATGTAGGGATGGCGGAAGTTTCGCCGATACCGGAGACTGAGCTGTTAGGTAAAACCGTACGTGAAATTGGCTTTCGTACCCGGTATGGCTTAAACGTGGTTGGGCTTAAACGTGACGGTGAAGCAATGTCCGGCGTCGTTGTTGATGAACCCCTGCAACCAGGGGACATTTTATTAGTTGTCGGTAACTGGAAGTTGATTAGCCAGTTGGGCCAGAAAGGGCGAGAGTTTCTGGTGCTCAATATGCCCGTGGAAGAGAGTGCCGTCTCTCCTGCACATAGCCAGGCACCTCATGCGATATTCTGCCTGGTATTGATGGTGGCGCTGATGCTGACAGATGAAATCCCCAACCCGGTGGCTGCGATTACGGCCTGCCTGCTGATGGGTAAATTCCGCTGTATTGATGCTGAGAGTGCCTATAAGGCCATTCACTGGCCAAGCCTCATTCTGATCGTCGGGATGATGCCCTTTGCGCTGGCGCTGCAAAAAACGGGGGGAGTGGATCTGGTCGTTAAAGCTTTACTCGATTTCGGCGGCAGCTATGGGCCATATATGATGCTGGTGTGTCTGTTTGTATTGTGCGCCACCATCGGGCTGTTTATCTCTAATACCGCGACGGCCGTATTAATGGCGCCTATCGCGCTGGCGACGGCAAAATCGATGGGGGTCTCACCTTATCCCTTTGCAATGGTCGTTGCGATGGCCGCCTCAGCTGCATTTATGACGCCGGTATCATCACCGGTTAATACACTGGTTCTTGGTCCGGGTAATTATCAATTCAGCGACTTCGTCAAAATCGGCGTGCCTTTTACCCTTCTTGTCATGGCAGTGTGTGTCGCGCTTATCCCTGTCCTGTTTCCGTTTTAACGATTATCCCGGCAGAAGTGCGATCGCCGGGATAACGTTTTCAGACGGTGGGTGACACCGGAAATGGAAAGAGGCGTATTAAAGCGGGGAATCCTGGCTTATTTCGTCCAGCGATAAATGGAAACTGGGGACAAAAACTTGCATGAAGTAATCCATTTCCGGACTGCGACGGGCATCCAGGGTTTTCTCCAGCCGCGATTTTGCCAGCATAAATTCATTATTTCCGGCAGACAGTTCTTCCAGACACTTTAGATATGCACAGAGCGCATCTGCCTGTTTAACGATCAATTTTTCATCAGCACTGTAATAATGTTCATCGATCAGCGCAGAGAATATATCGCGTAGTTCTTCCGGAACCATTTCGACCAGCTTCTGCTGGGCAATTTTTTCAATGGCTTTATATTCCTGGGCGATTTGTGAATTGAAGTATTTTACCGGGGTGGGTAAATCACCGGTCAATACTTCCGAGGCATCATGATACATCGCTAACAGCGCGATTCGCTCCGCATTAACCTGACCACCGAATTTGCGATTTTTAATCGCTGCCAGTGCATGCGCCACCATGGCGACCTGCAGACTGTGTTCGGAGACATTCTCGGTACGCACATTGCGCATCAGCGGCCAACGGTTGATTAATTTGAGACGGGACAGGTGCGCGAAGAAATGGCTTTGGCTCATAGTTAACCTTGTCTGAAACTGCGACGGTGAGCCATTGTGCGCAGAGAGTGGGGGAAGATGCAAATCCTCCCCCCATGCGATTATTGGTGATAACCGGACAAGAAGCGACCAAAGCGAGTGATCGACATTTCCAAATCATCCAGGCGCGGCAGCGTGACGATGCGCACATGATCCGGCCACGGCCAGTTGAAAGCAGTTCCTTGAACGAGAAGAACTTTCTCCTGTAACAGGAAATCAAGCACCATTTTCTGATCGTCATGAATATTGAAGCGCTTAGCGTCAATTTTCGGGAACATATATAGCGCTCCCTTCGGCTTGACACAGGACACGCCAGGAATGTCATTAATCAGCTCCCACGCGCGATTACGTTGTTCGTAAAGGCGTCCGCCCGGTACGATAAACTCGCTAATACTCTGGTAGCCACCGAGTGCGGTCTGAATCGCATGTTGTGCAGGGACGTTAGCGCAAAGACGCATGGAGGCCAGCATTTCCAGCCCTTCGATATAACCTTTGGCGTGCTTTTGCGGTCCGCTCAGCACCATCCAGCCTTGACGGAACCCTGCAACGCGGTAGGTCTTGGAAAGGCCGTTAAAGGTAATGGTAAACACGTCCGGCGCCATCGCTGCAATAGAATGGTGTTCGGCATCGTCATAAAGGATTTTGTCGTAGATCTCGTCGGCGAAAATAATGAGATTATGCTGACGCGCTATCTCAACAATCTCCATCAACAGCTCTTTCGAATAGACCGCACCGGTGGGGTTGTTCGGGTTGATGATGACGATCCCACGCGTGCGTGGCGTGATTTTCGCACGAATATCATCGAGATCCGGGAACCAGTCAGAGGATTCATCACACAGATAGTGCACGGCTTTGCCGCTTGAGAGCGACACTGCCGCTGTCCACAAAGGATAGTCCGGCGCCGGGACCAGCATTTCATCACCGCTGTTCAACAGGGCCTGCATTGATTGTACGATCAGCTCTGAAACGCCATTACCGATATAGATATCTTCGACGGTAACATCGCGCATGCCACGTGCCTGATAGTGCTGCATGATGGCTTTACGCGCTGAGTACAACCCTTTTGAGTCAGAATAACCTTGCGCGGTTGGCAGATTTCGAATGACGTCGACCAGAATTTCATCTGGTGCGTCAAAGCCAAAAGGCGCCGGGTTGCCGATGTTTAGTTTAAGAACTTTGTTGCCTTCTTCTTCCAGGCGTTTCGCCTCTTTGAGAACCGGCCCGCGTATGTCATAACAGACGTTATCTAATTTGCTGGATTTTTCGATGGAGGACATGAATCTTTGACCTTTTAGCTGTGAGTGCCACTTCCTGCCGTGGAAGTCAGCACCGAACAATGTACTCCCACGAGCGCAGGTTTTGAAGGGTGCGCAGAACAAGATTTTGCCTTAACCGCATCACAATTAACGTTTTTTAAACTACCATTATTGGTTAAATCTCTACATATCAGTGTTAAAGATATTGTTTGTGGTTTATGGTTCTTCTTACGCTGATTTTTGTCGATTTTTCTGCTAAAAAAGAAAGGTTATGTAGTGTGGGTGGCAATGAAGAAGAATGATTTCGTCTCATAATCATTCTCAATTCAAAGAGAGTGATAAATTTTAAAGTAACACACCGTCTGAGAAACAGCTAATCTGTGAAGATAATGTTAAGTATTATTAATACATAAGGTGATTCATTTTTCACGTTTATTTAATATTGCGAATGGAAAGGCCAAAATTTTTTAATATTAATAAAACTAAATCGTTCGCGAGATGATTTTTGGCGATCAGATTAATCGCAATAATGCTTATAAATATAATGGTTTTAGGTTAAAATGATGCCCGGAAATGGTTCTGTCAGGAAAGCCATGCTTTCTGTGTGGACTATTTGTTATTATTAGTTTGCTGTTATTACTCGTTTTTCTACTCCCGGTCAGCCATATGAATTGGCTGTATATGACGTGCTCGCCATGTACGGCTAAGAATGTTGCAAAAAATGTTTTTTCCTTAAAAGGATTAACAAGTATTCGCATGGTTTATATATTCAATAGGGAAGGGAGTATGCAGAATAAAGATGTTGAGTTTGTCTTGCTCCAGACTGTGACCTATAAACACCTGAACTTTTTGTCAAGTTGACCAGGGTGATAACTCTGCTGGATGCACATTAAAAAGGGAATTGCTTAAATCTTACGCGCACAGCATAAACCCGGGTAACTCCGAGTGAGGAACCCGTAAGTGAAAAAATATGATAAATGCAAATCGTCCGATACTGAATCTCGACCTCGATCTGCTGAGAACCTTTGTTGCGGTCGCTGATTTGAACACGTTCGCTGCGGCAGCTGCCGCAGTTTGTCGCACCCAGTCAGCGGTAAGTCAGCAAATGCAAAGACTGGAGCAGTTAGTAGGAAAGGAGCTTTTTGCCCGTCATGGTCGAAATAAGCTGTTAACTGAGCACGGCATTCAGTTACTGGGCTATGCAAGAAAGATCTTACGTTTCAATGATGAAGCATGTACATCGCTAATGTTTAGCAATTTACAGGGGGCATTAACGATCGGCGCTTCGGATGAATCTGCCGACACTATTTTGCCATTCCTGCTTAATCGTATTAGTTCTGTTTATCCAAAACTCGCATTGGATGTGCGTGTCAAACGCAACCCCTTTGCCGGGGACAGGCTGAAAGAAGATGATGTCGATCTTGTTGTGACTACTAACCGGCCAGGTGAATTCAATTGCCTGACACTGCGGACTTCACCCACGCACTGGTACTGCTCTGCGGAGTTTGTGTTGCAAAAAGGTGAGGCAGTGCCATTGGTTCTGTTAGACGAACCAAGCCCCTTCCGCGATATTGTGATTAATACGCTTAATGGAGCGAATATTCCCTGGCGTATTGCCTATGTGGCGTCCACCCTTTCAGCGGTAAAAGCGGCAGTTAAAGCCGGACTTGGCATCACTGCAAGGCCAGTAGAGATGATGAGTCCTGATTTAAGGGTGTTAGGTAAATCTGATGGCTTACCTCTGCTGCCTGAGACGGAATATCTTCTTTGCTATAATCCGCTTAGCCAAAATGAACTTGCGCAGGTGATTTTCGAGGCAATGGAGCACTATCAGAATCCATGGCATTACGGCAGTAGTGCTACCGAAGGGGGAGGGGATTCTCTGGTGATTGAAGGAGATTTTGGGTAACACTGGTCCCAAAAACTGGTAACAAAATGTAAGTGTGAAAACAGGCCGCTGGCAGCAAAAAAGCTGTCATCGGTTTGTTTTTTGCACAAATTGGTGCTATTTGTTGTAAAAAGTCAATAAATAATTAAATGAATCAATTATTTAATTATCCCTCCTGTCATATCATCTCTTTTGTTCTATAGTTTTTGGTAATGGACATTCATGTTAAAAAACTAGCTATTTTGTTGCCTTTTTTAGGAATGAATTAACAAAAGCGTGTCTCAGATCAAGAAAATACTCCCATAGAGGGGGAGGAATCCAGGCAAAATCCTGTCAAAATAAGAGGGTAATATTTGTTAAACTTCACAACGGACACGATTCAACACCCTGATTGTTTACGGGCTTTTTTTGAGGTTGCAGAAGAAAACGGCATTAAATGTTAATGAATTGCTGTCGATGTAAACTAATGTGAGGAAACTTTTGTTAAAGTTGACAAAAGGTTATAGAAAGGAGTAAAAACCCACATCGTTTGACCGACTTTGTCAAATTCGCACTGAACGTGTGGTTTTATTCCTCCCCATGAATCGATGTGGCGCCATCTGCCGGGAAGAGCAGAGGTATTAAGCGCTACCTTTTGAGTTAAGCAATGCGTATGTCAACATCCACTGAAATCATCGCTCATCATTGGGCATTCGCTATCTTTCTTATTGTCGCTATTGGCCTGTGCTGCCTGATGCTGGTCGGCGGCCGGTTCCTCGGTGGTCGGGCGCGTGCAAGACACAAAAACGTCCCGTTCGAGTCCGGTATCGATTCGGTAGGCTCAGCTCGCCTTCGTTTGTCTGCCAAGTTCTACCTGGTGGCCATGTTCTTCGTCATCTTCGACGTTGAAGCGCTCTATTTATATGCATGGTCAACCTCCATTCGTGAGAGTGGTTGGGTTGGTTTTGTCGAAGCCGCAATTTTCATTTTAGTGCTGCTGGCAGGTCTTGTTTACCTGGTGCGAATCGGTGCGCTGGACTGGACGCCTGAGCGTTCACGTCGCGAACGACTCAATCCGGAAACCGACAGCTACACTAATCGTCAACGCTAACCGCGAGGCAATAAGATGGATTATACGCTCACCCGCATAGATCCCAACGGTGAGAACGACCGTTACCCCCTGCAAAAACAGGAGATCGTAACCGACCCTCTGGAGCAGGAAGTGAATAAAACGGTGTTCATGGGCAAACTCCATGACCTGGTTAACTGGGGCCGTAAAAATTCAATCTGGCCTTATAACTTTGGCCTCTCCTGCTGCTACGTTGAGATGGTGACGTCATTCACTGCGGTGCATGACGTTGCGCGTTTCGGGGCTGAGGTGTTGCGTGCTTCACCGCGTCAGGCCGACCTGATGGTTATCGCGGGCACGCCGTTCACCAAAATGGCGCCGGTTATCCAGCGTCTGTATGACCAGATGCTTGAGCCAAAATGGGTCATTTCCATGGGCGCATGCGCCAATTCCGGCGGAATGTATGATATCTATTCCGTAGTCCAGGGCGTTGATAAATTCATCCCGGTGGATGTATACATCCCCGGCTGCCCGCCGCGTCCGGAAGCCTATATGCAGGCCCTGATGCTGTTGCAGGAATCCATTGGTAAAGAACGCCGCCCGCTGTCGTGGGTTGTAGGCGATCAAGGCGTGTATCGCGCCAATATGCAATCAGAGCGCGAGCGTAAACGCGGCGAACGTATTGCCGTCACGAATCTGCGTACACCTGACGAGATTTAATTTGCGCCTGTAGGTAACGGCAAACACTTCGCATTTTAATAATCAACTAACGCGGAGCCTTACCTGACAGTCACCACGGACCTTTTGCAATGGTGAACAATATGACTGACTTAACTGCGCAAGAAGCCAAAGAAGCCACATGGCAGACCCGGGATCACCTTGATGATCCGGTCATTGGTGAGTTGCGCAACCGTTTTGGGCCGGATGCCTTTACCGTTCAGGCTACCCGCACCGGGGTGCCCGTTGTTTGGGTGAAGCGCGAACAGTTACTGGAAGTAGGCGATTTCCTCAAGAAACTGCCTAAACCATACGTCATGCTGTTTGATTTACACGGCATGGACGAACGTCTACGTACACACCGCGCAGGTCTGCCTGCCGCGGATTTTTCCGTTTTCTATCACCTGATTTCCATTGAACGCAATCGCGATATCATGCTCAAGGTGGCGTTATCTGAAAACGATCTGCGTGTACCGACTTTCACCAAACTTTTCCCGAACGCGAACTGGTATGAGCGCGAAACCTGGGAAATGTTCGGTATTGATATCGAAGGCCACCCGCACCTGACGCGCATTATGATGCCGCAGACGTGGACAGGCCACCCGCTGCGTAAAGATTATCCGGCGCGTGCGACCGAATTCGATCCGTTTGAGCTGACGAAAGCGAAACAGGATCTGGAGATGGAATCGCTGAAGTTTAAACCGGAAGACTGGGGCATGAAGCGCGGTACCGACAATGAGGACTTCATGTTCCTCAACCTCGGTCCGAACCACCCGTCTGCGCACGGTGCATTCCGTATTATCCTCCAGCTTGATGGCGAAGAGATCGTCGACTGTGTGCCGGATATCGGTTACCACCACCGTGGTGCCGAGAAGATGGGCGAGCGTCAGTCCTGGCATAGTTACATTCCGTATACCGACCGTATTGAGTACCTCGGTGGTTGCGTTAATGAAATGCCATACGTGCTGGCGGTGGAAAAACTGGCCGGTATTACCGTGCCGGATCGCGTGAATGTGATTCGCGTGATGCTCTCCGAACTGTTCCGTATCAACAGCCATCTGCTGTACATCTCGACGTTTATTCAGGACGTTGGCGCGATGACCCCGGTCTTCTTCGCCTTTACCGATCGTCAGAAAATCTACGATCTGGTGGAAGCGATAACGGGTTTCCGTATGCACCCGGCCTGGTTCCGTATCGGTGGTGTGGCACACGATCTGCCGCGTGGCTGGGATCGTCTGCTGCGTGAATTCCTCGACTGGATGCCGAAGCGCCTTGCCTCCTACGAGAAAGCCGCGCTGCGTAACACCATTCTGAAAGGTCGTTCTCAGGGTGTGGCTGCTTATGGCGCGAAAGAAGCGCTGGAGTGGGGCACCACGGGCGCAGGCCTGCGTGCGACAGGGATTGACTTCGACGTGCGTAAGGCGCGCCCTTACTCCGGCTATGAAAACTTCGACTTCGAAGTCCCGGTTGGCGGCGGCATTTCCGACTGCTATACCCGCGTGATGCTGAAAGTGGAAGAGCTGCGCCAGAGTCTGCGCATCCTTGAGCAGTGCCTCAACAATATGCCGGAAGGCCCGTTCAAAGCGGATCACCCGCTGACAACGCCGCCGCCGAAAGAGCGCACGCTGCAGCATATCGAAACCCTGATCACCCACTTCCTGCAGGTTTCCTGGGGCCCGGTTATGCCGGCGCAGGAGTCCTTCCAGATGATTGAAGCGACCAAGGGTATTAACAGTTACTACCTGACCAGTGATGGCAGCACCATGAGCTACCGTACTCGCGTACGTACGCCAAGCTTTGCGCACCTGCAACAGATCCCGTCCGCCATCCGGGGCAGTCTGGTCTCTGACCTGATTGTGTATCTGGGTAGTATTGATTTTGTTATGTCAGATGTGGACCGCTAATTATGCACGAGAATCAATTACCAGAAACCGAGGCTTTTGAGCTGAGTGCGGCAGAGCGTGAAGCCATTGAGCACGAGATGCACCACTACGAAGATCCGCGTGCTGCGTCCATTGAAGCGCTGAAAATCGTTCAGAAACAGCGTGGCTGGGTGCCGGACGGTGCGATTTATGCCATCGCTGATGTGCTGGGTATCCCGGCGAGCGATGTGGAAGGTGTGGCGACATTCTATAGCCAAATCTTCCGCCAGCCGGTAGGCCGTCATGTGATCCGCTACTGCGACAGCGTGGTATGCCATATCACTGGTTATCAGGGTATTCAGTCTGCTATTGAAAGCCATCTGAAAATCAAACCGGGCCAGACCACCTTCGATGGTCGCTTTACGCTGTTGCCAACCTGCTGCCTGGGTAACTGCGATAAGGGGCCGAACATGATGATTGATGAGGATACTCATGCGCATCTGACCCCGGAAGGCATTCCCGAATTACTGGAGCGGTATAAATGAAAAACGTTATCCGTACTCCCGAAACGCATCCGCTGACCTGGCGTCTGCGTGATGATAAGCAGCCCGTGTGGCTGGATGAATATCAAAGCAAAAACGGGTATGCCGGTGCGCGTCGTGCGCTGACCGGTATGGCGCCGGATGACATCGTAAATGAGGTCAAAGACTCAGGTCTGAAAGGTCGTGGCGGCGCTGGCTTCTCCACGGGTCTGAAGTGGAGCCTGATGCCGAAAGACGAATCCATGAATTTCCGTTACCTGCTGTGTAACGCCGATGAAATGGAACCGGGTACCTACAAAGACCGTTTATTGATGGAGCAACTGCCGCACCTGCTGGTTGAAGGCATGCTCATTTCCGCGTTTGCGCTGAAAGCGTACCGTGGCTACATCTTCTTGCGCGGTGAATATATTGAAGCGGCGGTGCATTTGCGCCGTGCGATTGCCGAAGCGACCGAAGCAGGACTGCTTGGCAAAAATATTCTCGGCAGCGGGTTCGATTTCGAACTGTTCGTGCATACCGGGGCAGGGCGTTATATCTGCGGTGAAGAGACTGCGCTGATTAACTCCCTCGAAGGTCGCCGCGCCAACCCTCGCTCCAAGCCGCCGTTCCCGGCGAGTTCCGGCGTATGGGGAAAACCGACCTGTGTTAATAACGTTGAAACCCTGTGTAACGTCCCGGCGATCCTCGCTAACGGCGTGGAGTGGTACCAGAATATTTCGAAGAGCAAAGACGCTGGCACCAAACTGATGGGTTTCTCCGGTCGCGTGAAAAATCCGGGTCTGTGGGAGTTGCCGTTTGGCACCACTGCTCGCGAGATCCTTGAGGATTACGCGGGCGGCATGCGTGATGGCCTGAAATTCAAAGCCTGGCAGCCGGGCGGAGCCGGTACGGACTTCCTGACCGAAGCGCATCTGGATCTGCCGATGGAATTCGAAAGCATTGGTAAAGCGGGTAGCCGCCTGGGTACGGCGCTGGCAATGGCGGTGGACCACGAAATTGGCATGGTTTCGCTGGTGCGCAACCTGGAAGAGTTTTTCGCCCGTGAGTCCTGCGGTTGGTGTACGCCTTGCCGTGACGGTTTGCCGTGGAGCGTGAAAATTCTGCGCGCATTAGAGCGTGGCGAGGGCCAGCCCGGGGATATCGAGACACTTGAGCAACTGTGTCGTTTCCTCGGACCGGGTAAAACCTTCTGTGCGCATGCGCCAGGTGCGGTAGAGCCGCTGCAGAGCGCAATTAAATACTTCCGCGAAGAATTCGAGGCAGGCATTAAGCAACAGTTCAGCAATACCCAGGCTATTCACGGGATTCAGCCGAACCTGCTTAAAACGCGCTGGTGAGTTAAATTTCTAATTTGGAAGCACGCTAATGGCTACGATTCATGTAGACGGCAAAGAATACGAGGTTAACGGAGCGGACAACCTGTTACAGGCATGCCTCTCTATGGGCCTTGATATTCCTTATTTTTGCTGGCATCCGGCGCTGGGCAGCGTGGGTGCGTGCCGCCAGTGTGCGGTGAAGCAATATCAAAACGCGGAAGACACGCGTGGTCGCCTGGTTATGTCCTGTATGACCCCGGCGTCCGATGGCACTTTTATTTCTATCGACGATGAAGAAGCGAAGCAGTTCCGTGAAAGCGTTGTCGAGTGGCTGATGACCAACCACCCGCACGACTGTCCGGTTTGTGAAGAGGGCGGTAACTGCCACCTGCAGGATATGACCGTGATGACGGGACATAGCTTCCGTCGCTACCGTTTCACCAAACGTACTCATCGCAACCAGGACCTGGGGCCGTTCATCTCTCATGAAATGAACCGCTGCATCGCTTGCTATCGTTGCGTGCGTTACTACAAAGACTACGCAGACGGCGCAGATCTTGGCGTCTATGGCGCACATGACAACGTCTACTTTGGTCGTCCGGAAGATGGCACGCTTGAAAGCGAATTTTCCGGGAACCTGGTGGAAATCTGCCCGACCGGCGTCTTCACCGATAAAACCCACTCCGAGCGTTACAACCGTAAGTGGGATATGCAGTTTGCTCCAAGTATCTGCCAGCAATGCTCGCTGGGCTGTAATACCAGCCCGGGTGAACGTTACGGTGAACTGCGTCGTATCGAAAACCGTTATAACGGGACCGTTAACCACTACTTCCTCTGTGACCGTGGTCGTTTTGGCTATGGCTATGTGAACCTGAAAGACCGTCCGCGTCAGCCGGTTCAGCGCCGTGGTGATGATCTTATCACCCTCAACGCCGAGCAGGCGATGCAGGGCGCGGCAGATATTCTGCGCCAGTCGAAGAAAGTGATCGGTATTGGCTCCCCGCGTGCCAGTGTTGAAAGCAACTTTGCGCTGCGTGAGCTGGTAGGGGCAGAAAACTTCTATACCGGTATCGCCAGTGGCGAGCAGGAACGTCTGCAGTTAATGCTTAAAGTGCTGCGTGAAGGTGGTATTCATACCCCGGCGCTGCGCGAGATTGAATCTTATGATGCGGTGCTGGTGCTGGGGGAAGACATTACCCAGACTGGCGCACGTGTCGCACTGGCGGTCCGTCAGGCAGTGAAAGGGAAAGCACGTGAAATGGCAGCGGCGCAGAAAGTAGCTGACTGGCAGATTGCAGCGATCCTGAACATTGGTCAGCGCGCCAAACACCCATTGTTTGTCACCAACGTTGACGATACCCGTCTGGACGATATCGCCGCTTGGACTTACCGCGCACCGGTAGAAGATCAGGCCCGTTTAGGCTTTGCGATTGCCCATGCGCTGGATGAGGCTTCTCCAGCGGTCGGTGGTTTGAGCAACGATCTGCGTGGCAAGGTTGATGTTATCGTTCAGGCACTGGCAGGCGCGAAAAAACCGCTGATCATTTCTGGCACCAACACAGGCAGCACGGCTGTAATTCAGGCCGCTGCTAACGTGGCGAAAGCGCTCAAAGGCCGCGGTGCCGATGTCGGTATCACCATGATTGCCCGTTCGACCAACAGCGTCGGTCTGGGTCTGATGGGTGGTGGTTCGCTGGATGACGCACTGACTGAACTGGAAACCGGTGCTGCGGATGCAGTCATCGTGCTGGAAAACGATCTGCATCGTCATGCTGCTGCCAGCCGTGTGAATGCTGCGCTGGATAAAGCGCCGCTGGTGCTGGTTATTGATCATCAGCGTACGGCGATTATGGACCATGCGCATCTGGTGCTGTCTGCGGCAAGCTTCGCGGAAAGCGACGGTACGGTTATCAACAACGAAGGACGCGCCCAGCGCTTCTTCCAGGTGTATGACCCGGCCTATTACGACAGCAAGACAATTATGCTGGAAAGCTGGCGCTGGCTGCACTCACTGCACAGCACCGTACAGAGCCGGGAAGTGGACTGGACGCAGCTTGACCATGTTATCGATGCTGTAGTTGAAAAAATGCCGCAGTTCGCCGGTATCAAAGACGCCGCACCGGATGCCAGCTTCCGTATCCGTGGTCAGAAACTGGCACGTGAGCCGCACCGCTACAGTGGTCGTACGGCAATGCGCGCCAATATCAGTGTTCACGAACCTCGCCAGCCGCAGGATAAAGACACCATGTTCGCCTTCTCAATGGAAGGGAACAACCAGCCGTCCGCACCGCGTTCACAAATTCCGTTCGCATGGGCACCGGGCTGGAACTCCCCGCAGGCATGGAACAAGTTCCAGGCTGAGGTAGGCGGTTCACTGCGCCACGGCGATCCGGGCGTGCGTCTGATTGAAGCCTCCGCTACCGGCCTGGATTACTTCACTTCCGTTCCGGCAGGCTTTACACCGCAGGACGGCCAGTGGCGAATTGCGCCTTACTACCATCTGTTCGGCAGTGATGAACTGTCTCAGCGTTCTCCGGTCTTCCAGAGCCGTATGCCGGAGCCGTATATCAAACTCAACCCGGCAGATGCTGCGAAGTTGGGGGTGAATGCGGGCGCGTATATTTCGTTCAGTTACGACGGTCAGACTATCAGCCTGCCGTTGCAGCTTTCCGAAGGGCTGACGGCAGGGCAGGTAGGGCTGCCGATGGGCATGCCGGGCATTGCGCCGGTACTGGCCGGAGCACGTCTTGAAAATCTGCAGGAGGCGCAAGCATGAGTTGGTTAACACCGGATGTTATCGACATTCTGTTAGGTATCATCAAGGCTGTCGTGATCCTGCTGGTTGTGGTCACCTGCGGCGCGCTCATGAGTTTTGGCGAACGTCGTCTGCTCGGTCTGTTCCAGAATCGCTACGGACCGAACCGCGTAGGCTGGGGTGGTTCACTCCAGATTGTCGCGGACATGATCAAGATGTTCTTTAAAGAGGACTGGATCCCGAAATTTACTGACCGGGTTATCTTCACCCTCGCGCCGATGATCGCTTTTACCTCTCTGCTGTTGGCCTTCGCCATTGTTCCGGTGAGTCCGGGCTGGGTGGTGGCTGATCTGAACATCGGGATTTTGTTCTTCCTGATGATGGCAGGTCTGGCGGTCTACGCGGTGCTGTTCGCTGGCTGGTCGAGTAACAACAAATACTCCCTGCTCGGTGCGATGCGTGCTTCTGCGCAGACGCTGAGCTACGAAGTGTTTCTTGGCCTTTCGCTGATGGGCGTGGTGGCGCAGGCGGGTTCATTCAACATGACCGACATCGTCAACAACCAGGCTCATATCTGGAACGTTATTCCGCAGTTCTTTGGTTTTATTACCTTTGCTATCGCGGGCGTGGCGGTGTGTCACCGTCATCCGTTTGACCAGCCAGAAGCCGAGCAGGAACTGGCCGATGGTTACCACATTGAATATTCCGGTATGAAGTTCGGCCTGTTCTTTGTGGGGGAATACATCGGTATCGTGACCATCTCTGCACTGATGGTGACGTTGTTCTTCGGTGGCTGGCATGGCCCGTTCTTACCGCCATTCATCTGGTTCGCGATTAAAACTGCGTTCTTTATGATGATGTTCATTTTGATTCGCGCAGCGTTACCCCGTCCGCGTTATGACCAGGTAATGTCCTTCGGCTGGAAAATATGTCTGCCGCTGACGCTTCTCAATCTGTTGGGTACGGCGGCTGTCATTCTCTGGCAAGCGCAATAAGGGGTGAAAAGACCATGACTTTAAAAGAATTACTCGTGGGCTTCGGCACCCAGGTGCGCAGTATCTGGATGATCGGCCTGCATGCGTTTGCAAAACGCGAAACCAGGATGTACCCGGAAGAACCGGTGTATTTGCCGCCGCGCTATCGTGGTCGCATCGTATTGACGCGTGACCCGGACGGCGCTGAGCGTTGCGTAGCCTGTAACCTGTGTGCGGTTGCGTGTCCGGTAGGCTGTATCTCTCTGCAAAAAGCAGAGACGGTAGATGGCCGCTGGTATCCGGAATTCTTCCGTATTAACTTCTCTCGCTGCATTTTCTGCGGTCTGTGTGAAGAGGCGTGCCCAACGACTGCAATCCAGCTGACCCCAGACTTCGAACTGGGTGAGTACAAGCGCCAGGATCTGGTGTACGAAAAAGAGGATCTGCTGATCTCCGGTCCGGGTAAATATCCGGAATATAACTTCTACCGGATGGCAGGTATGGCAATCGACGGGAAAGATAAAGGCGAGGCGCAGAACGAAGCCAAACCTATCGACGTCAAGAGCCTGTTACCGTAAGGAGAGGGGCAATGGAGTTCGCTTTTTATATCTGTGGCCTGGTAGCCATCCTCGCGACACTACGGGTTATTACCCATACTAATCCGGTGCATGCGTTGCTGTACCTGATCGTGTCGCTGCTGGCGATTGCAGGTGTCTTCTTCTCACTTGGCGCCTATTTTGCCGGTGCGCTGGAAATCATCGTTTACGCGGGCGCCATTATGGTGCTGTTTGTGTTTGTGGTGATGATGCTCAATCTGGGCGGCAGCGAAATCGAACAGGAGCGCCAGTGGCTGAGACCGCAAGTCTGGGTTGGTCCGGCGCTGTTGTCTGCCGTGCTGCTGGGCGTGGTTGTCTATGCCATTACTGGCGTTAACGATCAGGGTATTGATGGTACGCCGATCAGCGCGAAAGCGGTGGGCAAGGACCTGTTTGGCGCATATGTGCTGGCGGTTGAGCTGGCTTCTATGCTGCTGCTGGCAGGCCTGGTGGTCGCCTTCCATGTTGGTCGTGAAGATCGCATGGGTGAAGTGCTGAGCAATCGGGCGGACGATCGCGCGAAAAGAAAAACGGAGGAGCGCGCATGATCCCTTTACAACATGGACTGATCCTCGCGGCGATATTATTCGTGCTGGGCTTAACGGGTCTGGTTATTCGTCGCAACCTGCTGTTTATGCTGATCGGGCTTGAGATCATGATCAATGCCGCTGCGCTGGCTTTTGTGGTGGCAGGCAGCTACTGGGGGCAGACTGACGGTCAGATAATGTACATCCTCGCCATTAGCCTCGCGGCTGCCGAAGCGAGTATTGGCCTGGCGTTGCTGCTGCAACTCCATCGTCGCCGTCAGAATCTGAATATCGATTCAGTAAGTGAGATGCGTGGATGAACATGCTCGCCTTAACCATTATTTTTCCTCTGATTGGCTTTTTGCTGCTCTCTTTTTCTCGCGGGCGCTGGTCGGAAAATCTGTCTGCCACCGTGGGTATCGGCTCTATCGGCTTATCTGCGCTGGTAACGGCGATTGTCGGACTGGATTTCATCAATAACGGTCATCAGGGGTTCACCCAACCGCTGTGGACCTGGATGTCTGTTGGCAACTTCAACATCAGCTTTAGTCTGGTGCTGGATGGTCTGTCGCTGACCATGCTCTCTGTGGTCACCGGGGTTGGCTTCCTGATCCATATGTTCGCCTCCTGGTATATGCGCGGTGAAGAGGGTTACTCCCGCTTCTTCGCCTACACCAACCTGTTTATCGCGAGCATGGTGATTCTGGTGCTGGCGGATAACCTGCTGTTGATGTATCTGGGCTGGGAAGGCGTGGGTCTGTGTTCTTATCTGCTGATCGGTTTCTACTACACCGATCCGAAGAATGGCGCAGCTGCAATGAAAGCGTTTGTCGTAACCCGCGTGGGTGACGTCTTCCTCGCCTTTGCGCTGTTCATTCTTTATAACGAACTGGGCACGCTGAACTTCCGCGAAATGGTTGAACTGGCACCACAGCACTTCGCCAACGGCAGCACCATGCTGCAATGGGCGACACTGATGCTGCTGGGTGGTGCGGTCGGTAAATCGGCGCAGTTGCCGTTGCAAACGTGGCTGGCTGATGCGATGGCAGGCCCAACGCCTGTCTCCGCACTGATCCACGCCGCAACGATGGTGACTGCGGGTGTTTACCTGATTGCGCGCACGCATGGCCTGTTCCTGTTAACGCCGGAAATTCTGCATCTGGTTGGGATTGTCGGGGCAGTAACCTTACTGCTGGCGGGTTTTGCTGCGCTGGTACAGACCGACATCAAACGCGTTCTCGCTTACTCCACCATGAGCCAGATTGGTTATATGTTCCTGGCATTGGGCGTGCAGGCGTGGGATGCGGCGATTTTCCATCTGATGACGCACGCATTCTTTAAAGCGCTGCTGTTCCTCTCGTCGGGTTCGGTGATCCTGGCCTGCCATCACGAGCAGAACATTTTCAAAATGGGCGGTTTGCGTAAGTCTATTCCGCTGGTTTATGCCTGTTTCCTTGTCGGTGGTGCGGCGCTGTCAGCATTACCGATTGTGACGGCGGGCTTCTTTAGTAAGGACGAAATTCTTGCGGGTGCCGTGGCGAACGGTCATATCAACCTGATGGTTGCGGGCCTTGTCGGCGCGTTTATGACCTCGCTGTATACGTTCCGTATGATTTTCATCGTCTTCCATGGCAAAGAACAAATTCATGCGCATGCAGGGAAGGGGATTACCCATCATCTGCCGCTGATTGTGCTGCTGGTACTGTCCACGTTTGTCGGCGCGATGATTGTTCCGCCGCTGCATGGCGTACTGCCGGAAACCACAGAGCTTGAACACGGTAGCGTGGTCATGCTGGAAGTGGCTTCGGGCGCAGTTGCTATCGTCGGTATCCTGCTGGCAGCCTGGCTGTGGTTGGGTAAACGCAGCCTGGTCAACGCTGTCGCGAACAGTGCGGCGGGTCGTTTCTTCGGTACGTGGTGGTTTAACGCGTGGGGCTTCGACTGGTTATACGATCGCGTGTTCGTTAAACCGTTCCTCGGCGTGGCCTGGCTGCTTAAGAGCGATCCGCTCAATGCACTGATGAACATTCCGGCAATCCTTTCCCGCTTCGCTGGCCGTGGCCTGCTGTTCAGCGAGAACGGATACCTGCGCTGGTATGTGGCATCTATGAGCATTGGCGCAGTGGTGATTCTGGCATTGCTGATGGTATTGCGTTGAGTTTGAGAGCGTTGTGTTACCCGGTGTGACAGCCGGGTCTACGACACCGTAGGTCGGGTAAGCGTTGGCGTCACCCGGCATAACAAGCCTCAAACTGAATTGAATTTTCTGTTGTGAGAATTCGTTGAAAATCGGTCCGTAAGGACAGGCATTATCGGCGAAGTCAAAGTAGGCACCGCCTGCGCGCAACAACCGGAGCGTATAAAGTACGTGAAGATTGTGAGCACAGCCGGAGTTCGCTATGACGAGCAAGAGAGCCTGAACCGGACTTTAACAAGGAATAAAAATCGCCATGTTACTACCCTGGCTAATACTAATTCCCTTCATCGGTGGCTTCCTGTGCTGGCAGACCGAACGCTTCGGCGTACGTGTGCCGCGCTGGATAGCGCTGATAACCATGGGACTCACGCTGGCGCTTGGCCTGCAACTCTGGTTGCAGGGCGGCTATTCACTGACGCAATCCGCTGGCATTCCGCAGTGGCAATCGGAGTTTTTACTCCCATGGATCCCGCGTTTTGGCATCAATATCCATTTAGCGCTCGACGGTTTGTCTCTGCTGATGGTGGTGCTGACCGGTTTCCTCGGCGTACTGGCGGTACTTTGTTCCTGGCGTGAAATCGAAAAATATCAGGGCTTTTTCCACCTGAACCTGATGTGGATCCTGGGTGGCGTCATCGGCGTGTTCCTGGCCATCGACATGTTCCTGTTCTTCTTCTTCTGGGAAATGATGCTGGTGCCGATGTACTTCCTGATCGCTCTCTGGGGCCACAAAGCCTCCGACGGGAAGACGCGTATCACCGCAGCGACCAAATTCTTCATTTATACCCAGGCAAGTGGTCTGGTGATGTTGATTGCGATTCTGGCGCTGGTACTGGTGCATCATAACGCGACAGGCGTCTGGACTTTCAACTATGAAGACCTGCTGAAAACCCCGATGTCTGCTGGCGTTGAATACCTGCTGATGCTGGGCTTCTTTATCGCGTTTGCAGTAAAAATGCCGGTTGTTCCGTTGCATGGCTGGCTGCCGGATGCGCACTCCCAGGCACCGACGGCAGGTTCCGTTGACCTGGCAGGCATCTTGCTGAAAACCGCGGCCTATGGTCTGCTGCGTTTCGCACTGCCACTGTTCCCGAACGCTTCTGCCGAGTTTGCGCCGATTGCCATGTGGCTGGGTGTAATTGGTATTTTCTACGGCGCGTGGATGGCCTTCTCGCAGTACGATATCAAACGTCTGATCGCCTATACCTCCGTTTCGCATATGGGCTTCGTGCTGATTGCCATCTACACCGGCAGCCAACTGGCCTATCAGGGCGCGGTTATTCAGATGATTGCCCACGGTCTTTCTGCCGCCGGCCTCTTCATCCTGTGCGGCCAGCTGTACGAACGTCTGCATACCCGTGATATGCGTATGATGGGCGGTTTGTGGGGCAAAATTAAATGGTTGCCAGCCTTATCGATGTTCTTCGCGGTTGCCACCCTGGGTATGCCTGGCACCGGTAACTTCGTCGGCGAATTTATGATTTTGTTCGGCAGCTACCAGGTCGTTCCGGTGATTACCGTTATTTCGACCTTTGGTCTGGTGTTCGCGTCTGTTTACTCACTGGCGATGCTGCATCGCGCTTACTTCGGTAAAGCAAAAAGCGAGCTGGCCAGTAAAGCGTTACCAGGGATGTCACTGCGCGAGCTGTTGATGATTTTGTCGCTGGTTGTACTTCTGGTACTGCTTGGCTTCTATCCGCAGCCGATTCTGGATACCTCGCATTCCGCGATGAGTAATATCCAGCAGTGGTTTGTTAATTCAGTTTCTACTACAAGGCCGTAAAGCGCTTATGACTTTAACCACACAACACCTGATTGCGCTGCTGCCGCTGCTGATCGTCGGATTGACGGTGGTGGTTGTGATGCTCTCCATTGCGTGGCGACGCAACCATTTCTTCAATGCCACGCTATCGGTTATTGGTCTGAACGTCGCTCTGCTGTCGCTCTGGTTTGTTGGCCAGGCGGGCGCGATGGACGTGACGCCATTAATGCGCGTCGACGGTTACGCCATGCTGTATACCGGCCTGGTGCTACTGGCGAGCCTTGCCACCTGTACGTTTGCATACCCCTGGCTTGAAGGCTACAACGACAACAAAGAAGAGTTCTATTTACTGGTGCTGATAGCTGCACTGGGCGGAATTCTGCTGGCGAACGCCAACCATATGGCCGCACTGTTCCTTGGTATCGAGCTTATCTCTTTACCGCTGTTCGGGCTGATTGGTTACGCTTTTCGTCAAAAACGTTCGCTGGAAGCCAGTATCAAGTACACCATCCTGTCTGCCGCAGCCTCTTCTTTTCTGCTGTTCGGTATGGCGCTGGTTTACGCACAGTCCGGCAATCTGTCTTTCGTCGCGCTGGGCAAGAGCATTACCGGGGATGTGCTGCATGAACCGCTGCTGCTGACCGGTCTGGGGCTGATGATTGTTGGTCTTGGTTTTAAACTGTCTCTGGTGCCGTTCCACCTGTGGACGCCGGACGTTTATCAGGGGGCGCCAGCGCCGGTTTCGACCTTCCTGGCGACGGCAAGCAAGATTGCTATCTTTGGCGTCGTGATGCGTCTGTTCCTGTACGCACCGGTAGGCCAAAGCGAAGCCATCCGTGTCGTACTGGGTCTGATCGCTTTCGTTTCTATTATCTTCGGTAACCTGATGGCGCTGAGCCAGACCAATATTAAACGTCTGCTTGGTTACTCTTCCATTTCCCATCTGGGTTATCTGCTGGTAGCGCTGATTGCACTGCAAAGCGGTGAGATGTCGATGGAAACAGTAGGTGTCTATCTGGCCGGTTATCTGTTCAGCAGCCTCGGCGCGTTCGGCGTGGTGAGCCTGATGTCGAGCCCGTATCGCGGTCCGGATGCAGAATCCCTGTTCTCCTATCGCGGCTTGTTCTGGCATCGTCCGATTCTGTCAGCGGTAATGACGGTGATGATGCTATCGCTGGCAGGTATTCCAATGACGCTGGGCTTTATCGGTAAGTTCTACGTACTGGCCGTGGGTGTACAGGCACACCTGTGGTGGTTGACGGCAGCCGTGGTTCTGGGCTCTGCAATTGGTCTTTACTACTACCTGCGTGTGGCGGTGAGTCTCTACCTGAGCGCGCCGCAACAGCTTAACCGTGATGCACCGAGTAACTGGCAGTACAGCGCCGGTGGTGTTGTGGTACTGATCTCTGCACTACTCGTACTGCTGCTTGGTATCTACCCGCAGCCGCTGATTTCGCTGGTACAACTGGCAAGGCCGCTTATGTAAGGCCTTACCGCTAATAAAAAACCGCCGAATCGGCGG